>DUUT01000097.1 GCA_012841405.1 Chloroflexota bacterium
GCGATGGGTGTGCCCATCGCGGGGCGACTCGTATCGGTTCTACGCCGAGGGGCCTAGCGCCCTGGCCGAGGCGTGGGCAGGTCCTTGGGCACCAGGGACGAATCCCACTGGCGCACCACACCCTCCGAGCGGCGTTGGGCCTCCAGCCAGTCCTGCCAGTAGGCGTCCTGCGCGCGCGCGAGGGCCGAGCCCTCCAGCGGTCGCGCGTCGTCTCGCTCATCGACACGGATGACGTGAAAGCCAAACTCGGTCTCGATGATGCTCATCTCACCGGGGTGCAGCGCAAAGGCCGCCTCGTCGAACGCCGCGACCATCTGGCCACGCGGGAACCAGCCCAAGTCGCCGCCGTCGTCCTTGTTCGACGTATCCTGCGACAGCTCGGCAGCCAGGGCGGCGAAATCCTCCCCGGCGGCCAGGCGCATATTGATGTCCTTGGCCTCCTCCTCCGTCGCCACGAGGATGTGGCGCGCGTGGATCTGCTCGGCGACGGTGGGTGCCTCCGCCTCTATCGCCTCCGCGAGCTTGGTGCGGTAGAGTGAGCTCTCCAGCATGGCGCGCACGTCGGCCTCGGTAAAGCCCGTCGCCTCGCGCACGAGGTCGAACCAGGCCGTCGAGCGCTCGACGAACTCCTCCTCCGTCATCGGCGCCACGGTGGGCGTGGGCGTGGGCTCGGGGGTCGCCGTGGCCGTCACGGCGTCGCTGGGCGCCACCTCGGGCAGCGCGGAGGTCGGCGCCGGCGTCGGCGGCTCGGGGTCACGGTCATAGCCGAACTGCTCCTCGAGGAGCTGCTGCACCTCGTCGGCGGTCACGGTGATGCCGCGCCGTGCGCTCTCCTGCCGGATGAGGCGATCGTCGATCATCTCATCGAGCACGCTGATGGGCAGGTTCATCAGCTGGTTCTGCAGCTGCTGCACCTGCTGATCGATGTACTGCAGCAGGAACGCCTGGTCCTCCTCTGCGGCGGCAAGTTGGGCCCGCTGCGCCTGCAGCTGCTCCAGGTAGCTGCGGTAGTCCCACCGGCGATAGCGCACCAGGCGCTGGTACTCGGCCAGGGGGATCGCTTCGCCGTGCACCGTGGCCACCGGGCGCCGCGGCTGGAGCACGTACTGGTCGTACAGCCCCCAGCCGAGGATGGCGACCACCAGCACCAGCACGGCGCTGGCGCCGAGGATGAGGCGTGAGCGCAAGCGCTGCTCCCGTTCACGCCGCGAGATCTGCTTGCGGGTGAGGGCCTTTTCAGGTTGCGTGGGTTTTCTGCCCATGTAGAATCCTCTAAAAGATCGATGCCCCATACAGAACGCGGGGGCATAGGAACACCTCCTCCTACACCCCCGTGCGTATGGCACCTTCTGGCGGGTTACCGCGCCCCATGGCGCATCACGCCAGCGGGCGCGGAGCAGGGCTTATCCCTGCAACCGCACGTGCTCGCCCGTGTAGGGCAGCAGGGCGACGTGGCGAGCGCGCTTGATGGCGCGCGAGAGCATGCGCTGGTGCTTGGCGCAGGCAGCCGTCCGCCTCCGGGGCAGGATGCGACCACGCTCGTTGACATACTGCCGCAGCAGTGACACGTCCTTATAGTCGATGCTCGTCGCCTTCTCGAGGCAGAACTGGCACACGCGGTTGCGGCGCCGGGGCCCGCCCCGACGCGGCCTGAACGCCCGGCGGCGCTCACCGCCGCTCGGTGCGCGGCTGTCTCGCTCGGAGGAGCGCGCCTCCGTGCCCCTCTCCTCGGCGCTCGGCCGTTCCGTCCGTACCGTGGTATCGCTGTCGGCCAAGATAGCCTCCTGTTGAATCGGTGGTCACCGGGAACGCACCATCCGCGGCACGGGCCACGTTCCCCGGCCCGCCCGCGGGATGCCCGGCTAGCTTTCCTCTGGGGTCTCGGGAGCAGGCGCCTCTACCGGTGCCTCTTCGGACGCCTCGGCCACCGCCTCCTCCACCTCATCGAGGCGCACGAGGAGATGACGAAGCACATCCTCCGACAGCCGCAGGTGGCGCTCGAGCTCGCTGATCGTCTCACGCTCCAGGTTGGCGTGCATGAGCACATAGTGCCCCTCACGACGCCGCTGGATGGGGTAGGCCAGCTTGCGGCGGCCCATCTGCTCAACGCTCACGATCGAGCCGCCATTCGTCGTGATGACCTGCTGGACGCGCTCCACCGCGGCGGCGAGCGCCTCTTCGTCGAGTTCGGGCTCAACGATCATCATCAGTTCGTAGGTGCGCAATGCCTTGCCTCCTTCCTCTGGGTTTGCCCCCGACGTGCCGTCAGGAGCAGAAAGGGAATGAAAATGCCGGCGACCGAGGTCCGCAGGACAGGGAACGTGCCCGCGAGCGGCCCGCCGACAAGCATCGGAGATTATACCATTGCGCGGCGAGCGTGCCAAATGATGCCCTGATCGTACGGGGCGTTGGGCGATTGACAAGCGGGACGGGGGATGCTATGATCGGCCAACTCGTGCTCACCGTACTGAGCGATTGCGCGATGCCAGAGCGCCGTGCGACGAGGCCGGATCTCGTCTCGCGGCGCGTTTCTGTATCCGCCCGCCAGCCTCAAGGAGACGACGATAAAGGCGCTCTCTCGTAGTGTCCGCGGCATCGAGAGGTCCCCTATCCGCATCATGCTCGACAGCGCCACGCGCTTTCCCGATGCCATCCACCTGGAGATCGGGCAGCCCGATTTTCCCACGCCGAGCCACATCATCGAGGCCGCGGTGCGCGCCGCGCGCCACGAGTACACGGGGTATACGGCTAACGCCGGCATGATGGCGTTGCGCGAGGCCGTCACCGTCAAGCTGGCCCGCGAGAACGCCCTGCACGTCAGCCCCGAGAACGTCATCATCACCGTTGGGGCGATGGAAGCCGTGTTCGCCGCCATGACGGTGCTGTTGGATCCGGGTGACGAGATCCTCCTCCCCAATCCCGGCTATGGCAACTTTGCCATGGCGGCGGGCATCCTCCACAGTGTCGGCCGGACCTATCCCACGCTGGCGGCAGAGGATTTCGCCCCCGATTTCGACGCCCTGGAGGCCCTCGTAGGGCCGCGCACCAAGGCGATGCTCATCAACAGCCCCTCCAACCCCACCGGCGCGGTCTATTCCGAGGCGGTGCTGCAGCGGTGCCTCGCCTTCTGCCAGCGCCACGACCTCTACCTCATCTCCGATGAGACTTATGACCGCCTCGTCTTTGAGGGCGAGCACGTAAGCCCGGCGCAGTGGGATACGGAGGGCCGGGTGATTTCCATCTTTACCACCTCCAAGACCTATTCCATGACCGGCTGGCGCGTGGGCTATGCGGTGGCGAGCCACGAGATCATCGCTGCTATGACCAAGATCCAGGAGCCCCTCGTCTCCTGTGTGAATACGGTGGCGCAACACGCCGCCGTGGCCGCCCTCCTCGGCCCACAGGATTGCGTGGAGGCGATGCGCAGCCACTATCGGCGCCGCCGCGACCTCGCCGTGAACGAGGCGCGCGCCGGCGAGCTCGACGTCTCCTATCCCCACGGAGCCTTTTACATGCTCGTCGACATCGCGGACCAGCCCCACGACGCGCTGACCTTCTCCCAGGGATTGCTCGAGGCAGAGCACGTAGCCGTGGGGCCGGGCTGCAGCTTTGGCTCCCTCTGTGACCACTATGTGCGCCTCTCCCTCTGCGCCGGCGACGCAGAGCTCGGCGAGGGCATCCGCCGCCTAGCGCGCTACCTCGATAGGGTCCGCTCCCGCCCGCGCATGGCGCGTGCCTCCTAGGCAGCCCGCTGCGTCGCCAGCGCCCGGCACACGCCCACGCGCGCCTTTGGCGGCGCCGCGATATGTTGGTAGACTGAGCCGCGCACGACCCTGAGCGGACGAGGAGGACCCACCGTGAGTACCGATACCTACCGCCACGAGCGCCTGCTCGCCGCGTTGCGCGCCGAGTACGAGGCTCGATTCCCCGCATCCAAGGGCGCCCACGCGCGCGCCACCACCGTGCTCATCGACGGCGGTAGCCACGGCGCCCGCGCCTTTGAGCCCTACCCGTTCTATGTGCGCGAGGCGGAGGGTGCCTACATCACCACGCTGGAGGGGCACCGCCTGGTGGATTTTTGGCAGGGGCACTATGCCAACATCCTGGGCCACAATCCCGGGCTGATCCGCGATGCCCTCGTGGACTCGTTACAGCACGGGGCCGGGCTGCAGACGGGCATGTTCGAGGAGCGCGAGACCGAGTTCGCGCGGCTACTGGCCGAGACGACGGGCGCAGAGCGCGTGCGCCTGACCACCGCCGGCACCCTGGCGACGATGTACGCCATCATGCTGGCGCGGGGATACACGGGGCGCCGCTTGGTGGTCAAGATCACCGGGGGGTGGCATGGCGCCAACCCCATGGCCCTCAAGGGGGTCGATCGTGGCGCCAGCGGCTTTGACGCCGTCGATTCCGCCGGCGTGCCCGAGGCCACGGCTGACGAGATCGTCGTCACGCCGTTCAACGATGTCGACACGCTGCACAAGATCTTTCGTTCCCTGGGAGACCGCATCGCCTGCCTCATCTTTGAGCCCTGCCTGGGTGGCGCCGGGTTCATCGCCGCCAGCCGCCTCTTTATGGACGCGGCGCGGCAGCTCACCACGCAGTACGGGGCGCTCCTCATCCTCGACGAGGTGATCACGGGGTTCCGCTTCTGCGCCGGCGGCGTGCAGCGCCTGTACGGTGTGCAGCCCGACCTCTCGACCTTTGGCAAGATCGTCGGTGGGGGGATGCCCCTCGCGGCGGTGGCGGGCCGCGCCGAGGTCATGGCGGTCGCGGGCAAAGGGGCCAAGAACCGCGTGTGGTTCAACGGTGGTACCTACTCCGCCCATCCGCTGACCCTCGTCGCTGGCCAGGCCATGATCGCGTACCTGCGCGACCACGAGGATACCCTCTACCCGGCCCTCGCCGCCCGGGGCGCGGCGCTGCGCCAGGGGATCGAGAAGGTCTTTGCCGATCGCGGCGTGCTGGCGCGCTGCACGGGCCACCCCAACGACGCCATCGGCGGCGGCTCGCTGGCCGCCATCTACTTCCCGCGGCGCGACGACATGCACCCGCAATCCGCCGAGGACATGACCGACCCGCGACTCAGCGATGTGCGGTTACGCGAGGAGGGGCTCAAGCTGGGCCTGCTCCTCCACGGCATCAACGTGGTCCACGGCCTCGGCGCCCTCTCCACCGCGCACACCGATGCGGATCTGGCGCGCGTGTTCGAGGCCTGCGATGCCTTTGCCAAGCGGCTGACGGCGTAACCGGCGCCGGCCATCGGCCGCTACCGGGGCACTCAGTAGGCGTTGCGGTCGCCGCGAAAGGCGTTGAGGATAGTACGCACGAGGATCTTGATGTCGAACAGCAACGACCAGTTCTCGATATAGTACAGGTCGTACTTGGTGCGCTCGACGATAGAGGTATCGCCGCGCAGGCCATTCACCTGCGCCCAGCCGGTCATACCGGCCTTTTCCTGGTGGCGCTCCATGTAGCGCGGCACCACCTGTTTGAACTGCTCGACGAACACCGGCCGCTCGGGGCGCGGCCCCACGAGGCTCATGTCACCGATGAGCACGTTGATGAGCTGCGGCAGCTCATCGATCGACGTCTTGCGCAAAAAGGTGCCCAGGGCGGTACGCCGGGGGTCGTCCGGGGTGGCCCACACCGGGCCGGTGCTGCTCTCGGCGTCGACGCGCATCGACCGGAACTTGAGCATCGGGAACGGTCGCCCGTCGAGCCCCACGCGCTCCTGGGCATAGAACACGGGCCCCGGCGAGGTGAGCTTGATGAGCAGCGCCGTCAGCAGCATAAAGGGCGAGAGCACCGTCAGCCCGGCGGCACTGACCACGATGTCCATCGTGCGCTTGAGAGTCAGCTTCCAGCCGCGCAGGGCGACATCGCGCACCGCCAGGAGCGGCAGGCCGTCCAGATCACCGATGGTCAGCTCCGAGGCGATGATCTGGAACAGGTCCGGAAAGATGCGCACCGAGGCATGGTGTGTCTCGCAGATAGAGATCATGTCGAGGAGCTGATCATGCGTCGCCTCGGGCAGGGCGATGACCACGTCCTCCACATCGTTCTCTGCCAGGATGCGCCCCAGGTCGCTCTGAGACCCCAATACCGGCACCCCAGCGATCTCGCCTTCCCCCTCGTCGCCGTTAACAAACCCGATGACGCGATAGCCCAGGTGGGGTGACTGGATCGTCTTCTGGTGGATCATGCGTGCCACCTCGCCCGTGCCCACCAGCAGCATCGGGTCGGGGTTGCGGCTCTGGACGTAGCGCTGCAGCACGCCCACGAGTACGCGCCCCAGGGTGACGAGCAAAACCGTCAGCGCCCAGTTGTAGAGGATGAGCCCACGGGTCAGCTCGCGATCGCCCTGGCGGGTGAGATAGCTGAGGGAGGTGGCGATCACCGTAGCGATCGAGACCGACGACAGGATGGCGTAGAATAGGTCGATGCGCGAGCCCCCGCGCCGCCGATGGTACAGCCGCATAAAGAACATCGTCGGGATGAGGGTCAGCACCTGGAGGGCTACGAGGTCGAGATAGCTGATGAAGGGGCCCAGCACGAGGGCGGTGGGGATGGGCACCGCGGCCCGCAACCGATGCGCCAGGTAGAGGGCCAGGACGGCCATCCAGGCGTCCACGGCCACGGTTAGCAACGAGAGGAGAACGCGCGCCCTCTTTGACATCGCTCCGCCTACGCCGATGCCACGCGCTTGCGCCCCTTGGGGCGCAGGCGGTCCCTCAGCAACGCAACGGCCCGCATGAGGCCAATACCGAGATCGACCAAGCCGTTCACCACCAAGGTGTGCTGCGCGCGATAGTGCTTGTCGTGAAAGATGCGCATGGCGTCATAGAACGCCTCGATGGAGCGCCGGCTGGCCTGGCGGCTGGCCGCGCCCTTGATGTGCAACACGACGACACTGGGGTTGTACACCACCCGCCAGCCGAGCGCCTTGATGCGGTAGCACAGGTCGAGGTCTTCCCCGTACATGAAAAAGGTCTCGTCGAGAAGGCCCGCCCCCTGGAGCGCCTCGCGCCGCATGAGCATAAAGGCGCCGACCACGGCATCCACGTCGGCCTGCTCGTCGACACTCAGGTAGCTCAGGTTGTAGCGCCCAAAGCGCCGGCTGCGGGGAAAGAGGCGGCTGAGACCCGTCAGGCGATAGAACGAGACCTCGGGCGTCGGAAAGCTCCGGCGGCAGGCACGATCGAAGGCACCATCTTGCCGCACCAACTTGGGCCCAACGACGCCCACATCGGGGTTGGCATCGAGGAACGCCACCATGCGCGTCAGCCCATCGGGCGGGACCACCGTGTCGGGGTTCAGCAGCAGCACGTAGCGGGGAGGCTCCTCGACGCCATCACCAAAGCCCAGGGCGCGCAGACCGATGTTGTTAGCAAAGGCGTAACCACCGTTGCGCCCCGGCTCGAGGAGCGTCACCGCGGGGAACGCGGTGCGCACGAACGCGGCGCTGCCATCGGACGAGTTGTTGTCCACCACGATGGTACGCTGCCGCAGACCACGGCACGCTTCGGGAAGAGACTGCAAGCAATCGCCCAGGAGATCACGCGTGTTGTAGTTGACGATAACGATCCCCAGATCGAGCACCGGACCCTCCCACCCTGTCCGTGAGTAGCCTATTGTACCATCGAGCGGCGGGCAGGCCAATCGCCTGGCGGCCTTGCCACCCCCGCGCCCGATCTGGCTAGAGCCAGCGCCGCGCCCAGGTGTTCGTGGGGGCATGGCGCAGGCGCCACCACCAGCCCACGGGATAGCCGATCATCTTGGCCACGTCGCCCGTAAGGCGAATCACCGGCAGCCAGGCCAGCGCCGCCAGCCGCTCGCCCCACGAGAGGTCGCGGAGGTGCGGTACCAGTCGGCGCAGGGGCGTGCGCAGCAAGGCGCCCAGGCCGGCCAGCGCCACGAGGTACCACGCGCGGTGATGCACCATCCCGAGGACAATGAGCGCGGGAAAGCCCACCAGGTAGGTGCCGTAGCGTATGAGGTGGCGCACCAGCCACAGGTTGGCCTTGCCGTCACCGCGGGCGTAGCGATAGTACTGCCAAAAGAAGGCGCGCAGCGTGGGGCGCGGGCGAAAGTGCACCAGCGCATCGGGCTGCATGACGAATCGGCAGCCCGCATCGCGCAGGAGAAAGTCAAAGGCCAGATCCTCGCAGTAGTCGAGCCACTCGGGGTACCCCCCGACCGCCTCCCAGGCGCTGCGGCGAAAGGCCACGGAGCGCGAGGACGGCGCAAAGGTCGCGGGGTTGATCTCGTCGAGCCGGGGGAGCGTCGCCGCGCCCAACGCCCGCTCAAAGAGGGTGTGGGGATCGGCGACGAAAAAGCCACTGACGACGTCCGGGGGGGAGGCCGCCGCAAAGGGGCGGATGATCGTCTCCAGCCAGTCATCCTCCAGGCGCACGCCCGCGTCAACGACGGCGATGATGGGGCCCTGCGCGGCGGCGATGGCGGCGTTACGCCCAGCAGAGATGTTGCACCCGGGCAGCGCCCAGACGCGCAGGGGGAGATCACCGCGTTGGCGCTGGCGCTCCAGGCGCGCCAGCGTGTCGTCGCTCGAGCCGCCGTCCACGATGACGATCTCATCCGGGCGGCGCGTCTGGCACCGTAGCGAGTCGATCAGGGCGTCGATCGACGCCGACTCGTTATAGACCGTGGCGATCACCGAAACTCGGTCTGGCATGCCCCCTCCCTCAGTCTTGGCCCCATTATAAGCGGGGACAAGGGGGGCGGCAATTCGCTAAAGCGGAGGGCAACACTCGGGAATGGTTGACACTCGGGCGGCGACCACCTATAATCAACCCATTGGGAGAGCGCCACGCCCACCGTGGGCGGCGCGCCGTCGTCGCCGCGGTCGGGTGACGCGCTCCCACTTGTACCCAATGGAGAGTAGGAAATGGCGGTTAGGCCCATCGTCACCGCGGAGGACCCGCGCCTCCGCACGAAATCGAAAAAGGTTACCCGCTTTGGCGACAGTCTCAAGGCGCTCGTCGCGGACATGTTCGATTCCATGCACGCCGTCAACGGGCTGGGGCTGGCGGCGCCCCAGATCGGGGTGATGCAGCGCATCTTTGTCATCGAGATGCCGCCCGAGTACGACGAGGGCGACCGCGAGGTCACACCGGCGAAGCGCTACGTGCTGGTGAACCCCGAAATCGTCAAGCGGCGGGGCGAGGAAGAGATGGAGGAGGGCTGCCTATCGGTGCCCGGCTATCGCGGCCTCGTCAAGCGCGCCACCCAGGTCACCATCAAGGGGCAGGATCTGCAGGGCAAGCCCGTGCGCTATCGCGGCGAGGGGTTGCTGGCGCAGGCCTTCCAGCACGAGCTGGACCACCTGGACGGCATCCTCTACCTCGACCGGCTCGAGAGCCCGGACAAGCTGTTCCCCCTCGTCGCCGACGAGATCGCCTCGGAAGAGGCTTCAGCCGGCGACTGAGGCCGCCGCGAGTCGCTGAGGCGGCGCACCATCCCGCGCCACAGTACACGAGCGAAACGCGGGGGAGCCCCAATGGGGCTCCCCCGCGGTGTTGTTCCGTACGCACGCTCACCACGCGCCGAGCGCCCGTTAGCCCCTCGGAGGCAGGCAGGCCAGCAGCTCGACAGCGCGATCGAGGATCAGGTGCGCCCCCGCGCGCTGGAGCTCATCGCGCTCGGCAACGCCAGAGAGCACCCCCACGGCCACTGCTCCGGCGCGCCGCGCCGCGCGCACGTCCATCGTCGTATCGCCCACCATCACGCAGCGCGATGGGCACACCTGTAGGAGCTGCGCCGCCCGCCGCACGGGGGCGGGATGCGGCTTCATCCACCACACATCCTGGCGCGTCACCACCACCGGAAAGTGGTGCGCGATCCCCTGCTGATCGAGGAAGGAGAGCGCCTCGGGCCGGGCGCGCGTCGTCACGATGGCCAGGCGATAGCGCCCCTCGAGGGAGGCCAGCAACTCGTGGGTGCCCTCCAAGAGCACCGATGCCCCGCGCACGGCGACCCCCTTGGAGCGGCGCACGCGATCGGCGAGGCCGCGGATCATCCGCTCGAGGCCGAGGCGCTCGACGGTGGACACGGCATAGTTCGACGGCCCCTCAATGGCCATGACGAGGTCGCGGCTTAGGCGGTTCGTGTCGAGGCGTCCGTTCAACCGCTGCAAGAAGGCCAGGCGCTCGCCCAGCTGCCGCGCCCAACGGTTATCCGTGCCAACGAGGGTGCCGTCGAGATCGAACAGGATCGCCTCGATGGCGCCTAGGTCGGTGAGAGCTGGCGTCGTGCTCATGCGCGTCCTTTGCCTACTCCTCGCAGGGCACCCTACTTGAACCGGCGGGCCAACTCGGCCTCGATGTCGGCCCAGGTGAGCCCTTGGGACGACAACAGCACCAGCAGATGGTAGAGCAGATCGGCCGTTTCGTACACCAGGCGCTCCTTGCTCTCTATGGCCCCCGCCACGACCACCTCGGTGGCCTCCTCACCGACCTTTTTCAGCATCTCGGCCTTGCCGGCGGCGAGCAGGCGGTTGGTGTACGAGCCCTCACGGGGATGGGCGATGCGATCCTGAATGGTCGTGGTGAGAGCCGCGATGACGTCGCTCATGATGGTCACTCCTCTCGCGGCGCCGCGAGGGCGCGATAGAAACAGGTCCGTTCGCCGGTGTGGCAGGCGGGGCCCGCCGGGTCGACGCGCAGCAGCAGCGTGTCGGCGTCGCAGTCGACGCGTATCTCGCGGATGCGCTGCACGTTGCCCGAGGTTTCGCCCTTGTGCCACAGGGCACGGCGGCTGCGGCTCCAAAACCAGGCTTCGCCGCTGGCGAGGCAGCGCTCGAGCGCCTCGCGGTTCATATAGGCCACCATCAGCACCTCCGCGGTGCGGGCATCCTGCACCACGGCCGGCACGAGGCCGTGCGCATCCCAGGCGAGGTCCCCCGGATGGACGGGTCGGTAATCGGGCATTCCTCTACACTCCCTCACACGGAGGCGCGGCATGTTCGCGTCACGCCACTCGATGCCTGGCGGGCCTACCGCCGCACCGGCACCCCCCGATCGGCGAGATAGTTCTTGACGTCCATAATGGTGAGCGTGCGAAAGTGAAACAGCGACGCGGCAAGCGCCGCGCTGGCGCCACCAAAGGTCAGCGCCTCGTAAAAGTGCTCCACCGTGCCCGCCCCACCCGAGGCGATCACGGGTATGTCGACCGCCGTCGCGACCTCGCGGGTGATGGCGATGTCATAGCCGTCCTGGGTGCCGTCGCGGTCCATGCTGGTCAGCAGGATCTCGCCGGCCCCGCGCGCCTCGACCTCCCGCGCCCAGGCCACGGCCTCCTTGCCGGTGGACTCGCGCCCGCCGTGGATATAGACGCCATAGCCACCCTCCGCGTCGCGCTTGACGTCGATGGCCACGACGATGCACTGCGGCCCAAAGCGTCGGGCGCCCTCGTCGATCAGCTCCGGCGTGCGCACCGCGGCGCTGTTGATCGAGACCTTGTCGGCACCCGCCAGCAGGACGCGGTGCAGATCCTCCACGGTGCGCAGGCCGCCCCCCACGGTGAAGGGGATGTCGATGGCGTCCGCCACGCGCCGCACCATGTCCACCACGATGTCGCGCCCCTCGGTGGAGGCAGTGATGTCCAGGAACACGAGCTCATCGGCGCGCTCCCGGCTATAGACGGTGGCGTGCTCGACCGGGTCACCCGCGTCGCGCAAGCCCTCAAAGTTGACCCCCTTGACGACGCGCCCATTCATCACGTCAAGGCAGGGTACCACCCGCTTGGCTAGCATGCTCGTCTCCTTCCTTCTCCGAAGGATCCCTCATCGGGAGCGCTGCGCACGCGCGCCGCGCCTCATGCGCCGCAGCGCGCCGCCGCGATGGCATCGGGGAGGCTGAACGCCCCCCGGTAGAGCGCCATGCCAATGATCACCCCGGCAATGCCGTCCTCCGCCCGCGCGCGGAGGGCGCGCACATCGTCCAGCGACGCCACACCGCCGGAGGCGATCACCTGCAACCCCGACGCCTGCGCCAACGCGGCGGTGGCCGCGACGTTGACGCCCACCAGCATCCCATCGTGCCGCACGTCGGTGTACACGACGTGGCGCACGCCCTGCTCTGCCACGCGCCGCGCCAGGTCCGTCGCCGTCACCGCGGCGGTCTCGGTCCACCCCTGCACCGTCACGCGCCCATCCCGCGCATCGATGCCCACGGCCACGCGCTCGGCGCCGTGGCGCGCCACAGCCTCGGCGACCACCTCGGGGCGCCGCACCGCGACCGTGCCCAGGATGACGCGCGCCACGCCCAGATCGAGGAGGCGGGCGACGTCGTCCAGAGAGCGCACGCCCCCGCCGAACTGCACCGGCACCGGTGCGACGCGCAGGATGCGCTCTAGCGCGGCCAGATTGTCGGCGCTGGCCCCCGGCGCACCGAGGGCCCCGTCGAGGTTCACCACGTGGAGCCACGCGGCGCCGTCATCCACCCAGCGGCGCGCCGCCTCTGCAGGATCGTTGGCGAACACCGTCTCGGCGCCGAAATCGCCCTGGCGCAAGCGGACACAGCGCCCGCCGCGCATGTCAATGGCGGGATAGACGATCATGCGCCCCCCTCCGTCAGACCCGCCGCCAGCGCAAAGTTGCGCAGGAGGGCGCGACCCACGTCCTGGCTCTTTTCCGGGTGGCACTGGAGGCCGAACACGTTGCCCTGCGCCACCACCGAGGCGAACTCACCGCCATAGTCGGTGGTGCCCACGACGATATCCGGATCGCGGGGTTCGACGTGGTCCGTGTGCACAAAGTAGGCATAGCGCTGGTTGGCGACATCGCGCCACAGGGGCGACGGGCGCACCTGCTGGATCTGGTTCCACCCCATGTGGAGGGCCGGCAGCCCCGGAGGGAAGCGCTGCACGCGCCCCTGGAGGATGCCGAGCCCGCGCTGCTCATCCATCGCCTCGCGCACCTCGAACAGGAGCTGCATACCGAGGCCGATGCCCAGGAGCGGCACGCCGTTCTGCGCGGCGTCATAGAGGGGCGCCTCCAGCCCTAGGGCGCGGAGGCGCGCGATGTCCTCGTCAAAGGTGCCCGCGCCGGGCAGCACGATGGCACGCGCCTGGCGGACGGCGTCCGGCTCAGCGGCAACGCGCAGCGCGATCCCGAGGCGGTAAAAGGCCTGCGCGACGCGGCGCACGTTCGTCACGCCATAGTCGACGATGGTGAGCATCTCAGAGCACCCCCTTGGTCGAAGGGACGTCACGGCGCCGCGCATCACGGCGCACCGCCTCGCCGAGGGCGCGGCCCAGCGCCTTGAACATCGCCTCGATGAGGTGATGGCTGTTCTCGCCGGCCAGCCGGCGCACGTGGAGCGTCAGCCCGGCGTGGGTGGCCAACGCGCGGAGGAACTCGGGCACCAGCTCGGTGTCAAAAGACCCCACGGTGGCCGCCGGAATCGCGGCCTCGTAGGCCAGGAAGGGGCGCCCCGAAAAGTCGAGGGCCACCAGCACCAAGGCCTCGTCCATGGGCAGAATCCGCTGCCCATAGCGCGTAATGCCGGCCTTGTCGCCCAGTGCCTGTCGCAGCGCCTGCCCGAGGACGATGCCCACGTCCTCCACCGAGTGGTGCGCGTCGATGTGCGTATCCCCCGTGCACGTCACCTCCAGGTCCAGCGGCGCATGGACCGCCACGTGGGCCAGCATGTGATCGAGAAAGGGGACGCCCGTCGCGATGCGATGCTCGCCCGTCCCATCCACGTTCAGACGCAGGCGGATGTCGGTCTCGGCGGTGGCGCGCGTAACCTCGGCGGTGCGATCGGTGGTCATGATAGGCCTCCTTGGAACCTAGACAGAACGCAGCGCCACCAGGAGCGACTCGTTCTGCATCGCCGTACCGACGGTGATCCGCACGTAATCCTGCATGTCGCCGCCATAGTACCGCAGGATGATGCCACGTTTCTCCACCGCGCGGCGCACGGTGTTGATCGAGACGCCCCGCACGCGACAGAGGAGAAAGTTCGCCTGGCTGTCGATGACGCGCAGGAAGGAGAACTCGCGCAGCTTGGCGGCGAGCTTTTCCCGCTCGGCGACGATGCGGGCGACGGTGGCCTGGGCCTCCTCGAGGTCCTCCAGGGTGCTGAGAGCCGCCGCTTGCGCCAGGACGTTCACGTTGTAGGGCGATTTCAGCTTCCACAGAGCCGGCATCAACGCCTCGGGAAAGACGCCGTACCCGACCCGTAGGCCCGCCAGCCCGGCCCACTTGCTAAAGGTGCGCAGGACGATGAGGTTATCGTATGTGGCGGTGAGGCTCACCCGCGAGGCGTTGGCAAACTCGACGTAGGCCTCGTCCAGCACCATGACGACGGGAAGCTCTATGAGGCGCTCAAACTCGGCGTCCGTGAGGAGTTGGCCGTCCGGGTTGTTCGGCGAGGCGAGGAACAGCAGCCGCGGCTGCGGGTCCCTCGCGCACATCGCCTCGATGGCGCGCAGGTCCAGCCGGAACCCGTCCCGCCGTGGCACGCGGCGCACCCTCAAGTCGTGGCTGATGCCGTAGAACGCGTACATGCTGAAGGAGGGGGGGCAGTCGATGACCTGCGCGATCCCGCCGCCCAGCGGCGATGGCCGGAACAGGCGCATGATGAGGTCGATCAACTCGTCCGAGCCGTTGCCCACCACGACGCGATCGGGATCCACATCGAGGTACTCGCCGATGGCCTCGCGCAGCCGCCGGCTCACGGCATCGGGGTAGCGGTGAAACTCGCTAAAGCCGTTGAGCAGCGCCATGGTGCGGCGCGTCGGCCCGTAGGGGTTCTCGTTCGCATCGAGCTTGATGAGCTGCCCCACGGGGAGGCCCAGGCGCTGGGCCATCTCCTCCATCGTCTCGGGGGCATACTCCTCCAGCTCTTCGATGCGCCGCCCGACGAGCGCGGACGGGTCGAAGGGTGGGGTCGCGTTGATCGGTCGCCGCAACGTAGCCATCAGCGAGCCTCCCTTCCGTTCAGGTACTCCAAGCGCAGGCGCATGGCACGGGCATGCCCCGTCAGCCCCTCCTCTTCGGCCAACGTCACGCCGGCAGCGCTCACCCGGCGCGCCGTCGCCGCGCCCACGCCGAACACGCTAGTGATCTTGACGAAATCCCACACGTTGATGGGCGAGGAAAAGCGCGCCGTCTGTCCGGTGGGCATGATGTGGCTCGGCCCCACGACATAGTCCCCCAGCGCCTCGGAGGCGTACTCGCCCACAAAGACGCCACCGGCGTTCCGCACGCGCCCCACGAGGCTCCAGGGATCGGCGGTGAGCAGGCAGAGGTGCTCCGGAGCATAGGCGTTGGCCAGCGCGATGGCCGTGTCGAGATCGTCCACCACGGCGATGCCGCCACGCGCCGTGAGGGAGGCGACGATGGTCTCGCGCCGCGCGAGGGATGCGAGCTGGCGCGTGACCTCGTCGCGCACGCGGTGCGCCAGGGCCTCGGAGGTGGTAATGAGCAGCGCCGAGGCCAGCGGGTCGTGCTCTGCCTGGGCGATCATGTCCGCGGCCACCAGGGTGGCGTCGGCACTACCATCGGCCACGAGCAGCGTCTCGGTCGGGCCGGGGAGTTGGTCGATATCTACGGCGCCGAACACGCGGCGCTTGGCGAGCACGACAAAGATGTTCCCCGGGCCGAGGATCTTGTCGACGCGCGGCACTGACTCGGTGCCATAGGCCAGGGCGGCGATCGCCTGGGCGCCCCCCATGGCATAGACCTCGCGCACCCCGGCGACGTGGGCGGCGGCCAGAATCGTGTCGTTCAGCTGCCCGTTCCGCGGCGGGGTCGCCACCGCCACCTCCTCCACGCCCGCCACCCGTGCCGGGATGGCGGCCATGAGCAGCGAGGAGGGGTAGGGCGCCGTGCCATTGGGGGCATAGATGCCCACCCGGGCCAGCGGCCGCACCATCTGCCCCAGGGCCCCCCCGTCCTCATCCCATTCGAGCCACCCGTTGCGCGGCTGCCGCCGGTGAAAGGCCGCGATGCGCTCCGCGGCGAGCTCCAGCGCCTCCCGCAGCGCGGGGCGGGTGGCGTCCCACGCCGCCGCGATGCGCTCCTCGGGCACGCGCAGGGCAGCGAGATCGGCCCCATCGATGCGCCGGCAGTAGTCGAGGACGGCGGCGTCGCCCCGCGCCCGCACGTCCGCGAGGATGCGCTCCACCACCTGATCGGGGGTCAGCGCCTCGCCAAAGATCTCCCGGATGCCGGCCGCCAGCGATGGCGGCGCCTCGTACTCATCGAGGGGTTGCCGACATAGGATGGTGCGCTGCGCCTCCTCGGCGCCGTACGCGATGCGTAGACCGAGTTCCGCCTGTTGCTGCGAGCGCTCCATCAGCGCACCTCCGCTACATTCTGGCGACGGGCGACCTCTGCCGCCAGACGGTCGAGAATGTCGCGCATCGCCGCATAGCGCAGGCGATGGCTGGCGCGGTTGACCACCAGCGTAGCCTGCGATTCCATGATGGTCGCGAGGATGACCAGCCCGTTCTCGCGGAGCGTGCGACCGGTGTCGACGAGGTCGATGAGCAGGTCCGCAAGCCCCACGGCGGGCGCCAGCTCGACGGAGCCGTTCAACGGGATGATCTCCGCGGCCAGACCCCGCTGCTGCAAGAACTCGCGCGCCAGCCGCGGGTACTTGCTGGCGATACGCACGCCGGTATCGAGGCGCAGGTCGCGCTCCCGCGCCGCAGCGGGGCCTGCCAGGACGAGCCGGCACCGCCCGAAACCGAGCCCGAGCGGCTCGTACAGATCGCGGTTCGCCTCGCGCAGCACGTCCTGCCCCACGATCCCCAGATCCGCCGCACCGTACTCGACATAGGTGGGCACGTCGGCGGGCTTGGCGAGGATAAAGCGAAAGGCACCGCGGGCATCGGTGAATACGAGCTTGCGCCCGGCCGTGGCCTCGGGATCGCAGGGGTAGCCGGCAGCAGCAAAGAGGTCCAGGGCATCGTCCTGCATGCGCCCCTTGGGCAGGGCGACGATCAGGGAATCCATGTGGCGATCTCCTTCTCCAACGCACCGCGGCGCAGCGTGCGCTCACCGTCGGTCGCAATGAGGCGGTAGCGGCCATCCGTCAGGGGGGTGATGATGTAGCGCGCACCGCGCTCACGGCCATAGGCGATGAGGGCATCGCCCGTCCGGCCCATGACGTCCATCTCGACCCGCAGCCCGCGCGCGCGGGCGAGCGCTGCCAGGTGATGCGCGGCGGCGTTGGCGCTCCCCTGCACCACCACCTGTGGCGCGACGGAGCACTGTACCTGCGCCACGAGCATACACCGCTCCACGCCGAGGGCAAAACCGACCGCCGGCAGATCCGCGCCAAAGTGGGATATCAACCCGTCGTAGCGACCGCCACTACAGACGTCGAACCCCAGCCCGGCGGCATAGCCATGAAAGCTAATGCCGGTGTAGTAGGCCATGCTGCGCACCTCACCGAGATCGAGGCTCACGCGATCGGCCACCCCCGCGCGGTCGAGCAGCTCGTACACCGCCGCCAGCCGCTCCACGGCGGCCGTCGCCTCGGCGTTAGTCGCCAGGTGCCGCGCCTCGTCGAGCACCGCGACATCGCCGCACAGGTAGGGGATAGCGGCCACAGCGTCGGCGGTGCGCCCCGTGATATGCAGCTCATCGAGGATATCGCGCAAGGCGCGATCGTTCTTGCGATGCACCGCCGCCTCGACCCGGCGCAAGTCGCCGTTCTCCAAGCGGATCCCGCCGCCGGCGTCGGCGAGAATCGCCTTGAGAAAGCCCACCTGCCCCAGGTTGATCTGAAAGCGGGGCACCTCCATGGCCTCGAGGGCGCCGATGGCCACCGCCACAACCTCGGCATCGGCCTCGGGTGTCCCTGCGCCCACCAGCTCGATCCCCGCCTGGGTGAACTCGCGCCGCCGCCCGGCCTGGGGCTCCTCGTCGTAGCGAAAGACGCTGCCCACATAGTAGAACCGCAGCGGCAGCGTCTGATCGTACAGCCGGGTGCCCACGACGCGCGCCGTGGGAACGGTCATATCGGGGCGCAGCGCCAGAATGCGCCCCTCGCGGTCGATGAGGCGGTACATCTCTTCGGCGAGCTGGGGGCTGGCCTCCGTCGAGAGGGTGGTATCGTACTCGAACGTCGGCGTGATGATGCGCTGATAGCCCCAGCCGCGGAACGTATCCTGCAGGCGAGACTCCAGCTCGGTTTTGATGGCGGCCTGCTCGTAGAACAGATCCGCCAAGCCGTGGGGCAACTGCCGTGCCTGGAAGCGCGTGTCACTCGTCATGGGCAGGTTCCTTCGGGCAACAAAAAAGACCAGTTCCAGAGAACAGGTCTTTTGCGGTGAGCCGGTTTACTCTGCTTCGGCGCAGGGCAAACACTCACCTACCGTCTATGGAGATGGATGGCCGAAACCACCGCCACACACGCCGCTCGTGCGACCCCGCTCTGGCCACTCTTGCTTCGCATGATCTCGGTGTTGCGGTTCATCGGCAGCTCCCCCACCTCTCTGCGGGCATCATAGCACAGGGGACAGGGCGTGTCAATTCATCCGGCGGCGTCACACGACGCGCCCCCTCTCCCCGCACGCGGCAGGGAGAGGGGCAGGGGTGAGGGGCACCAGCAGACGCTCGGCGCTCCCATCGCCAAGCCCGCCTGCGCGGGCTGACTCCCGGTCCCCGCACGAGAGGCCTGAATGGGAGGATGGCCGACGAGGGCAGCACTCGCGCGCAGCTCAAGTCTCTCGCTACGATCGGGTCGACGGGAGAGACCCGCCGCACGGCGC
>DUUT01000098.1 GCA_012841405.1 Chloroflexota bacterium
CACAGGGCCTGATCGCCGTGCACGCGCCCAACGCCGGAGGGCTCGGCGCGCGCCTCCGCGGCGCGCGGTGGCACCAGTACGATCCCGTCGAGCACCTCGTCTACTTTACGCGGCGCACGCTGCGTATGGCCCTCGAGCGCCACGGTCTGGAGGTCATCAGCACGTTCGAGCTCCCCGGCGCCGCCACCGCCAAGCGCGTCCTCCTCGCCCTCAGCCAACGCCTCGGCCTGAGCCTCAGCAACGGCCTGGGGTTCATCGCCCGCAAGCGTCCGGGGGCAGGTCATGGGTGAGCGGCCGCTGCCTCGTGCCCTCCAGGGCCTGCGCGGGCGCCTCAACCCGCGCCTCGTCCGCCGTGTGGCCATCGCCGCGGTGGCCGTCGCCTCGGCGGCGCTGGTGGCCGTCGCCGTCTACCGCAATTGGGACGCCCTGCGCAGCTACCCCTGGCGCCTCGACGCCCGCATGGCCATCGCGGCGCTGCTCCTCTACCCCATCGCCGCGGGGATCCCCGCGCTCGTATGGGGCGGCATCCTGCGACAGCTCGGCGCCCACCATGACTATCGCCAGGACGTGCGCATCTTTTTCACCACCTCGCTCGCGCGCCGGCTGCCCACGCCGCTGTGGTTTCTCGCGGGCCGCACCTACCTGTGCCACGAGATCGGCGTGCCCATGGCCACGACGTATCTCGCCACAGCGATCGAATCCGTCCTGCTGTTCCTCGCTGCGCTCGCCGTGCTCCAGAGCAGCCTGGTGCTGGCCAGCGACCTCGTCCTGTTGCGCCCCTACCGCCCCGCTCTGGCGGTGCTCACCGCCGTCGTCGTGGCGTGCATCGCTTCCCCCCGGTTGCTCCACCGCGGCGTCGACTGGGTAGTGCGCCGATTGGCGCGCCGCCTCACAGGGGGAACGTCCATCGCCTGGCACATCGGCCGCCGCCACCTGGCGCTGTGGACAGCCTGGTACGCCGTCGCCTGGCTCCTGGGGGGCGTGATCCTCTTCCTCCTGCTGGCGGCGGTGCACCCCCTCGCCCTGCGCCGGCTCCCCGGGACGGTGGCCATCTGGGCCGCCAGTGGCGTCCTGGGCCACATCGCCGCCCTGACCATCGGCGGCATCGGCGCCAAAGAGATCTCGATGGCGGCGTTGCTGGCGACGATGGTGCCGGCGCCCCTGGCCATCGCCGCGCCCATCCTGCTGCGCCTCTGGTGTTATGTCAATGATCTCCTCTGGTTCGGCGTGGCCTCGTGGTGGGCGCGCCGCGACGCGCCGTCTGGAGCGCCAAAAGGCGGTTCGCCCCCCTCCGCGGGCTAGAATCACCCAGATGGGCTATTGCCTTTGGGCCGATTCTCCCCGATAATGCGAGCAGAGTATGAGCCCGGTGTGGCTGTGCATACCAATTCCATGGGAAGGGAGTACCTGATGAGAGTAGCGAAACTCGTGCTCGCGTTGGTGATCCTCAGCGCGCTCGTCCTCCCCTTCGGGGCGGCGTCTGCGCAGGAGGCGCTCACCTATGGCTCGGCGTTCCAGTTGCAGAACCTGGAGGATTCGAACGCCACCATCACCATCACGTTCTACAACCAGGATGGCGGTGTCGACGCGACGGTGAACGATACCATCGCCGCCGGCAGCGCCAACAACTACTTCGCCGTGCAGGTCGAGGACCTGCCCGAGTCGTTCACCGGCTCGGCGGTCGTGTCGTCGGACCGTGAGATCCGCGCCATTCACAACCTCTACGCCAACGACTTTACCTACAACGCCTCGTCGGCGGGGTACAACGCCGGGGCGCCAGAGATCAGCCTGCCCCTGGTGATGCGCGGTAACAGCGGCAACAACACCTGGTTCAACGTCCAGAACGCCGGTCCCGAGGACGCACAGGTGCAGGTGGCGTACATGGCGGGCTTGGACGGCAACAACTATACCGATCCCACCACCTATACCATCGCCCCGGGCGCCTCGATGACGTTCGACCAGACCGGCCTCACCGAGCTGGGGGACCGCTTTGTGGGCTCGGCCATCGTCCGCAGCACGAACGGCATGCCCCTGGTGGCCTCTGTCGTGCAGGTGGGCCCTGGCGTGCTGTACGCCTACGATGGCTTTTCCGAGAGCTCGACGGACATTGTCGCGCCGCTGTTCCAGTACTATAACGCCGGCAACGTCAGCAGCATCCAGATCCAGAACGCCGGTAACGCGCCCACGACGGTGACGGTCGAGTACACCCCCGGCTTTGCCGGTAACGCCTGCCAGGAAACCCAGACGATCCAGCCCGGCAGCTCGGGCACCTTTGGCCTGTTCTCCTTCAACGCCGAGACCCCCGGCAGCAACTGCTTTGCCCAGAACCCGGGGACGCGCTTTGTCGGCTCGGCTCGTGTCCTAGAGAACTCGGGCAACCAGCCGCTGGTGGGGGTGGTGAACCAGCTCAACCTCGGCCAGGGCCTGGCCAGCTCGTACAGCGCCTACCGCCCCGAAGAGGCCCAGAGCACCATCAGCCTGCCCCTCCTCATGGACCGCAACAACGGTTTCTGGACGAGTATCAACCTGGTGAACATTGGCCCGGCGACGACGGTGACCATCGACTATGTCGGCCGGCTCGATCGCGGCCAGGGCGAGGTGTTCACCACCTCGGAGACGTTCAGCATCGGTGCGGGTCAGCCCGTTATCCGCCTGCACGCTCCTGGCGGCTTCCCCATCGCCGACGGCTGGGTGGGCTCGGCCACGATCCGTGGCGCCAACCCGGGCGATCAGCTCCTGGCGGTCGTGAACCAGGTGCGCACGGGTGGCTCGGGCGACGTGTTCCAGACCTACAACGGGTTTGGGTTCGCCCCGTAAGTCGCCCGGTTGGACGTATCAGGGGCTGCCTCAGGAGGCAGCCCCTTTTGTTCCCTTGAGAACGCCTTTGGAGGTTCCCGCTTGCAGAGAATCGCGACATTCCGTATGTGCTTGCTGGCCCTGATCGTATCGCTCGTGCTCGCCGGGTGCTCGGCCGCTGGCCCTACCGAGGCGCCCACGGCGCCCCCCGCCCCCGAGAGCCAACCGACGGAGGCGCCCACCATGGAACCGACCCCGACGGGCGAGGAGGCCGCGGAGACGCCCCCCGCGCTGCCACCACCGACGGCGGAGGAGGCCCCCGCGTACCCAGCGCCGCCGACCCGCGACCCCGGGCCGTACCCCGAAGCCGCCGAGGCGGAGCCGACGGCGCCGGCCGAGGCCCCCACCTTTGTCCCCGAGACGCCCGCGCCAGAGTCCCCCCCCGAGGGCTTGGCGACCATCACCGGCACGTTGATGCGTCAAGTGGAAGGGCTGCCGCCCTCCGCCGTGGCGGATACCTCCCTCTATCTCGCCGCACTGCTCACCGATGAGAGCGGTCAGGTCTCGGGGCTAGCGCGTCTCAATGAGGGCACAGCGCCGCACACCCGCACGAACGCCGCCGGCCAGTTCGTCTTTACCGATATCGAGCCGGGGCACTATGCGCTGATCCTCAAGACGCCGCTGACGCTGCAGCCCATCAAGGACGCCACCACATCGCGCGAGATCGTGATGGATGTGGCCGCGGGGGACGTCGTCGAGCTGGGCGTCATCGCCATTCCCCTGCCCTACTAGGCCGTGTCTCAAAAACGAACCTTCGTAGAAACGATGTCGCCCCGAGCGTAAGCGAGGGGGCCTTGGCGCCTATCAGCAAGGTTTCTTGCCACGCTCAGAACGACGCTGTGGCCCTTTTTTCAGACACCATCTAGGGCACACCGCCGGGGGTAGCGGCCGGCCCGGTGGCCGTGGGGATTACCGGGGGGCGGGACGGAGCACGGTGCGCAGCACGCGCACCAGGGAACGCCCGATGGCCTCGGTTGAGCAGCGCGTGAGGAACATCGCTCGTCCTGCCCGGCCGATCTTGCGCCGCAGCGCGGGATCGCGCCGCAAGGCGAGGATCGCTCCGGCGACCTCCGCCGGATCCCCGGGGGCGCAGAGCAGCGCGTGGACGTCGGGGGTCAAGAGCTCGCGAGCGGCCGGCGAATCACGGGTGACGAGCGGCTTGCCCATGGCGAGGGCGATGTACGCTTTGGTCGGGATCACGCGCGCGGCCTTGTCACTCCGACCAAAGATGCCCAGGCACACGTCCGCCGCCTCGATGCGCCGGCGCAGGGCCTCCGGCTCGAGCCACTCGGGCCCCCAATCGACAGTGGTCACGCCCAGCGACGCGGCGAGGGCCTCCGCCTGGGCGCGCTCCTGCCCCCCGCCGATCATCTCGAAGCGGATGTCGCCCTCGGCCTCCAGAAGCTTGGCGGCGCGAATCACGGTGTCGACGCCATGCAGCGGGATGAACTTGCCGAAATACAGCACTCGGAACGGCTCCGCCTCGTCCCGCTCCTTCGCCGGCGCCTGGTACACGGCGTCGGCCCCCACCCAGATATGGGCGAAGGTGGTCGCCGATAGGCCGTAGGCCCTGCGGAACAGCTCGATGTGGGCGCGGGTATCGAGGAGCACGGCATCGGCGAGCCGGCACGTCGTGCGGTCGATCCAGCGGCTCAACACGCCGAGCAACGACCGGGACTGCACCAAAGCACGGTCGCCCACGATGGTGTCATAGAGGGAGACGTAGGCGTCGAACACCAGGGGCGCCCGGCGCAGCCAGGTGAGCACCCGCGCGAGGAAGAGGTCGAGGTGGCCCGGATAGCCGACGATCATGGCATCGTAGCGCCCGATCGCCCGGTGCTGGCGCACGAGCCGTCCATAGGCGCGCAGCAGCCTGAGCCACAGCCGTGGGTTCAGCGGCCCCTTGCGGGCGTCCGCCACCTTTTCGTCGGTGCTGTTCCACACGGTGGCGTGGCACGCGACGACGTCCACACCCTGGGAGCGCAGCGCCGTCTGAGCGACGACGTTCCGCACATAGTCGGCGTCATAGGTGCCAAAGTAGCACACCCTCACGGCGCGACTCTCTCCTGCAGCGGCGCCACTGCGAGCGCGGCGTCATCTGCCGGGGCATCGTCGGTGGCCCCTTCCGCCGCCAGCCGCATGGTCACCGCCCCCAACCCCACGACGAGCCACAGCAGTGCCGCGGCATGGGGAAAGTCGAGGTTAAAGAAATAGTGGTCAAAGAAGCCCCCCGCCATGCCACCCACCACGGCCAGGCAGCAGCCCAACAGGATCGGCTCGAGCTCGGCGTCACAGAGGCGGCGCCGCCACGTCACCAGGAAGCGCCCCAGGAACCTCCCCAGCGCCACCAGGAACCCCGCCAGCCCGATGAGGCCCATCTCCTCCGCGATGAGGAGGTAGACGTTCGACACCCCCAGGTAGGTATCGATATCGGGTGTCCCCGCAAAGCCCACCCCGAACCAGGGGTAGCGGCTGATGAGGGTGATGGCGTCGCGGTACTCACCGAAGCGCATCTGCGTAGCCTGGTCTTGCCCCTGCACCCCCTCCACGAAGCGCTCGATGAACGGCTCAGCCGCCGGTAGGAGCAGTAGGAGCGCCACCACCAGGGTAAAGATGAACAGCATCCGTCGGTAGCGGAGCAGCCCCAGGAGCACCAGCGCGGCCGCCATGCCGCCAAAGGCACCGCGTGAATAGGTCAGCACCATGCACAGCACGGTGATCACAAAGGCCACCACCAGCCAGCCACGCCGCAGGATCGGCTTGACGGCCAACACTTGGGCGCCAATGAGCGTGCTGATGACGATGAGCATGCCACCGAGCACGTTGGGATCCACCGAGGTAGAGGTGGCCCGCTGTTGCAGCTCGGGGTTGTCCTCGATGTAGCGCAGCACGTTGTCCGTCGGATAGCGCACCACCCGGAGGGCCGAGAGGAGCTGCGTCTGGAGCGTATCGGGCAGGACGTAGAGGACCACCCCCACGAGGGCCGCCAGCGCGCCCGCCACGATGAGCACGTTCACAATCAGCTTGAGCTGGGCCCGCGTGCGCACCACGTTCGTGACCACCACAAAGAACAGCACGCTGAGAATAATCTCGCCAAAGTGACGGATGACATTCGCCGTCAGCGCGCTGTGGGTAAGCCCGGCGACGAACGACACCACCGCCAGCCCGAGAAAGGCGAGCACCGGCAAGATAGGAGGCAGCGCCAGGAAGGTATAGTCCTTATCCCCCGCCAACTGGGTCATCCAGACAAAGAAAACTGCCGCCAGCGCCAGATCAAGAAACGTGGGAGTAAAGCCGATATCAATGGGCAGGGCAGCAAAGGGGAGCAGGCAGATGATACCGATCACCACCACGAGGCCAAAGAGGATGCTGCGCAGCATGGCCACGCCCACCAGCATGGCAATGAGCACCGCGCTGCCGTACAGGGGCCCGAGTAGCCCGATGACGGCGCCCACGGGCAGGCCCACCGCCAGGCATAACCCCAGCGCCCCCAACCGCCGCACCCAGGGGTTGCGGTGGACGAGGATTTCGGATGCATAGCTCCAGGAAAGGACCGTCTGCAGTCGCGATACCATAGCCGCCCCATGCAAAAGGTTTGCCTCGGACGATGGTAGCACAGAAGGGTGGGGAAGCCAAAGGGGAGCGGCGGGGCATGGGTGGCGGTTGACGCCGCGACGCATTCGGCGTATGCTTAGGGCGCACGTGGGGGTGGTTGAGTCCCGGTGGACTCCGCGGTCTTCAAAATCGTTGAGGGGTGCCGCAGAGGTGGCCCTGGTGGGTTCGACTCCCATCCACTCCCGTAGGAGCCGGTAGCACGTACCACGCGCCCAGCGCTGCGCTCGCGCTGCACAGAGGCTTCCATCTCCCCATGGCTGATGGAAGCCTTTTTCTTTTTCCCCCATCGATCGCCGCACCGTGTATTTCGCCTCCCTTGCCCACCGTGTGACCTCCATCACATCGCGCCGTCGCGCTCCCTACTAGGATGGGGGCAGAGTACAGGATGATCAGAGCGAAGGGAGCACGAGCAATGGGAGTGCTAGGAGCACGCGTGATCGAGCGCCTATTCGCCCGTCCCCTCTCGAAAGCGAAAGGAGCACGCGTGATGCGAGCGCTAGAGGACCTGGTAGCCGAACACCGTGGCATCGAACGCATGTTGGCCATTCTCGACAGCATCAGCGGACGCCTCGAGACGGGGCTGGCGGTAGACGTCAACCACCTGGAGGAGATTCTCGAGTTCCTGCAGGTATTCGCCGACCGCTGCCACCACGCCAAGGAGGAGGACCTGCTCTTCGTGGCCATGGAGCAGGCGGGCGTCGCCAACGCGGGTGGCCCCATCGGGGCGATGCTGGTCGACCACGAGGAGGGGCGCCGCCACATCCGCGCCATGGCCGAGGGCATCGAGGCGTACCGTCGTGGCGAGGACGATGCCGGCCCGCGCATCGCCTCCCATGCCCGAGGCTACGCCACGCTCCTGCGCGAGCACATCGTCAAGGAGGACCGCGTGCTCTACCCCCTGGCCAACCGCGTGCTCACCCAGGAGAAACTGCACGAGCTCGAGGAGGGATTTGAGGTCATCGAGCGCGACGTGGTGGGCGAGGGGCGCCACGAGGCCTTCCACGAGCTGCTGGACACACTGGAGGACGTGTATCGCTAGGAGGCGTAGGCGCCCGCGCTCCGCGCCAACCCGTGTTCCCTCCGTCGCCCAATGCCGCCCATCTGACAATCCGGGCGAGACACGTATACTGGGATGGCCGCCCGGCACCGGGCGGCCATCCCATGATATGGTGGGCAGGCGATGACCGATAGGACGCGAGCCATGGGATACCTCGTCGCTTCGGCGCTGCTGTGGAGCGTCGGCGGCGTGCTCATCAAGTGGGTGGAGTGGCATCCCCTGGCCATCGCCGGCGTGCGTAGCGCCATCGCGGCGGCCACCCTCTGGGCGGTGTTACGCCGCCCCCGCTTTGACTGGTCCGCCGCCCAGATCGGCGGCGCCGTGGCCTATGCCGCGACCGTGCTGCTCTACGTCTCGGCCGTCAAGCTCACCACGGCGGCCAACGCCATCCTGCTACAGTACACCGCCCCCATCTATGTGGCCCTCTTTGGCGCCTGGTTCCTCGGCGAGCGCACCACCTGGCTCGATTGGCTGGCGATCGCCTGCTCCCTCGGCGGCATGGCGCTCTTCTTCCGCGATGGCCCTTTTTCCATACACTCCCTAGACGCGGACGGCGGCGCTCAGGCCCCACCCGCATGTTGCATGTTATGGTATCTTGCCTCTGGCGGGTGGCTATGCTATAGTGGGGGCGATGCTTGGCGGACGGATCCTTCGCGCAGGCGTGTCAGGGAGCCGCGTCGCCCGAGGCACTGTTCGCCCAGCTATCGGCCAGCGTGGCGTAGCAGCATCAGAGCATAGGGCTGTCTCGTCGGGGCCCTCGTACAGTCGCAGCGTCGCAGAAACGCTGCCGCTCCGGTTGGTACGGCGTCTCATCGGAGCGCCGGTCCCATGTGTGTCGATTCGATAGCGTTCGCAACGCGCGATTGAGCCCCATGTCGGTGGGTCACCCGTCACCCGCCGACGCGGCCAGGGGTGTTCCCCTCCCCGAGTGCGTACACTCGTTCGCCCCGACGATCCATAGCCAGGCTCCACGTTGCCGGTCACACGCGTGGCATCGACCTCGCATTTACGATCTATCAAGGAGGCATCTCATGAACGCGTTGGCTCGTACTATTCGTGATCTCACCCAGGGCCGCGAACCTGCCCCCGCTGACCTGAATGCGCTCAGCGTGCAGGAACGGACCGCCCTTGGGGAACTCGAGCGCAAGGATGCCCTCTCGCCGCGGGGCGCCGCCCGTATGCTCGCAGAGGCCGGCCCGATGCAGAACTGGCTGAGCGCTCCCAAGGCCACCAGGCGGGTCGTCGCCTAGCCAGCGGTCACCGATAGGGACGGATGCAGGTGGCGATTCCACGACCGATCGGTGATGTGTTTGCACGGCTGCTCGCGGAGGGCCGTGCCGATCCCGCCTACGCCGAGGTCATCCTGTCCCTCTTGGATACCGCCATGGACGGCGAGACCAAGCACGCCATCACGCTGTTACCCGCTACGACGTGTGCAGCGCACGGGGGGGAGCCCCAGCGGGCGACCCCCGCGTGCGCGGCCTGGCTTGCCATCCGCGTCGCGGCCAAGACGCTGGACGACGTTGAGGATCGTGACCTACAGCACGACGAGCCCGTCCACGTCAACGCCGCCACTGGCCTGTTAGCGCTGGCGCCTTTGTGCACCCATGCGCTGATCGATGAGGGTGTGCCTCGCTCCCGGGCCACCCTCATCAGCGCCGAGTTGGCCCGCGCGATCGTGCGCGCTGGTAGTGGCCAGCATGGCGACCTCGTGGCGCAGCGCGACTCCATCGGCCTCGACCCGGAGGGTTGGTTGGCCGTCGCGGCCGCCAAGTCGGGCGCGCTTTTTGCCTGGGCCACCTGGGCGGGCGCCGCCATCGCCGGGGCACGGGGGGCGCGCCTGGAGGCCTATCGCCGGTTCGGGGAGAGTCTCGGCGTCCTCCTACAGATCGCCGACGACTATAACGACATGTGGATCACCCAGCCGAACGGGGGTGTGAGCGTCACGCCCATGCCTGACGCATCGAATCTGGCCATCGCCTATGCGCGCTTTGTGGCGGACGACGCCACGCGACAGCGCCTCGATCAGGACGCACACGCTGCGCGCCAGGGCGATGCCGACGCCGCGGCGCGCTTGCGCGCCGCGGTGATGGAATGGGGCGGTCAGACCTTTGTCTTGGCCGCCGGTCGTACCCAGTACCGCCTGGCCATCGAGGGGCTGCGCAGCGCCAACCCGCAGCCGACCGTCGCGCATCAGTTGGTAGCCTTACTGGACGGCATCATGCCGGTACTCGCCCACTTTGCCCATGACGATGCCACGCCTTAGCCTATTGCGCGGAATCACGCCCTCTCGCGCGCTCGTCCGCGCGCTGAATATGGCGCTCGTCATCGCCTGTCTGGGCCTCATCGTCTGGGCCGTGACGGTCGTCTTACAGCGCCCCTGTCGCGTGCAAGACCTGCAGCTCACCGAGGTCGGCACGCCCTGCCCCACCCTCCTCGAGGACCTGGCGCCGCTGGCCATCGCGCTGGGCATCTGTATCATCATCCTCGGCGTTGAGATCGTGGACCGCGGCGCCTCCGTCGCCGAGTTTGTCATCGTGGCCGCCATCCTGGCCACGGGCATTCTCGCCCTCGCCGGCATCGATACGGCGTTCCGGCTGAACTACTTGTTGCTCGCGTGGGCATCACCCCACTTTTACCATCTCCACATCCGCCTCACCGGGGGCGTATCGAGCAAGACCGCCCGCCGCATGTTGCACGCCTTTCGCACCCTTGCCGTGCTGGGGTCGATCCCCGTCGTGCTCTGGAGTAGGGAGACGCTGCAAGCAATGGCCTGGTACGGCGCCTGGCGGGGCGTCGTCCGGCTCACTATTCCCTTGGCCATGGTCGCCGCCGTCATCCTCGCGGTGCGCTATGCCCACCGCGAGCGTTCGGATGCGGGGCGACGGCCGGTCCGGCTGATCACCTTTGGCAGCCTAGCAGCCATGTTACCCATGGTGCTCCTGTCGTTGGTGCCCGAGACGCTCGGCATCCCGGTCATGCCCTACGAGCTTACCTTCGTGGGCCTCCTGGTGAGCCCCTTGCTGTACGCCTACGCCATGTTGCCGTACCGCATGACCAAGCTCGACGCCTTTCTCCGGCGCGCAGCCGTCTATTACCTGCTGGGCACGCTCCTGGCCACCAGCTTTCTGGTGGGCGCGGCCTTTGTGCACGCTCGCTCGGCGTACCTCGCTGAGCACTGGCCCGTGTTGGGTACCCTTGTCGGTGCCGTGACGCTCACGATCATGCCGCCCCTCGAGCGCCGATTGACGCGTCTGACGGACTGGGTCTGGTTCGGCCGTTCGGCCAGCTACAGTGGCGTCGTCGGACATCTCGCCGAGTCGCTGTCCACCACTCTGGATCGCGCCACGCTGGAGCGGCTGCTCGTGCGCGACCTGGCCACCGCCATGAACCTCTCCTGGAGCACCCTGTACCTGCGGGGGCAGGATGAGACGCTGATGTTGGTGGCGTCGTACGGCACGGCCCCCCGCTTGCCAGAGCACTTGCCGGCGGATGGTGCGCTCGTTCGCGCCCTCGAGAGCCAGGCCGCACCGGAGAGCCATGAGGATCTCTGCGCCTCCTTGCTCTCCTTGCGCCCCCGTGCCGCAGAGCGGGAGGTGCTGGCTGTCGACGCGATCGCCCTCTGGCTGCCCCTCGTGTCGAGCGGTGTGCTCCACGGTATCCTGCTGCTCGGCCCCAAGACGGGCGATGACTTTTACACGCCGCAGGATTACGATATCCTCACCACGCTGGCGCACCAGTCGGGCATCGCGGCGCACAACGTGCACCTCGTCGATCAGGTGAGTGCCGGTCGCCAGGAGCTCGCCAAGGCGCACCGGCAGCTCCTCGCCGCCGGTGAACAGGAGCGCCGCCGTCTGGCGCAGGAGATCCACGACGGCGCGGTGCAGCAGCTGATCGGCATCAGCTATCAGCTGGCCGCACACCATCGCCGCGTGAGCGCCAACCACTCCGATGGGGATACGACGCGAGCAGAGCTGCTCGAAACGATGGAGGTGACACGCCAGGAGGTTCTCGCTGTGGCCACCGAACTCCGTAGCGTCATTGGAGAGCTCCGCCCTGCGGGCCTCGAGGAGCTCGGCCTTGCGGCGGCGCTCCACGGCTACGTCTCGCGCCTGTCTCGCGAGTTTGGCGACGACGCGCCCGAGATCGCGATTGACCTGGATGACGGCACCCTCCCGATTCCTCTGCCGGTGGCGCTGTGCCTGTTTCGCGTTGCCCAGGAGGGCCTGCGCAACGCCATCAAGCATGCCAACGCCTCGCATGTGACGCTGCGCCTGAGGTCCGAGGGCGGCCAGGTGCGCCTCACCGTGCGTGACGATGGGAGCGGGTTCGAGGTGCCGCAGCGGCTCAGTGAACTCGCCGCACACGACCACTATGGGCTGGTAACCATTGCCGAACGCATCGCCCAGGTGGGTGGCGAACTCGCCATCCATTCTGAGCCGGGGGTCGGCTCAGAGATCACCGTCCAAATCACAGCCAGCCAGGAGGAAGAGGATGCAGAACGCACCGATCAGGGTTCTCCTCGCCGATGATCACCCGTTGGTGCGGGCCGGCATCCGGGCCACACTGTGCAACGAGCCGGACATCATCGTCGTGGGTGAGGCCGCCGATGGCCACGAGGCGCGCTTGCGGACCGAAGAGCTCGGGCCCGATGTTCTACTCCTCGACCTGAACATGCCCGGTCCCTCTGCCATCGATACCGTGACCTACCTGCGGCGCCGTTGTCCCCACGTCAAGGTAGTGATCCTCACCGCCTTTGACGACGACGCCTACGTGCGGGGCCTCGTCAAGGCTGGCGTGGCGGGGTACATCCTCAAGGACGAGGTGCCAGAGGCGGTGGCCCGTGCGCTCCATGCCGTGGTAGAGGGGGGCACCTGGTTCAGCCGCCCCCTCATGCAGCGGCTGATCACCCCCTCCACGGCCGATGATGGCGCTGACAGTGCAGCAGACGCCTACGAGCCCCCGCTGACGGGGCGTGAGGTGCGCATCCTGCAGCTCCTCGTGGAGGGGCTCACCGATCGCGAGATCGGTCAGGAGCTGAGCCTGGCCGAGCGCACCGTGCGCTACTGCCTGCGCAACATCTATGATAAGCTCCACGTCGCCAACCGCACCGAAGCCGCTTACCGCGCCTCACAGATCAACTTTGGCTCGTCCCGCGTGACCGACTAGGTACGCACCACACCGCCGGCGGATTGCCGGATCCGGCAACAAAGTTTGCCGGATCCGACGTTACGCGCGGCGCCACTTTCTACTACAATGGTCTGTGGGAGGGCGATGTGCGGTCTTCGTGACGTCGGCAACCCCCAGTGCTGACATGGAACGCTCGGCGACGAGAGCGATCTGCCACGGTATCGTAACACCCTCCCCCCCCTTGTACGCCACAGGGGCCGGAACGCTGTTCCGGCCCCTTTCTCTTGCCCTCCCGGCACCGTAGGCGCCGGCGCCATCACGTGCCGATCGTCTCGATGCCCACCACCCGACGCCCCGGCTGCGCCGCCATCTCCTGCAGCGAGGCCATCAGCGCCTCCACACCAGCCTCGAGGATGCGCCGTCCCTTCTCGGCCGTCCCCAAGGAGGGGTCATCGCTGATATCCGTCACCAGCGTGCGACACGCCATGCGCACCAGGTGGGGCGCGGTGAACAGCACCGCCGAGGTCTCGGCCTCGCCCGCATGCCCGATGGTGCGACAGGGCCCCTCGGTGATGGCGTCGATCTTGTCCTGCACCAGATCGAACCAGCAATAGGCGTTCACCTGCTGGCCGAGCTCGTGCCGGAGCTCGAGGGCCGCGGCGCGCACCGTGTCGCCATTGCCGCCATGCCCGCTGAGGATGAGGATGCGCTCAAAGCCGTGTGCGGCGACGCATCGGCAGACCTCCTTGAGCACACGAACCGTCGTCTCGACGGACAGGGTGATCGTCCCCGGGTGGATCATGTGGTGCGGTGAGACCCCAAAGGGGATCGTCGGCGTCACCAGCACGGGGATGTCGAGGCGGCGCGCCGCCTCGCGCGACACGTACTCCACGGTGCGCTGATCCGTATCCTCCGGTAGGTGCAGGCCGTGCTGCTCGGTGGAGGCGATGGGCACGATGACCACCGTGTTGCGAGCGGCCCACTCGGGGAACTCGCCGCGGGTGTGGTTGGCCCACAGAATCTCTTCGACGGGCTTCATGCTCCCCCCTTTCGCCCTAGGCCGTGTCTTGAAAACGCACCCGACGTCGTAACGATGTCGCCCCGAGCGTACGCGAGTGGCCTTGACGCCCATCGACAAGGTCTCTCGCCGCGCTCGGAACGACGCTGTGGCCCTTTTTCCAAGCACCACCTAGTCACGCACGGGCGCCTGCCTGGCGCGCGCGTTTAGCTCGGCCCACGCCGGCGATCCATCATCGGGCAGAATCTCGACGCGTACGCCCGGGTGGAACAGGGGCCGGTTCCCGGCGGCGAAATCGTCCCACATGCCCATGATGTCGCCCTTGCCCGGCGGATAGGTCACGCGCAGCCCCGAGGGCCAGCTCACGCGGTAGAGGTTGGGGGGCGCTGGAGGACGGTAGCCCTCGTCCACGCGGTAGCGCTCCACCGCCTCCTCATCGAGCGTCACCCCCAGTCCGGGCGCCTCGGGCACGCGGGCATAGCCCTGACAGATGGGGATGCGCTCGGTGATCAGGTCGTCCTGATAGATCTCGTGGCAAGAGACCGCTGGCCAGGTGGCGTGGGTCAGCGTGGCCCCCAGGTGGAGCATGAGGGCGGTGGTGAGCCCCGTGCCCACCATCTGCAGCCAGAAGGGCTTGTTGAACGCCGCCGCCACGGCGCCCTGGGCGCGCACCCGCGCCACGCCCCCACCGATGACAAAGCCATCACAGACATCCTCGCGCACGGCGGTCTCGATAGGTGGCGAGCCATAGTGCATGGCCACGGCCCGCGTGATGCTGCGCCGCAGCCGCGCATTGCCCGCGACGTCGCCCTGCGGGATGGGAGATTCAAAGATGGTGATGGAGGGCACCGCCCGCTCCAGCTCGAGCAGGTAGGGCACGCCGGCCGCCGCATCCCGCAAAAAGCCGTTGAAATCGGAATCGAAGACAAAGTCGGAGGGCACCATCCCCGCCAGCGTGCGCATCTGTGCCACCAGATCGCGCCACGGCCGCGCCTTGAGCTTGGCGCTCATATAGCCGAGGCTGAGCGCCTCACGAATCTCCTCGATCCAATCCTCCGTGCTCATATCGTTGGCCCACCACGAGATGGGGCACTCATCGCGCACCTTGGGGCCAAAGAGCCGGTAGCAGGGGACCTCCAGCGCCTTGCCGACCAGGTCATAGATGGCCATCTGCAACCCGGCGCCGAGGCTGTCGTCATCCAGGAGCTCAAAGGGCGAGCAGCCGATGACGCGGTCGACCTGCGCTTGCGGCACGCGCCCCCACGTGTAGTAGCACATCGTCTCGCCCACACCGATGAGGCCGGCATCGGTGTGCACCTTGAGCACCTCGAACACTGTCCAATCCCAGTTCTCGCGCGTCAGGTGGCGGGCGTGGCGCTCCTTGAGCGGCACCTCGACCCAGATGCGCTCCACGGTGGTGATGGTGAGCTTGGTCATGCCTCCTCCCTTTCGTAGACGAGTTCTCCGCCTTGCACTGTCGCCTCGCAGACGAGTCGGCTGGGGCTCGTGAGCGTCTCCTTGCGGCTATCGACGAGGGTGAAAGCTCCCTCGCGCAGGCTGAGGACGGCGATATCGGCCGGGGCACCCACCGCCAACCGGCCCAGTGCCGTCTCCCCGAGGGCGTCGGCCGCGTTGCAGGTGACCCGCCGCACCACCTCTTCCAAGGGCATGCCCAGGGCCAGGAACTTGGTCATCGTGGTGGGCAGGTCCCACACGGGGCCGTTGATGTTGGCATAGTAGAGGTCCGTGCTGATGGTGTCGGGCAGGAAGCCCTCGTCCAGGGCGCGACGCGCCACGGCAAAGGAAAAGCTGCCGGCGCCGTGCCCCACATCGAACCGCACCCCCCGCTCCCGCGCCGCGCGCACCGCGGGCAGCACGTGGCCGTCGGCGCCGAGGATCTGCTGGCTGTGCGGGTTGAGGCAGTGCGTGACGATGTCGCCCGCCTGGAGCCGCGCCAGCACCTCGTCCAACGCCGGTGGCGCCGCCGACACGTGCACGGCGATGGGCACGCCGGTGGCGTCCGCCACGCGCCGCGCGGCGTCCAGCGCCGGCAGCGGCCACTCGCCGGTCATCGCCGAGGTGGCGAACACCTTGATCCCCTTGATCGCCGCGCGGTTCTCGGCGATGGTGCGGGCGGTGTCCTCCTCGTCGATGTAGCGCCCATAGCGCTCCACGTAGTAGGGGCGGTGGATGGCGATGGTGCCCAGCGAGGCGATGTTGATGAAGGCGTACAGCCGCGGCGTGGCGCTCGGCAGTACCCGCTCGCGGTACCAGGAAAAGGTAAAGGCGCCGGTGCTACCCATGTCCACCGCTGCGGTCACCCCCGCGGGCGGGCAGACGTCGTTCGCCTTCACCACCTCGGTGTGCAGCTCGAACCCCAGGTGGGTGTGCAGGTCGATGAGCCCCGGCGTCACGAAGCAGCCGGTGGCCTCGAGGGCCCGGGCCGCCTCAGCGGCGGGCAGCTCGGGCGCGATGGCGGCGATGCGCCCGTCACGCACGGCGATATCAGCGCGGCCACGGAAGGAGCGGGCGGGGTCGATCACCTCGCCCCCGCGAATCACGAGGTCGTAGCGTGCCAAGGGATACCTCCCTGATCTCTCGATGGGGCGTGACGGGAGCCGGAGCCCCCGTCACCCGCGAACGCTCTCAAGGGTTAGCGCACCCGCTGGGCGCTCCACTCCGCCTGGCCGTACTCGCCGAGGGTCACCGTGCCGCTCATGGCGTCCCCGTCGACGGCGCCCGTGTACACGTACTCGATGCGGCACGACTGGTACCCGAGCCGCATGCGGAAGGTGACCTCGCTCCCGGCGACGGCGCCACTCACCGGCACCGCCTCAAAGCACGAGCGACAGGTACCCGTCAGGGCAGCGCCACTCTGCTCCAGCGCCAGCCCGTGGCGGCTCTCACCGAGTACATAGCGCGTATGCAGCTCCCACGCACCAGTGAGATCACACGCGGGCTCGGGCGCTCCCGCCGGCGGGAGGCCCAGCCGGGCCGTCAGCAGCTCGCGCAGACGCCGGGCAATGATATCGGCGTCGCCCTCCTCCATCATGTAGGGGTTCACCACCAGCCCGTCGGTAGCGAGGTGCAGGCTGATGCGCGGCTCCCCTTCCCAGAGGGCGGCGTGCACCTGTGCGGGGGTACACGCGAGGGCTGCCGGATCCCAGGTGATGACCAGGTTGGGGGCAACGTTGGAGAGGCCCGGCTGGCGGATGGAGGTGGTCACCGAGTCCAGATCACGCACGGCGGCGGCGATGCAGTCCAGATATCCCTCCCACATGCGCCACTCGGCCGCATGGTCGCGGCCTGCCACCCACGCCTCCACGGCGGCCAACAGCCCCATGACCTCTTCCTTGCCAACCTTCATGGGGCGCCCGACAGAGTGGTAGGGGGCGCCGTTCAAAAAGGCCGCCCACAGGAGGTCTTTCCGCCCCAGCACCAGGCCCGAGGCCTGCGGCCCGCGCAGACACTTGCCGCCACTGTAGGCGACGGCGTCAGCACCCATGGCCAGGTAGCGATCCGGCACGTCGGGGCGCTCGGCGGCGGCGTCCACCAGGACGGGGATACCGTGCTCCCGCGCCACGGCGATCATCGCCTGCACGGGGATGTGGTCGCGCTCCCCATGGTCCCCCACGACGGCCACCATGGCGGTGCGCTCCCCGATGGCGGCGCGCAGGTCCGCCAGCGTCTCCACCTCGATCATGCGGGCACCGACACCGCGGATGGCGCGGTCATAGATGTTGCGGTGCGCGCGCTGCATGATCACCTCATTGCGCATGCCGGTGGTGTCGGGGAGGCGCGCCATCTTTTCCGGGTCCGCGCCGGCCATGCAGGCGGCGGTGACCTCGGCCAGGGCGGCGGCGCAGCCGCTCGACACATAGCCCCATGGCGCCTGGGTCAACTCGGCCAAACGCCTCCCCACGCATTCCATGAGCTCGCCCATTTCGACATAGTGGTTGGTGGCCTCGGCCATCGCCTCGACCACCTGCGGTAGGGCACGGGATCCGCTGATGATGGTAAAGGTGCCCCGCCCGTTGATGAGCGTCCGTACCCCCAATGACGCAAAGGTCGGCGCTGGGGTACTCGCCGTCGTGCTGGTACTCGGTGCCATGGAACCCTCCTCCAGTGCATCGTGCGTGTGTCCGCCGCGCGACGGCGGTCGGCCGTCACCGCCACTGTACCGCCAATGGGGGCAAGGATGCAAGCGCCCCCCAGAGGAAGACTAGACCCGAAGGAACACGGACCCCTTGCACTTTATCCGTAGCCACGCTACAATAGGAGCGCGCTACGAGACCAAAGCATCAACGACCTGGATGCGTGAAGCAATGGGCTTGGCTTCGTTCGGGACATTGGCGCTCAAGCGCACCCGTAGTCGGTGGGGGCTGACCCTCCTCTCGCTGGTCGGCATCGTACTGATCGTCGGCCTGCTAGTCAGCATCCCCGTGTTCACCGACTCGGTCGGCTTTCATATCCTCCGGCAGGAACTCGCCAGCTATGCCTATGGGAACGCCAATCCCCTGCTGGCGATGCGCTACTACCGTGTGCCCAACGCGCCCGAGGCCATGTCCGTAGGGCGCGCCCTCGAGACCGCCGACTGGCTCGGCGCCGTCACCTCGCACGAGATTGGCCTGCCCATCAAACAGCGCTACGTGCAGCTCGGCAGCCACGCGTTCACCCTGCGCGCCCTCCCCGAGGACACGCGCTACGCCCAGCGCGAGCTGCGCCAGGTGCGGGTGAACTGCATCATCGACTCGGAGGAGCACATCGAGGTCATCGAGGGGCGCCCCTTCGCGGAGGCTGATACCGCCGACGAGCTGCTGGTGTGGGCGCGCCCCGAGCTGTTGTCCGCCCTCGGCGCCCGGCCTGGCGAGGTGTTCGAGTTCCTCAACTATAACGCCGTCCCCGACGACAAGGTGATGCGCGTGCGCATCGCCGGCAGTTGGCAGGCTACGGACCCCTCTGGCCCCTTCTGGTACCGCGACCCTCACGACCTGCTGAAGGACGAGTTCCTCACCACCGAGGCGGCCTTTACCCGCTGGGTCGCGCCCTTTATGCCCCAGCAGACGGATTTCTCCTTCTGGTACTATGTGATGGATGACGGCCGCATGCGCTTTGATCGCGTGGACCAGTACTCGGCCGGCGTGCAAGCCTCCCAGTTCCGCGCCGAGGGGATGATCCCCAGTCTGCGCGTCGACCGTACGCCGATCGAGCCGCTGCAGGATGTGCAGCGACGCACCGCGGTGCTCAGACGCCTGCTCTACGGGTTCAGCCTGCCGATCATGGGGCTGCTGCTCTTCTTTGTCGCCTCCATCGCCTCTATCGCGGTGCGCTACCAGCGCAACGAGCTGGCCATCCTCGTCAGCCGCGGCACGAGCCGCCTCCAGGTGTTGGCCATCGCGGCCATGGAGGGGTGCATCCACATCGCCTGTGCTGCGCCCATGGGCATGCTGCTGAGCCTGGCGATCGCCGAGGTGACGGCCCTGAACTCGAGCTTTTTGTCCTTCGACCGCCGTGAGCCGCTGGCCCTGGCCACCCAGGCCCTCGATTGGCGCCTCGTGGCCCTGGCCTCGACGATATCGCTGGGGGCACGGCTAATCCCCAGCCTGCGCGGCGCGGCCCGCACCATCGTCACCTATGGGCGCGAGCGCGCCCGGGCCACGTGGGGCGATATCACGCTCCGCGCGCTGCTGAGCGCCATCCTCATCGCCACGACGGCCTATGCCTACAACCAGCTGCGGGCCCGCGGCACCTTTGGCCTGGTGAGCTACCAGCCGGGTGAGGACAACCAGGTGAGCGACCCACTCCTCTTCCTGGCGCCGACGCTGTTCATCTTTACCGCGGCGTGGGTCAGCGCCCAGGTGTTCCCCTGGCTCATGCGGCTGCCCGACCTGCTCGCCACCTTGCTGCCGAGCACCTCCCTCTACCTGGGCTTTCGCAATCTGGCGCGCGAGAGCCAGCCCTATCGCGCCCCCCTCTTCCTCCTGGCGATCTGCCTGTGCCTGGGAGCGTTTGAGGCCTCCATCGCCCGCAGCGCCGACGTCTGGCTGGAGGATCGCATCCAGTACGCCGTGGGGGCCGACTATGCCTTTACCCAGACCGTCTCCCTCGATGGTCCGGGCCCCTCCGGGGAGGGAAGCTGGCTGCTGCCCCCCGATTCGTACCGGCAGTTGACCGGCGTGCACGACGCCACGCGCGTCGGCCGCTACATCGCCACGCCGACCATCGGCAGGATGCCGAACCTGACGCTGTTCGGCGTCGACCGCCTCGACTTTGCCCGCGTGGCACACTTTCGCCCCGACTATGCCCCTGTCTCCCTGGGTGAGCTGATGAACCGCCTGGGGGCAACGGAGCATGGCCTCCTCGTCACCCGCGAGTTCCTGGCGCGCTCGGCGCTCGCCCCCGGCGATACCGTCACCCTCGACGTGCTCATCGAGACGGCCATTCAGCGCATTCCGTTCGAGATCGTGGGCACCCTGGAGTACTTTCCCACCGCGAACCCGGCCGAGGGCGGCTTTGCCGTAGCCAACCTGGACTACATCTTTGACCAGTGCGGGGGCGTGTTCCCCCACAGCATCTGGCTGCGCACCGACCCCGAGGTCGCCGCTACCGCCCTCTGGGATGAGCTGACTGCGCTCGGCGTCGTCGGCAAGGACAAGATGGATGCCCATGCCATGCTGGAGGAGGACCGCCAAAGCCTCGAGCGGGTGGGTATCTTTGGCAACCTCAGCGTGGGCTTTGTCACCGGCTCGATCCTCGCGTGCCTGGGCCTGTTCATCTATACCTTTGCCTCGCTGCGTGGGCGTGTGCGCCGCTTCACCATCCTCCGCGCCATGGGCCTTGGGCTGCACCAGGTGCTGGCGACGGTGAGCATCGAGTACCTGGTGGTCGTCCTCTATGGCGTGCTGGCGGGGACCGCGGCTGGCATCGCCGCGTCTCGATTGTACGTGCCCTACTTCCAGTTCACCGACCATCCCGCCCAGCAGATCCCGCCCTTTACGCCACAGATCGCCTGGTCACAGATCCTGTGGATCGCGGCCGGTTACCTCCTCATCCTCGTACTCGCCGAGGCGGTGGTGTTGTGGCATGCCACACGGCGGGAGGTGTTTCGGGCACTGCGCATCGGAGACGAGGAATAGCTCGGAGCGGTATGGCCATGGCGGTGTGGCGACAAGAAGAGGCAGTGGAGCATCCCCTGCCTCTCGTGCGTTCTGCCGAACCGTCGCGCTATCAGCCGGGCAGGCCGACCTGCGGCACGCCCGGTGCGGGCGTCGCCCCCTGGGCCTGCTCGGCACGACGCCCGTTCTGCCCGAGCACCCTGCCGATCTCGGAGGGCTCGAGCACCGGCGAATCCTGGTAGAGGTAGCACGTCACCGCCCGGCTGGGCTCGGTCTGGAACAGGGGAGGCCGGCTCTGGCGGCAGATGTCCATCGCCCGAGCGCAGCGCGGCGCGAACTTGCAGCCCTGCGTCTCCAGGTGGAACACGTCGCCCTGGGTCAGCACGGCATCCTGCCCCCACCGGCGTTTGGGATCCGGCCAGGGGATCGAGGCCACCAGCAACTGGGTGTAGGGGTGCTTGGGCTCCTGGATGACGGCCTCTACAGAACCGGCCTCGGCCACGCCTCCCTGGTACAGCACGACGATCTCGTCGCTGATGTGATAGGCCGTGGCCAGGTCGTGGGTGATGTAGAGGATCGAGATACCTACATCATCGCGCAGCGAGCGCAGGCTCTTGAGCACCGTCGCCCGCAGCGAGGCATCGATCATGGACACGGGCTCGTCGGCGATGATGACCTTTGGATCCAGCAGCAGGGCGCGCGCCACGGTGATGCGCTGGCGCTGGCCGCCACTGAGCTGGTGGGGATAGCGCCCCAGGGTCTCATCGGGGCGCAGGCCGACGCTGGTGAGCGCCTGCTCGATGAGGTCGTGCTCCTGCTCCCTGGTGTTGGCCAGCCGAAACTTGCGGATCGGCACCGTCAAGACGTGATCCACCTTGTAGAAGGGGTTATAGACCTCGAAGGGGTCCTGAAAGATGGCCTGCACCTCGCGCCGAAACTCTTTCCAGACCGGTTTGGGCAGCTGCCACAGGTCCTGCCCCTTGTAGAGCACCTGCCCGCTGGAGGGCTCGATAAAGCCCAGCATGAGCATGCCCATGGTGGTCTTGCCACTGCCACTCTCCCCGGCGATAGCCAGGATCGTGGGGTGCTCGCCGCTCACCGAGATGTAGTTGTTCTCCAGGGCCACCGTAGCGCGCCGCTTAAAGAGGCCGCCACTGTAGACCTTGGTTGCATCGCGCAGTTCTAGGAGTGATGTCATCGCTACACCTCGTATTTGTGACAAGCCACCCAGCGACCGGGGCGGATCTCTTGCCAGGCGGGAACCTTCTGCTGGCAGATCTCTTGCGCCTCGGGACAGCGGGGGTGGAAGAGGCACCCGGGAGGCGGGGTCAGCAACGAAGGGGTGATCCCCGGAATGCCCCGAAAGACACCTCTTGCTCCCAGCACCGGCAGGGTGCTGATGAGCAGTTGGGTGTAGGGATGCAGCGGCTCCTCAAAGATGGCATCCACATCGGCGAGTTCGGCGAGGCGCCCGGAGTACATCACCGCGAGCCGCTCGACGGATTGGGCCATGAGCCCCATATCGTGCCCGATGAGGATCATCGAGATGCCCAGCTCCTGTTGCAGACGCTGGATCGTCTCCATCACCTGGCGCTGCACCACCACATCGAGGGCGCTCGTGGGTTCGTCGGCGATGATGACCTTGGGCCGCAACGAGATGGCGATCGCCACGCACACGCGCTGCTTCATGCCCCCACTCAGCTCGTGGGGGAACATGTCCGCCACCTCAGGGCGCAGATCCACCGCCTCGAGGACCTCCTCGACGCGGTCGTTCAGCTCGGCCTGCGTCATCCGGCCGTCGTGATCCCTGATCCCATCGATGATCTGCTTGCGAACACGCGCCACCGGGCTGAGCGAGTTCATGGCGCCCTGTGGGATGAGGCTGATCTCGTTCAGGCGCACGCGGCGCATGTGTTCCTCCGAGATGGCCACCAGGTCCGTGCCATCCAGCTCGATCTGGCCCGTTTCGATGCGCCCAGGGGGCTTGATGAGCCGCATGAAGGCCATGGCCAGCGTGGATTTGCCGCAGCCGGATTCGCCCACGAGGCCCATCTTCATGCCACGCGGCACGTCCAGGGTCACCCCATCCACCGCTTTGACGGCGCCCGCCTCGGTATGGTAGTAGACCCGTACATCATTTACCTTGAGGATGGGGGCGCTCATACTCTCCTCCGCAGTCTGGGGTTCGCCAACTCGTCGAGGCCGGCCGATAAGAGGAACAGCCCCACAAACAGAATGACGATGATGATGATGGGGTTCATGATCCACCACCACATGCCGCGCACAAACGCACCGTAGTACATCACCCAGTAGATCGTCATCCCCAACGTCGGTTCACGCATGGGCCCCAGGCCGAGGGCCTCCAGGCCGAGCGACGCAAAGATCGCGCCCGTCACCGAGCCGACCAGGCTGGCGCCCAGGAACGGCAACAGATTGGGCATCAGCTCTTTAAAGATGATCTCGAGATTGCTCGAGCCCGAGAGCTGCGCCACCCGCACGAACGCTCGCTGCTTCATCGTCAGCACTTGCGAGCGGATGACGCGCGCGGGCCACATCCATGACAGGATGGCCACCACGAGGGCCATGCCGTTCACATCGATGCCCCCCTGGAACGTCGAGGCGATGACCACGAGCACCAGCAAGCTGGGGATGGTCAGGAGGACATCCACGACCCAGCGCACAATCGTATCGAGGACGCCGCCATAGTAGGCGGCCATGAATCCCAAAATGGTGCCGAACCCGAGGCCCAGCGACCCGGCGATGACGCCGATCTTGGTCGTCAAGTACGTACCTGCCACCGCAACCGCCAGCAGATCACGCCCCTGGCTGTCGGTGCCAAAGGGATACTCCCACGATGGGGCCAGATTGGCGGGCGCCGACAGGGGATAGGCGTCGTTGAGGTCGACAACGAGGCGTCCCACGAAGGCAAAGAGAAACAGGATGAGCAACAGGACGATGCCCACCACCAGGCGCAGATTGCGCCTCATATACCTGATTGCACCGGCGACCTGTGCCATCTCACTATCCCTCGTAGGTGATGCGCGGGTCCATCAACGGGTAGGTGAGGTCGAGCAGCAGCGTGGCCACACCGATTCCGAGGATGACCAAAAACACGATGCCATAGATCACAAAGTAGTCGAACTGGCGAATGGCCGTGGCCAACAGCGTGCCGATGCCCGGGTAGCCAAAGACCATCTCGACCAGCGTCGAGCCCGAGACGAGGAACCCCAGGGAGAGGGCCAGGGACGTCACCTGGGGCAGCATGGCGTTGCGCAGCCCATAGCGGTAAAAGATGCGCCCCTCCTTCAGCCCCTTGGCCTCGGCCAGTGTCATATAGTCCTCGCCCTGGATAGTCACCATCATGCCGCGCATGCTCAGCGCGCGCCCGCCGATGCCCACAATGACGAGCGATAGGGCAGGCAGCAGCGAGTGTTTGATCACGTCGAGGTAGAAGGAGAGCTCGTGGGAGGGCACCGTGCCGATGGTATAGCCGCCCGAAAGCGGGAACAGCTTGGCACGAAACGCCAGCAGGTAGATCAGCACCAGGCTGAAAATATAGTGGGGCACAGCTGATACGGTCATCAGCGGCGCCACCAGGTACTCCAGCCAGCGAGGCGATCGCGGCCACGCGATGAGCGCCCCCAGGATGGTGCCGATGACAAAGGAGATGAGCGTCGTCGTCAGGAGCAGGCCGATGGACCAGGGAAGGGCATCGGCGATTTGGCTCATCACCGTCTTGGGAAAGTTGGCCAGAGAAACGCCCAGATCGAGGCGCGCCATGTCCTTGAGATAGCTCCAGTACTGCTCGTACAGGGGCCGATCCAGGCCAAACTTTTCCTCATAGGCGGCGACCATCTCCTCGATGCCTGCCTCGATGTAGCCCCCCTGGGTGGACATCTGGATGAGTTTCTCGCGGATCGGGTTGCGCGGGGAGATGCGGGGCAGGAAAAAGGTCAGCGTCGCGGCTGCCCAGATGACGAGGAACAACATCAGTAATCGTCGGAGTAAGTACAGCACTCGCACCGAGAGCCTCACTTTCAGCGGCCCTACGATGCGATCGGCCGTAGGATGCCGTCTCCGATGCCCCTCCGATGGCATTCACTGGGAGGGACGGGCTCGGCATCGCGCGGTATCGCATCGGGCCGCGCGAGATGTCGCTGCTGGAAGGTGGCACCGGCGAGGAGCCCGCTCCCTGGGGCTCCTCGCGCCGCGTATCAGATCACCGTAGATGATAGCCTCTACTGCACGGCCTTGAGGCGATCGAGGATGCGCGGGAACGTCAGGTGCCAGAAGGCGCCGTTCAGGTACTCGTCCTCCTCCCACGGCCAGCCGGTCCAGTAGGTGAGGTTCATGGGGATGCGGTGGTACCACTGGATGATCGGCAGGCTGGGTAGCTCCTTCAGCCAGATGGCCATCGCCTCGCGGAACAGCTCTTTCACGCGCGGATCGCCCATAGGCACGGTGGACATCTCGTCGACGATGGCGTCGTAGGCCTCGTTCTCCCACCGCCACCACTGGTCCGCCGGCTCGCCGGTAGGGGCGCTGCGGGCCGAGGTATAGATATCCAGCGTCAGGAAGGGGTCGGGACCAACGGAGCCGCCATGGCCCTGGAGAAAGGCGAGGCCCGGCGTGCCCACGCTGCAGCGATCGCTGTGGTCGGCGCGCATGGTGAACTCGACCTCGAACCCGCCCTGGCGGAACTGCTCGGCGAGGATGGGGCCGATGTCGGCATGGATCTGCCAGCCGCCCAACTCGAACTTGAACCGCTCGCCGTTCTTGGTCCAGAACCCTTCGGCGTCCTTGGTATAGCCGTTCTTCTCCATCAACTCGGCGCTCTTGGCCAGGTTGTACTCGTTGGTCGGGTACTCCTCCATGAGGTCCTCGATCACCTCAAAGAACTGGCGGAGCGGCAAATAGTCGGGGAAGGGCAGCTTGGTCGGCGTACCGGTGTCCTGGCCGTAGGCGACGTCCACCGCCTGCTTGCGATCGATGGCGTAGCTGAGCGCCCAGCGGATCTCGGGGTTGTTGAAGGGCTCTTCCTGGACGTTAAAGCCGATGTGGTTTGGCCACCAGTCGATGTAGCCGTAGGGCGGCTTCCGGCCCGAGTGGGTGATGACGTTGGGGTTCTGCTCCACGATCGTCTTGATGGTGGCAGGCCGCAGGTCCAGGCAGGAATCCAGCGTGTTGTTGATGGAGAGCTGGGCCGCCTTGGTGTCATCCGCCATGGGGATGACGAGGATGCGCTCCGGCTCGGGCAGCTTGGCAAAGCCCGTCTTGGCCGCCCACCAGTCGTCGCGGCGGTCGAGGAACTTTTGCGTATTGGTAAAGTAGGTGTACTTGTACGGCCCCGTCACCACCGGCAGGCCCTGCTCGACGTCAAAGCCTGCGAACGCCGTGGGATCCTCGACGTCCTTGTAGATGTGCTCCGGCACGATATAGATGCCGGTGTCGAACTTGAACGTCAGGTAGTCAAAGTAGAAGCGGGGCTGCGGCGAGTTAAAGGCGATCTTGACGGTAAAGTCGTCCGGCGCCGTCACCTCTTTGACCCACTGTGCCACCCGGCCCGAGTTGCGCAGCAGGGGTGCATGCTGAATCAGCATCTGCAGCGTGAAGACAATGTCGTTCGCCGTGAAGGGCGTGCCGTCGCTCCACTCGACACCCTTGCGCACGTTGAGCGTCAGCTCGGTCGAGTCGTCGTTGTACGCGTGGCTCTCGACCAGCCAGGGATAGTACTCGTCGGCAAAGGCGGAATAGTATTCACACCCCTCGATGCAGGCCGCATCCCCGTTCTGGTGGGTGTAGCCCGTCGCGTAGGGGTTGCCGATGCCGGCGTCCACCCAGGTGCCGCCACTGCCGCCGAAGTAGATCACCAGCGTGCGCTCCCGCGGCACGTTGCGGATGCCCACTTCCTTCTCGACAACGGTGGTGACTTCTTTCTCGACTTCTTTTTCGACGACGACGGTCTCTTTCACCACCTGCGCTTCGCCGGGAACGACCACCGTCTCCTTGACGACCTTTTCCACGACCTTGGGCTGACACGCCGCCAGCATGGCGCCGGCGCCGGCCAGGCCGGTCAGTACCAAGAAATCTCTGCGCGATAGTTTCCGGGACATGACTCCTCATCCTCCTGTCGCTTACCGTTCGTAGCTGCCCGACGACCATCAGTCAGGCGGGGCGCCGGGCAACGTGAGCGCGACCCACAAGCGCCGCCGGGGTCTTGGGTCACGAACCCCGGCCGGAACGGGCGATACAGAACGTCCCTTGCTGTCTCACCTCCTCTCCTGCGCACTCGCACGGGAAACGCAAACAGGCAGGACACTGAGCTGTACGATTCGTCAGCCCAATGCCCTGCCTGAATCGAGTGCGCTGATCATAGCGTACGTCACCCTCGGCCCCCAACCACATGGTTGTACTAGCTGCTCTCGGTCGACGCCGATCGGAACACTAGGGTCTCTCAGGATTGCCACCGGGGCACCGTTGCCCCTGTACACTATGAGCAAGACAGCTATCGCTGGATGAAGGGTGCTATGGTGCGCGACACGACAATGCACGAATCGACGCATGCAGACTGCTGCCATGGTATACCAGCCCACCCAGTTTGTCAAGCGGGCGTGGTCATGCACCTGTCATCCACCTGCCACATCACTGGCATGAGAAGCCAACGTGTGCTACACTCTCGCCCATCACGGAGCCCGTGAGCAGACCTTTCCGCGCCGTGATGCCCGCATGCTCCCCAAACGATGACGCCCTGGTGACCTCCGTAGGCATAGTGCGCGCCGCGCGCTGGGGCGGCTCCGAGCGGGGAACGGGCCGGTACCGCACATCCCACCAGCAAAGGGGGTGGTCGCCCCGCGAGGCGCCCGCAAGCGCCGAACCGTTGAGGTACGTTCGACTCGACACCGCGTGGGCACGCGCACAACACCGCACGACGGCAGTCGCCGCTTCGTCGGCGCCGCCGAACCTACACGGAGGCCACCCCATGATGCGCATTCGACAGCACCATGTCGTTCTCGCTATCACCTTTATCATCCTCACGGCCGTGGTGGGCAGCGGCCCCAGCGCGCTCATCGGTGCCGTACGCGCCGAGCCGGTGACGCCTGCCGACGTCCTCCCTGCCCTGGAGGGTCCAGCCGCCGGCGCCGTCCCTGGCCTGGAGGAAATCGATCTCGCAGTGCCGCCTGCCGATGTCGTCCCCGCCCCGGCGGGGCCGGATCTTGCGGCGGCGCCCCAGACGTTTTGGGCGATCGCGCACAACAACACGTCCGGTCCGAGCCTCGCGGTGGACGCGCAGGGGGGTGTCCACGCGGCGTTCTCCGGCTATAGCGTTGACCCCAACACCAGTACCTATCCTGTCTACTACCTCTACTGTGCGGCGAACTGCGCCGATCCCGCCAACTGAGTCTGGACCAGGGTCGGCCAGGTGGGCATGGGCGCCTCGGATTGCGACGGCGTGCGCCTGGCCCTCGACCCCCAGGGGCGGCCGCGGCTCATGTGGTACTATTTGTCCAGCCCCCTCGCCGCTCAGGGCACCTGGCACTATGCCGAGTGCAACGCAAACTGCACCAATGCAGGCTCGTGGGCCGACTACGCAGTCGTTGACGTCGACCCCTACCGGGGGTTCCCCGGGAAAGGGCGATACTTCGCCCTCGACCCCCAGGGACGGCCGCATTTCATCTATAGGGATCTGACGGGCACCTATTATGCCCTTTGCGACGGGAACTGCGCGAGCGGCGGCCAGTGGCGTGCGTTTCGCCTGAACGAAAGCTTGCACTTGTACGATGCCTCGTTGGCGTTCTCGTCCTCCGGCATGGCCCGGCTGGCCTACCGCACGGGCAACTACCTGGCGTACTATGAGTACGTCGGCGATGCCAACTACGCCGTCGACCCGGCCAACTCGTGGAGTGGCGGCTTGTTCTTTACCTTGGGGAGTGAGCCCATGTACTCCCTGCGCCTGGACGCCCAGAACCGCCCACGGCTGGCGATCTACACTAACGGCCGCCTATCGTACGCCTGGTGTCAGTCCGGCTGCGGCACGGTTGGGAACTGGAGCACGTACTCCTTGGGATTGCCGTCGGAGTATGGTAAGGATGTCGACCTGGCGATTGACGCCCAGGGCCGGCCCCACCTGGCCTACAACGTCGACGGGGCCGGGTCGTCCAGCGTCTACGGCCTCGGCTACGCCCGTTGCACGGGCAACTGCGAGACGACCAACTCGACGTGGGAAACCATCATCGTGGACGACGCCGATCACCTCGATACCGTCGCGCCGATCCCAGCGAAGCCGGGGTGCCAGTCGAGCTGGCTCCACGTGGGGCTCAGTCCATCCCTCGGCATCGACGCAGCCGGCAACGCACGCATCGCCTACAACACCCAGCATTACCAGGGGATCACCTGCGGCCTCCACATGGACGTGACGCTCGTGCGCTTGGCGGCGATCGATGGCGGTGGGATAACCCCACCACCGACGCGTAAGCCACCAATTGTACCACCGACGGTGGTACCAAAACCGACGTTTCAGTTGACGCCCGTATTGACGGGCACGCCGCCCACGCCGACGCGTACGCAGACGCCACGCCCCAGCCCGTCCGGAAAAACCCACATCCCCATGGTTCTCGCGGGATGGAGGAAATAAGGGAGAAACTGATGATCTCGTTAGCCGAACGCATGCAGCATGATTGGGAGAACCCCGCCATCGTGGGGCGCAACAAGGAGCCTGGCCACGTGCCCCTCGCCCCCTACGACGCCACAGCGGACGCCCTGGCGCGGGACGTCATCCAGCGAGAGGCCTCGCCCTACATCCACTCCCTCAACGGCGAGTGGCGCTTCGACCTGGTGCCCAACCCCGCGGCCACACCAGAGGGGTTTGAGCGCCCCGACTATGCCGATGACGCCTGGGACACCATCCCCGTGCCGAGCAACTGGGAGCTGCAGGGCTACAGTAATCCCATCTATGTCAACGTCCAGTACCCCTTCCCGCCGGACGAGCTCCCCTGCGTGCCCGAGGACGACAACGCCACGGGCTGCTACCGCACCACCTTCACCGTGCCCGAGAACTGGCAGGGGCGGCGCGTGCACATCGTCTTTGAGGGGGTCGAGTCCGCCTTTCACCTGTGGCTGAACGGCACCGAGATCGGCTACAGCCAAGGGAGCCGCCTCCCCGCCGAGTTTGACCTCACCCCCTACCTCCGCCCCGGCAAGAACGTGCTGGCGGTGCGGGTGTTGCGCTGGTCCGATGGAACCTACCTCGAGGATCAGGACCACTGGCGCCTGAGCGGCATCTTTCGCGACGTCTACCTCCTCGCCCTGCCACCGGCCCACATCCGCGACTATGGCGTCGTCGCCCAGCTGGATGACGCCTACCGCGATGGCACCCTGCGCGTCCGCGTGGCGGTGCGCAATCGCGGCGCTGACGCCGTCCAGGGCTGGCGCGTGGTGGCGACCCTCACCGATGCCGACGGACAGCCGATACTCGCCCCTCTGGAGGCGCCGGTGACCGTGGCGTCGGGCAGCGAGACGAGCATCACCCTCGAGGCGGCGGTACCCGCCCCGCGCAAGTGGTCGTCGGAGGACCCCTACCTCTATCGCCTGGCGGTCGCGCTCGAGGACGCCGACGGGCGCACGGTCCAGGCCGAGGGGAGCCGCGTCGGGTTCCGTCGCGTGGAGATACGGGATGCGCAGCTACTCGTCAATGGCGTGCGGGTGCGTTTCGGCGGGGTGAACCGCCACGAGCACGACTCCGAGCGGGGCAAGGCGGTGACGCTCGCCTCCATGCACGCCGATATCCGCCTAATGAAGCGCCACAACATCAACGCCGTACGCACGAGTCACTATCCCAATGACCCACGCTGGTATGACTTGTGCGACGTCTATGGCATCTACCTCATCGACGAGGCCAACATCGAATCCCACGGGGTGTGGGGACAACTCGCTAACGACCCCGCCTGGAAGGATGCCTTTATGGAGCGCGGCATCCGCATGGTCGAGCGCGACAAGAACCACCCCAGCGTCATCATCTGGTCGCTGGGCAACGAGTCGGGGTTCGGCCCCAACCACGTGGCCATGGCCGACTGGATCCACGCCGCTGACCCGACGCGCCTCGTGCACTACCATCCCGCTGTCGACCACCCCTGTGTCGACATGATCAGCCTCATGTACCCGCCGGTGGACCGCATCATCGCCGTGGCCCAGGTCGAGGGGGAAACGCGCCCCGTTATCATGTGCGAGTATGCCCACTCGATGGGCAACAGCACCGGCAACCTGCGCGAGTACTGGGATGCCGTGGACGCCAACCCGCGCCTGCAGGGTGGGTTCATCTGGGACTGGGTCGATCAGGGGTTGCTCAAGCGCACCCCCGAGGGAGAGGCCTATTTCGCCTACGGCGGCGATTTCGGCGATGTGCCCAACGACGGCAACTTTTGCATCAACGGGCTGATCGCGCCCGACCGCACCCCGCATCCGGGCCTGCACGAGTACAAAAAGATCCTGGAGCCGGTGCGCGTCGAGCCGCTGGACCTCGAGCGCGGCACGCTGCGCGTCACCAACCGCTACCACTTTATCGATCTGAGCCACCTGGATATCAACTGGTCGCTCTGGGTCGATGGTGAGGTGGTGCAGCAGGGGAGCCTGCCGCGCCTGCACACGCCGCCCAATGCCAGCGAGACGATCACCGTGCCGCTGAGCCGACCGGCGCTGCCCCCCGGCGGTGAGTGCTGGTTGCGCCTCACCTTCCGGCTGGCGGCGGCCACGGCGTGGGCCGACGCGGGCCACACGGTGGCCTGGAGCCAGTTCCGCGTCCCCCTGGCGGCGCCCAGGCCGCAGGTGCTACCGCGAGCCGAGATGCCGACGCTCCGTGTGGCGGAGGATGCCGACACCATCACGGTGAGCGGCGAGCGGTTCGCCATCGTCTTTGGCCGTCCCGAGGGCACCATTCGTGCCTGGCGCTACCGTGGTATCGATCTGCTCGTCGAGGGGCCCCGCCTGAACATCTGGCGCGCCCCTACGGACAATGACGCCCGACGCATGGCCGATATTTGGCGCCGGTTCGGCCTGGATCGCCTGCGCCACCTGGTGCGCGAGGTGACGGTCGTCACCCGGACCGACCACGCTGTGGTGATCGAGGCGCGCGCTTTCGTCTCGGCGCCAGAGACCACCCGTGGGTTCGGCACGCGCTACCGCTACATCGTGTACGGCAGCGGGGACGTGGTGCTCGAGACCCACGTACGTCCCGATCACTATATGCCGTCGCTGCCGCGCGTCGGCGTGACCCTGACCCTGCCCGCCGGGTTTGAGGCATTCTCCTGGTACGGCCGCGGCCCCCATGAGAGCTATTCCGACCGCAAAGAGAGCGCTGCGGTGGGGCTCTATGGCGGCACTGTCGATGCCCAGTTTCACCCCTATGTCATGCCGCAGGAGACGGGGAACAAGACGGACGTGCGCTGGGCCGCGCTGGCCCGAGAGGATGGCGTGGCGCTGCTGGCGGCGGCCGTGCCGGCGCACGACCCCGAGCTCTTGAACGTCAGTGTCCTCCACTATACGGCCACCGATCTCACGGCAGCGCGCCACCCCCATGAGCTGACGCGCCTGCCCGAGACGATTCTCAACATCGACCTGCTGCAGTCCGGCTTGGGCGGCGAGAGCTGCGGCCCCGCCACGTTGCCCCAGTACCTCGTGCCGGCGGTGGAGCGCACCTTCCGCGTGCGCCTGCGCCCCTACACCGAGGGCGAAGCCACCCCCATGTTCCTGGCGCGGCAGGCACTCGAAGCGATCGAGTGACGTCGCACCACGACACCGCGAGGAGAGGCGCATGTCGAGGGGCAGGAGGGTACGAGAGGACGCAGCCACGGGGATGCGTGGGAACCCGGCCAAGGCCGGGCCCCATCCCCGTGGGGACGGTGGCCCAGGGCCTCTGATCCCTTTGCGTGGTGACCGCTGCGATAGTGTTACCGTGATGCCCCTGATAGCATAGGATCCTTGCTGCGCATTCCTTAGCTTAGGAGGAGATCATGGCATTCAACGGTTTGGGCATGCACATGGGGAACCTCGCGCGGCTGTCGAACGCCAAGACGCGATCGATCAGCCCAGAGAACTTTGACGGTGCCAAGGGACGGGGTGGCATGGCCCTGGAGGGCACCGGCGCGGCCGCCGCCCGCGAGCTCGGCCAGGGGTGGAAGATCTCGCCCTCCGTCCGCATCGCCCCCGGCGAGACGCGGGTGCTCGCCGACATCGAGGGCCCCGGCGCTATCCAGCACATCTGGATGACGCCCACCGGCCATTGGCGCTTCAGCATCCTCCGCGTCTACTGGGATGGTGCCGAGACCCCGGCCATCGAGTGCCCGGTGGGGGACTTTTTCGCCTGCGGCTGGAACACGTATGCCCAGGTGTCATCCCTGGCGGTGTGCGTGAACCCTGGGAGCGCCCTTAACTGCTACTGGGAGATGCCCTTCCGCCGCTCCTGCCGCATCACCATGACCAACATCGGCTTTGCCGAGATGACGCTCTACTACCAGATCACCTACGCCCTCACCGAGGTGCCGGAGGACGCCGCCTACCTGCACGCCCAGTTCCGGCGCGTCAACCCGCTGCCCTTCAAGGAGGTCTATACCATCCTCGACGGTGTGCGCGGCAAGGGCCACTATGTGGGCACCTATATGGCCTGGTGCGTGAACAACACCGGCTGGTGGGGTGAGGGCGAGATCAAGTTCTACCTGGACGGCGACGACGCCTTTCCCACCATCTGCGGCACCGGCACCGAGGACTATTTCTGCGGCTCGTACAACTTTGACGTGGGGAAGGAGAACGGCGGCTACCGTGAGTTCACCACCCCCTACTCGGGGCTCGCGCAGGTCATCCGCCCCGACGGCTTGTACCAGTCTCAGACGCGCTTTGGCCTGTACCGCTGGCATATCACCGACCCGATCCGCTTCGAGCAGGATCTTCGGGTGACCATCCAGGCGCTGGGATGGCGCAGCGAGCGCCGCTACCTGCCGCTGCAGGACGACATCGCCTCGGTGGCCTTTTGGTACCAGACCCTCCCCACCGCCCCCTTCCCACCGCTCCCTGACCGCGACGTGCTCGAGATCGTGTAGAGCGAGCTCGCAGCGGTCACACGCGTCGCCATCGCAGAGATGAGAGGTCCCCCTCATCTCTGCGATTTCGCTATGGGGCCTCGCTTCGCGCCCTCACGCCGCTACCCTGGCAGAGTTCCTGCGTAGTGAGTGCGAGAACGACAGTGAACTCCCTGGAGGTAACGCATGCAGAGACGGCTCTATCGCAGTCGTACGGAACGCATGGTCGAGGGCGTGTGCGGCGGCCTGGCCCAGTACCTGAACGTCGATCCCAGCCTGGTGCGGCTGGCGTTCGTCGCCTTTTCTCTGGCCTACGGCTCGGGCCTGCTCATCTACCTGCTGGCAGCCATCATCATCCCCCTCGAGCCCGAAGAGCCGTTCGAGGTCTAGGTAGTGTCTGAAAGCAGAGGCCACAGTGCCGCTCCGCATCACCATGACCGCGGCGTACACCGCGCCGTTGCCGACCGCGGTCCGGCGCTGCGCCGCCTCTTTCCAGCCCGCGCAGGCGGGAGCTGGCACCACGCCGCTACGCCGAGCGTTGGCTCGCGGCGATGCCAGCGCAGAACCTCAGCCACATGCCGGCGTGCACTTTCCCCTATCCACGACGCCGCGCATGGAGTAGAATGGGGATAGGGTACGCACGTTTTCCTGGAGGTGTCCGATGGATACGCCAAAGCGACTCTACCGGAGCCGGACCGATCGCATGATCGCCGGCGTGTGTGGTGGCCTGGGCAAGTACTTTGGCATCGACCCCACCCTCGTACGACTCGCATTCGTGATCCTCGCCCTGGCGGGAATGTCCGGGGGGCTGGCCTATATCATCATGTGGATCGTCGTCCCCGAGGAGCCAGAGCCAACGACGCCGTTCGGCGGCTGATCGCGCGCCAAGGCGCAGACCAGAACCAGCACGGTATGACACGAGACCGCAGGGGCCTGGAGTATACGCTCCAGATCTCTGCGGTCTCTGGACGTTGGGCTCGCGCCACGCCCCGGCATCACCGCGCTACAACGTACGTCTTGGCGACGCGGTCACCCAGCCGCTGCCTCTTGTCCGATGAATCCACCAGAGCGGCCCCAACGATATAGGCAAAGGGAAGTGCATCGATGATGCGTAGCAGGTTGCGCACGAGCGCCCGGCCCAGCCCGCAGTTGCGCCCCTCTGCATTGACCACCCGCATGCCCAACAATAGCTTGCCGATGGTGCCGCCAAAGACCCCTTCGAAGAAGCTATAGTATCCAAACGCCAGAACGAGGCACAGCAGGGAAGTCGTGTCCGCATATTCCTCTGTCTCGGGGCTGAGCCCTGCCATCATGAGAAGGACTCCCAGGATGACGCCGGCAATAGCCATAACGATATTGTCAATGACAATCGCCCCGAAACGCGGCCCCACTCCCTTGTACTCCATGGAGCGCGCGACACCGTACTCCGCCGTTGCGAACGGAAGGGGTGCGTAGCCGGATGTAGCAGGCGGTACCGCTGCTGGCCCCCAGGGTTGATATGCTTGGCCTGATGGCGGAGGCGGCATGGTGACAAGTGGGCGATCAAAGGGAGCCGCTGCGTTGGCCGAGGGTGCAGGTTGCGCAACTACTGGCAAGGGCACACCACAGTGGCCGCAGAAGCGAAATCCGTCAGGGTTCTTCTGACCGCATTGAGGACAGAACATGGGCGACCTCCTTGTAACAGATGCGTGTCGCGTTACGGCGCCATGTCCCTCGAGCTACGATCAACCTTCAAGGACGGTGCCCATCACCACACTAGCATCGTTTCCAGCGGGTTTGCAGGGGCCTCATCGATGTGCCACAAGTCTGCTCGACCTCCGAGCCAGCACGCACGCGCTAGCCGTACCTCAGGATCAACGCTATCCTGAGCAGAGTCCGCCGGACGCACCGGGAGGCGCGCAGCGGCCTCAGGCGTGGCGATCCACACTACCGCCAGGATAGGCCACGATCCGGTAGTAGTTGCGGATGGCTCCGGTGCGCTGGAGACGGGCGAGCTCTTCCTGCAGAAAGCCCGGCTCCGCAGTGCGCCCGGGGACCACCCACACGACGCTGCGCTCACGGTTCTGTGGTGCCTGCCAGGCGACACGGGTGGGCATCCCGTCGCGGGTGACGCCGTCATACGCCGAACGCCCCATCCGCATCGGCACCATGGGGGTGCCGATGCTGGCTCGGCGCTCCTGCCAGGTTCCGGCGCTCCGCGAGGCCGCCTCGGTCGCATCAAGGACGTACCAGTCGCTCGGTTCGCTCTCCGAAGAGCCTGGAGCGGCCCAGGTAGCGACGCGCACGAAAAACCAGGCAAACGCGAGCATCGCGGCGATCAAGGTCACGTAGAACAACCCGTCCATCTATCCCCCCTGCAGCCATCTCCCGCATGGTGGGCGGTACACCGACGGCCAATGATCGGTACAGCCCTACTCTACTGCGGCCAGGTTACAGGAAGGTAAATGGCAGGTATACATCATCTTGATTGACGCCTCGCGTCTCAACGGGTCTCCCGCCGCCGTCGGCGTCACCGCACACGCCTCAGGTTTCGGCGTCGTCCGCGCGCTGCACAACGTGCGGAGCATTCGGGGCGCCGTCGAGGCGCTGGCGCAGCGTCGCAATCTCGCGGCGCACGTGGTGCATCCGCACGAGGATAGAGATCAACAGCACCACCGGGATGAGCCACAGGATGCCGTAGGCGATGAGGACATAGAGAAGCGCGCCGGCGGACATGGCAGCCTCCTTTGTGGGATGCCCCCGCCAGGGGGCACGGGGTAGAATGCATTCTGCGGCCGCGGTCACGGCCGCGTTACCGTGCGCGGGGCTCGCCCGAGGCCGCGGCCTCGTAGGCCGCCGCCTCCTCCGCTGCGCCACGCAGGCGCTCGACCTCGTGGCGCAGCGCCTCCAGCCGCACGCGCTGGCGCACGAGGGCAACGTACAGCAGCGTGGAGGCCGCCACTGAGACCCCCAGCGTCTGCAGCATGGCGGGGGTGATGGCCATCCCTCCATCGCCCGTCAGGAGATCGGGGTGGATGGTGCGCCACCAGCGGATGGCAAACCAGGAGAGGGGCACGGTGGCAAAGGCAACGATGGTGTACACGGCGGCGTAGCGCGCGCGCAGCTCCGGGTCATCGAGGGAAGCGCGCAGCATGAGACAGGCCACGTAGAGCAGTAGCTGGAGCGCCGTGATGGTGAGGCGGGGCTCCCACGTCCAGAACACGCCCCACACCGGCCGCGCCCACAGCATCCCCGTGGCTACGGCCATCACCATACAGGCGAGCCCGATCTCCACAGAGGCGATGGCCAGGGCGTCCCAGCGGCGCGCCCGCCGCGCCAGGTAGGCAATCCCCGCGCCGCAGGCCACGCCAAAGCCCAAGAACCCGACCCACGCCGAGGCGACGTGACCATAAAAGATGCGCTGCACGTCACCCATGGTCGCCTCGCGCGGCGCATAGAAAAAGGCCATCGCCGAGGCCCCGGCCACCGCCAGCCCCGCCAGAAGGAGGAGCCCCCACCCGAGGGTGTCGCCCTCCCCCGCCGGTCGGCCGCACGGCGCCGCGTGGTGCCCGGCAATTTGCCCAGGCTGCGCCTGGGCGCGCGCCGCTCGCCGCTTGGCCATCACCCCTCCTCCAACACGTAGCCACACGTCATCAGGCACACCGCGCCCATCACCAGGTCATAGACTACTAGCAGACGCGTCCAGCCTGCCACCTCTGTGGGGGGTGCCCCAGCCAGGAGGGCACTGGTGGCGCGCACCGCCGCGATGAGCACGGGCATCACCAGGGGCAACAGCAACACCGGCAGCAGCACCTCGCGCGCACGGGTGCTGGCGGCCATGGCGGCCACCAGCGTGCCGACGGCCGCATAACCGACGGTGCCCAAGGCGAGCACGCGGAGGATGCCCGGACGCAGCAGGGGCACGTCAAAGAGAACCACCATGAGGGGGAGGAGCACGCCCTCGACGGCCACCATGACGAGCAGCGCCCCCAGCGCCTTGCCGCCCCAAATCACGGCGGGGTCGACGGGGGCCATCCGCAGCCCGTCGAGGCAGCGCTCGTCGCGCTCGCGCGCCAGGGAGCGGCTGAGGGCCAGAGAGCCGGAGAGCACGACCGTCGCCCAGAGCACTCCCGGCGCGGCGGCACGCGCCGTGGCGCCGTGAAAGTCCAGCGCAAAGCTGAACTCGCCCAGCACCAGCACCGCCAAGACGAGCATGGCGCTGACCATTTCCCACGTGCGCAGCTCGACGAGGAGATCCTTGGCCGCCACAGCCCACACCTTGCGCAGAGAGGTCACGGGTGCCCCCCTGCGGAAAGGGCCGGGCGTTCCGTGGGCAGACCGCGACATAGCCCCACGAGCTGCGCCGCCGTTACCTCGCCCGCCGGCGCATCCATCGCCAAGCGCCCCCGCGCCAGCCCCAGCACCCGGCATACCGTGCCCAGCGCCCGATCGTGGTCATGCGTGGCCATCAGCACGGCGCACCCTGCGGCCGCCTGCTCCGCGATGAGGGCCTCGAGGAGGGCCGTCGCCTCGGCGTCCAGGCCCGCGGTCGGCTCGTCGAGGAGCAGGAGGCGTGGCGCATGGAGCAGCGCCCGCGCCACGGCCAGCCGCCGCCGCATACCATGAGAGTAGCCGCGCACGCGCTCGCGGCGCCGCTCTGCGAGGCCGACGCGCTCCAGGAGCGCCAGCGCACGCCGCTCACCATCGGCGATATCGTACAGCCGGGCATAGAAGCGGAGGTTCGCCTCGGCGCTCAGGTCACCGTACAGCATGGTGTCATGGGCCACGTACCCGATGAGCTGCCGCGGTACGGCGCCCTCGTGGCTCTCGAGGCGCACGCTACCCCCCGTGGGGCGCACCAGCCCCGCCAGCACCCGCAGGAGCGTCGTCTTGCCCGCACCGTTGGCCCCCACGACGGCGACGACCTCTCCCGCGGTGAGGTCGAACGATACGTCGCGCAGCGCGTGGCGGTAGCCGTAGGTCTTGGTCAGGTTGCGCACGATGAGGGTCGCCATGGGCTACGCTGCTCGCCGGCCGGAGCGTTCGGGATAGAGGGCCACGGCGCCTCCGAGCAGCAGGACGAGGCCGCCAATCCAGATCAAACGCACCAACGTGTTGGTGATCACACGCAGCGTCACCGCCGTACCGCCGTCGGTCCACCCTGCCAGCACGAGGTAGAGGTCCTCGCGCACCGTCGAGCGCACCGCCGGCGTCACGATCACCTGTCCCGACGCCGGATAGCGATCGAGTTGGGGTGTGAGCCGCGCCTGCAGCGTGCCATGGCGGTAGACGGCCACCGTCGCGCGGGTGGCGGTGTGGTCGGCAGCCTCCCACTGCGCAAGGTCCTCGACGGCCAGCGCATAGCCCTGTACGGCGGCGTGCTCGCCGCGCGGCAACACCAGGGTGGCGTCAATGGTGTGCTGCCGCGTGGCGACGATGCCAACCGCCATGATGAGCACCCCGGCGTGCACGAGCCAGCCGCCCAGCCGCCGCCGGTAGCGGGTGAGTGCCCCCCACACCGCGCCCAGCTGGGAGCGGCCGGTAGTATGGCGCACCGCGAGGGCGTCGCCGATCAGCGGCGTCAGGGTGGCACCGCCCGCCGCCCCGATGAGCGCCATGGCGGGCAGGGCCAGGCCACCCCCCACCCCCGCCATGGCGGCCACCCCTGGCACTGCCATGCCGCCGAGCACCACCGACAGGACCCCGCTGCGCATGCCGCGGATGCTGCGCGTGCCGTGCTCGATCGGTCCCACCAGTGGGCACAGGCCCATGAGCAGCACCAGCCCGGCGAACTGGGGTCCGGTGACGCGATCGAACCACTCCGTTCCCACTGCCAAGGGTAACCCGCCCAGAGCCCCCGTCAGCGTGGGGAGGAGCGTCCCGATGAGGATCGAGGCGGTGAGGGTCGCCAGGAGGACCAGCGTCAGCACATAGAGCCCCTCCCTGCTGAGCACCGCCCTGCCGTCGGCGCGCGCCAACGCACCCCGAGGCGCGGCGAGCAGCCCGGCCCGCACCACGATGAGGCCCACGGACGCCAGCGTGGCGCCGCCCAGGAACACCAGCAGCGGGGGGCCGACCCGCGAGTGGGCAAAGGCATGCACCGAGGCGATCATGCCGCTGCGCGTGATATAGGTGCCGGCGATGACCAGGAGGAACGAGGCCACCGCCAGACAGACGGCCCAGGCGCGCGCGCCGATGCCCTGCCGTGGGGCGCCCAGCGCGTGGAGCAGGCCGGTGGCCGTGAGCCAGGGCAACAGCCCTGCGTTTTCTACCGGATCCCAGCCCCAGTAGCCGCCCCAGCCGAGCACATCGTACGCCCAACGGGCCCCCAAGAGCAGCCCGATGCCGAGAAAGAGCCAAGCGCCCAAGGCCCACCCGCGCGCGGCGCGCACGAACGCGCCTGGCGCGCCGACGATGAGCGCCGCCAGCGCCAGCACAGCGGGCACCGTCAGCCCGACATAGCCTACGTAGAGCAGCGGCGGATGGAGCACCATGGCGGGGTGGCGCAGGAGGGGGTTGAGCCCTGCGCCGTCGAGAGGCGGCGTCGGTAGCGGCACAAAGGGGTTCGCGCCCAGGAGGCAGAGGCCGGTGAACACGGTCACCGGCACGGCCAACAGCGCCGTCGCCCAGGGGACGAGCGCCTCCCCGTGGGCTGGCGGGCGTGCGGCGAACAGGGCGGCCAATGCGGCCTGCAGGACGGCCCACAGGAGGAGCGAGCCCTCCTGACCCGCCCACAGGGCGGCGATCTTGAGGTAGAGGGGTAGCCCCCGCGCCGAATGCTCGGCGATATAGCGCAGCTCCCAGCGATCGCCGAGCAGGCCCGCGAGGAGGAGTGCCATTGCCACGCCGAGGAGCACCGCCACGGCGAGCAACCCACGCCGCCCGCGCGCCACCCAGCCATCATGCTCCCGCAGGGCACCGAGCCAGGCGGCGGCCATGGCGTACAGCGCCGCCAGCAGGGCCAGCGCCAGCACCATCCCCCCGGCGAGCGGCAGCATCAGGATCCCCCCGCTTGGGCCGAGGGCTCCGCCTCGTAGCGCGAGGGGCACTTGAGCAGCACCTCGTCGGCCAAAAAGATACCGTCCTCCCCCAGCACCCCCCGCACGATCGCCTGGGCGCCGTGCTGCAGCAGCTCGGGGCGGATGGCGTCATAGACCACCACGAGCCGGCGCGCCGTGGGGTCGTTCATCGCCGCCTGGAGCACCGCCGCCGGCCCACCGGCGCGCTCTACCTCGCGCGCTTCCCCCGGGACGTGGGCCATGGTAAAGCGCACCCGCGGGACCGCGGGGTCGTCCTCGATGGTATCCCCCAACACGACGCCCACGACGCTCAGGCGCCGGCCATGCGCCTGCTCGCCCATGGCCGCCAGCTCGTCGATGGTGAGGAAAAAGGTGGCCGTAGCCCCCGTACTCGTCACGATCAGGTAGGCCACTGCGGCCACGATGAGGACCCCCGCGATGATGCCCCGAGCTCTCACGCCTGTTCAACCTCTTCCGTATGCATCCACCCGCGCGATTATAGTCTAGCTGCCCGCATGAGCCAACGGCGAGGTGGCCGCGTGTGTATCCAGGATCCTGGAAGCGCAGCGCGCCACCGAACGCTCACCTACCCCAGGCGCCCGATCCGCTCCAGGCCATCGGCCACGTCCGCGAGGTCAAGGGCCTCGAGGCGTGCGCGCGTGGGCCAACCGTTGGCGCCGTTCCAGCCCCGCAGGCGATAGTAGGTCTGGAGCAGCTTGACGAGCTGCTCGCGATCCGGCGTCACGCCATCATCCTTCCCCGGGTACATGAACCCGTCGATGGTCGACTCGTCCACCGTGCGGTCGCGCCCGTGGTTGCGGATATCGATGGCGCGATGGAGATTCCAGATGCGCTCCCCCGCCCGATCGAGCTCTGCCTCGCTCGTCTCGCAACCGGTGGCGGCGCTAAAGAGCTTGCTCATCAGGGCGGTATCCGCAGCGCCGTCCTCGCTCTCCATGGAAAACACGCGCGTGTGCTCATAGTCGCACAGCACCAGCGAGTCGACGATCATGCCGCGGTCGTGGTGCCAGATGGCGGGGATCGCCTTGGCCTCCGGCGGATCGTAGGTGTAGGCGGGATCGCAGACGTTCGGGTCGCCGTAGACCTTGGCACACACGGCGCGCGCCTTCTCCAGAGAGAAGGGACCGCGCAGTGGACCGCTTACCGGCAGGTAGTGCTGGACGTGCTCCGTCCATTGGTGCGTGCTGTCGTTGGCGGGGTCACGGGTATCGACGCACCACTGCAGGATGGGCGGCAGCCACCAGGGCCAGTACACCGTGCCCCCCGGCCCCCAGTGCCCACCCCAGTGCTCCGTCTGGCCGCAGTGGCGCGGATAGATGCGATCCAACAGCGGCTTGCCGGCGCCGTCAAAGAGGACATCGGCGGCGTAGCAGGCACCGTCGGCCAGGGCGTTCCCCAACTCTCCCTCACGCCGCGCGATGGCGCGCACCAGGACGCGCAGGAACTCGCCCGAGACGGGCGCCACGTCACGCAGGTACTCGATGGGCCGATCGGGCACGGGGATCTCGACGCCGTCAAAGCTGTCGACGAGGCCCTGCTGGCGACACATCTGCAACCAGGGGATGATGCCGTAGGAAATCTCCCAGCCGTTCAGCCCCACATCGCTGGTGATGGCGCGCGCCTCGAGCTCGATATCCCGCGAGGAGGCCATATAGCCCCAGCAGTGCCGAGCCGCCGTATAGATTCCGCCGGTAGCCTGACCCGGCACGCCCATGTAGAGGCGGTGAGTGCACGGCGTGGCGCAGAAGCCGCACTTGCGCGTGCGGTAATTGGGTCCCGAGGGCGCCTCGTCACGCGGGTGGTGGTCGCTTCCCGGCAGGCGGGCACTCTGTCCCTCGCGGCTGGCGTTCAAGCAGAGCTCCATGAACCGCTCGGGGTGTGCCAAGCGCACGCCGCCGGTGCCGCGCACGGCGATGGCCTTGAGGCGCTTGGCGCCCATGACGCCGCCGTACCCGCCCTGGCCGGCGGCGTTGCCCGTCTCAGTCTGGATGACGGCGATGCGCGACAACCGCTCCCCCGCCGGCCCGCATGACACCACGCGCGTCCGCGTACCGTGGGCCGCCCGCAGCGCCGTCGTGGTGGCATAGTTGCCCAGCCCCCACAGGTGCGCCGCATCGCGCAGCTCTGCCTTGCCGTCCTCGATCCAGAGGTACACGGGCTCGGCGGCCCGCCCGCGGACGATGACGCCGTCATAGCCGGCATACTTGAGCTCCGCGCCCCAATGCCCCCCCATCCCCGAGCGGGAATAGACGGACGGATGCTGCTGCGGCGCGATGCCGGACACCTCTACGCGCCCCGCTCCCGAGGCGAGGGTGCCCGTCAGCGGGCCCGTCATGATCATCAGCAGGTTCTCATCATCAAAGGGGCCGACGCCCGGGCGTAGCTCATTCCAGGCGATGCGCGCCGCTACCCCCAACCCACCCACATAGGTCGGTACGTAGCGCGCCGTCTCCTCCTCACGCACCTCGCCGCTCGATAGGTCCACCCGTAGCAGCTTGCCGGTCCAGCCATAGGTCGCATCCATGGTTGCTCACTCTCCACATTGTCGTGCGGGGCATGGCGGTCCCGCATCTCCCCTTGACGCCACCTCAACGCCAAGCTCCTTCGGACATGCTAGATTGGTGGAAGGCGCAATCGGCGCCACCCTGCCTCAGGAGGCTGACCAGCATGATCCTACCCCTCACCGAACGCCAAGCCCGCGCCCGTGGGCTCTCTCTCGCGGGGCATACCGCCTACGCTGCGGACGGCGCCGCCGTCGGCGATTACATTGCCGAGTCCGGGCTGGTGCGCCTCGATGTGCCCGACTGCAGCCCCCGTCCCGCCCTCGAGGGTGGGTACCCTCTGGCCATCGGTGGGCTGCCCACCAGCGCAGCGGCCCTCGCGCTCCTCACGACGCGGCCCGACGAGTGGCGCAGGAACTAGTGCTACCGCCCGGTGCGCCACGGACGTCCCAGAGCGCCCCCCCACGCGGATGCCGCCCAGGGCGCGCACGACCATGGCGACCGTGATCCCACCCGCGTCGATGGCCATCGCACCGTGTGTGCGTCGTCGCTTCATGGGGTTCGCCGTCGAGCCAACGCCTGCCCTGTGTCATGACGGCACCATTATAGCATGCCTGCAGCCGGAGCACCTCTTGCAGAGCGTCTACCGTCTCATCCCCAGGCGCCCGGGCCGCTGGGCGGAGGGCGCGGCGATGGGCCGGCCCTGCCGCAACGCTTTGCTGCGCCCCCAGGGCGTGCTAGAATCGGTGTATACCGTCTCATGAGCGCTGCCCTTCCCCCTCCTCCCCCTCGTCCCAGCGCTATCCATCGCGTGACGCGGAGAACACCCATGCAGGAATACCCGAACGACGAGAATGGGCTTGCCCAACTGCGGACCCAGCTCTCTTTGCAGCGCAGCCTCCTGGCGATCGAACGCACCTTTGCCGCCTGGATCCGTACCGGCTTGGCGTCCATGGGTGCCGGCCTCGGCGTCGCCGGCCTCCTCGGCCACCTAGCCCCCCCTGCGCTCGTCCTGGCCATCTCGATCACCCTGGTCATCGTGGGCGGCGCCATCTATATCCTGGGGCTCTGGCGGTATCTCCAGGGGTACCAGCGCTTGCGCCAGGAACGACAACGCGTCACCTCCTTGATCGTCATCATCGGGCTGATCGCCGCCCTGGTGGCGGCGGCGGCGATGGGGCTCATCCTGCTGCTGGTGTACTAGGCCGCGTTTCTAAAACGCACCCGACGTCGAAACGATGTCGCCCCGAGCGTACGCGAGTGGCCTTGACGCCCACCGCCAGGGTTTCTCGCCACGCTCCGAACGACGCTGTGGCCCTTTTTCCAAACACTATCTAGAGCGCGTGCGGCAGCGCGTCTGTGTGCGAGACCGCGAAAGGACCGTGAGATGCTGTTCGAACGGATCGAGTCGGAAGGCTTGGCCCACTACTCCTATCTCATCGGGGACACGAACGAGGCCATCGTCATCGACCCGCGGCGCGATGGTGACATCTACCTCGAGCGCGCAGAGCGGGCGGGGTTCCACATCGCCCACGTGCTGGAGACGCATCGCAACGAGGATTACGTCATCGGGAGCGTCGAGCTGGCGGCGCGTACGGGAGCAGAGATCTGGCACGCCGACAGCCAGTGGCCCTACTCCTATGGCCAGCCGGTGGAGGATGGGCAGACGTGGTCGGTAGGGGGGCTGCGCCTGCAGGCCATCCACGCCCCGGGACACACCCCCGGCATGATGAACTATGTGCTACACGACGCCACCGGCGCACCGTGGGTCCTCTTCAGTGGGGATACGCTCTTTGCGGGCTCGGTGGGGCGCACCGACCTCTTGGGTACTGAGCGCGCGGAGGAGATGGCTGGCCTGCTCTACGATACGATTCACGATGCACTCCTCCCGCTGGGGGATGGCGTCATCGTCTGCCCTGCCCACGGCGCTGGGTCGGTGTGCGGCGCGGCCATCGTCGACCGCCCCTGGACGACCATCGGCATCGAGCGCCAGGCCAACCCCGCGTTGCAGGTCTCCAGCCGAAGCGCCTTCATCGCGCGGTACGCGCAGGCGCTGGAGCGCCCACCCTACTTTACGCGCATGGAACGCCTCAACGTGGAGGGGCCGCCCCCCATCAGCCCCCTGCGGGTACCGACGCCTCTCCCCCCCAAGGCCTTTGCGCGTGAGGCCGAGCGCGCCCTGGTCCTCGATACGCGGATGGAGGTCGCCTTTCTCGCCAGCCACGTGCCGGGGGCGCTGTCCATCTGGCGTGGCGGCCTCGGCCGCTTTGCCGGCTGGTTCCTGCCGTACGATCGGCCCATCCTCCTCGTCACCGATGGGGAGGATCCACTGCCGGTGGTGCGCGTCCTGGCGCGCATGGGGTACGACAACGTGGTGGGGCACCTCGCGGGGGGCATGCATGCCTGGCACACCGCCGGCCTCGATAGCGCCACCCTCAGCGGGGTGACGGTGCCGAGCCTGTGTACCTATCTCGATGAGGGCAACCGTCCAGCGATCCTCGACGTGCGCAGCGACGCCGAGGTGCAGGAGGAGGGCGCCATCCGCGACGCGCAACACCTCCCCATCACCCAGGTCGCTCAGCACCTGGACGCGGTGCCCCGTCAGCCGCTCCACATCTTTTGTGGGAGCGGATCGCGCTCTACCATCGTGGCCAGCCTGCTGGAGCGCGAGGGGTGGCGCAACCTTACCGTCGTCCTCGGGGGTACCCGGGGGTGGACGTCGGTATCCTGCCCCATCGATCTCGTGCAGCGCGCCTGAGCGCTCCCAGCGGGGGAGGGGGTGGCGCAGCGATGGCGCCACCCCTCAGGCGAGAGGGCCCCTATTCCGTGGGGAAATCCGTCGGGCGCTCGATGGTGATGGGCGCGTTGATGTCCATCACCTCACTCTCGAGCACGTACTCGGCGCCTACGCCGCCGCTGTCCGTGCCCTCGATCTCGGCGCGCAGGCGCACATAGGCGTCGTGCTCCGGCGCGTACCAGGCATCCACCCGGGCCTCCTCCACCTCGGTTAGGAGGGGCAGGGTGCCCAGCGCCTGGCGTGCAAAGACATAGTGCTCCGTCTGCACGCCGTTCACCACCTCGCGGCCAACCAGCCGTCCCTCCCCTTGCCTCACAAAGCCGCGCGGGTCGCCGATCCAACCGAGCTGCTCCACCAGGGCCGGCAGCACGAATTGCTCGGCAGCGATCCAGCGGTCGCCGCTGCGGATATAGGCAAGGCCGTCAATGTTGAGGTAGACGAAGGACATCTGCAGGCCCCCTTGACCCACGCGCACGTCAGCGCGCTCGGCGGGGCGCTGCTGATCCACCGCGACGTCAAACACGAGGCTCCCCTGCTCGCCCGTCTCCATCTCCCAGCGGACCGCGCCCTCGAGGCGGTAGGTGTCGAACTGGGGCAGTTTCAGGGCGTCTGCCAGGATAAGCTCGGACGTGCCCGTGGGTGGCAGGTCCTCGGGTGAGGCCACCGTAGGCGCCGCGATGGTCAGGGGTTGATCGACGGCCACCAGGGTGCTATCGATCACGTAGGCGCCCGATCCCCCCAGTGGATCGTCCCCCACCGCCAGCATGTGCACACGGGCGAGGATGTCGCGCTCGCGGTCGATCCACAGATCGACGCGCGCCCCCTCCAGGTCAAAGGATCCCTCGGCGGGATCAAAGGCATCGGTAGCATAGCGGTAGCGTTCGGCGGCGATACCGTTGACATCCTCGACCCCCAGAAAGGTCCCCGCGGAGAGATCGAGGTAGACCTGGGGATCCACGATCCACGCAAAGCGGTTGACGAGGGCCTGCACCGTGGGCATCACCTCGCGCCACTCGCCGGCGACGTTCATGTACGTCTGTCCGGCGACGCGCACGACCTCGTACGCGGTCGCGGGCCGGCCCGCCTCCCGGATATCCAGCACCCACCGCTGGGCGGAGGGCCGCGTGGTCGCCTCCGTCACCACCTCCGCCTCGCCCGACCTGCCGTTATCGAGGTCCCACGCCACGGTACTCTCGTAGCAGAAGGAGGCGAGTTGCCCCAGGTTGCGTACCAGGTTCTCGTCATAGGAGGCGCTGAGTGGCCCGCCTGGCTGGGGCTGGAGGCCGGTTTCAGGGAGGGCCCCTGGGGTGCCCGTCGGTTGCGGCGTGGACTGCCCGGGCGCCGTCACCGTCGGGCTCACCAGCGGCGTGCGGGGTGTGGCCGTCAGGCGCCGGTGCTCTTGCTCCCGCTCGGCCGTCGGGTGGTGGGTGGCGGTCGCGCGTGGGGTGCGGGCCGGCGTCCTGGGTGCTGGTCCCCGACCGGGGGTCGTGGCGCCCGGTGTTCGGGGTCCCATCTGCCGCTGGGCGGCGGCGCCCCCGGTGGGCGCCAATACCAGCGTCACCACGAGCAGCACCAACGCCAGGATCCGGAGCACTATCGGTTTCATACAAGACTCCTTACGCTGCCAGCCGCCAGCGACGCCGAGCGGCCGGCGATGATCCGTACGCCCGAACGAGCGAGGGGCAGACCCTCGCCTGCCCCTCGTCATGCGTCAGAACCTCGCGTTACCCTTCATCCACGGCAATAAAGACGGTGGATTCGCCTGCCTGCTCACTGGGAGCCACGGCGATGCTGACGCTGCGCCCATCCTGTGTAAAGCGCGCTGTGGTGTTGGATTCGGGCCCCGTCCGGGTCCAGTCCATGGCCTCGAGCTCGTCCGTATAAAAGGCGATGACTTCTGCCGGCGTGCTCTCCACCTGCAGGATGACCACGTTGCCCAGAGCACGCACGGCGTTGGCGCCCTCCACGAGGGGGATATCGTTACGCGTCAGCACGTCGGGCGCCCGGACGCCCGTCTCGGGGAGCTCTTCCGCCGTCGGCGTCGCATCGGCCTCGGGCGTCGCGCCGGGCTCCGGGGTACCCTCCAACGCGAGCTCGGGCGGCACCGGAAAGTCGATCGGCACGTTCACGCTATCCACCATGGAGACCAACGCCAAGGTACCGGATCCCCCCTCGGGGCCGATGCCCATAGCGATCAGCTCCAGCCGCCAGAGGATGTTGTGCTCCGCCGCCACCCAGGCCTGCAGCTCGGCATCCTCCAGTTCGGCAAAACGCTGCTCCTCGGCGAGCTCTTGCGGGGGATAGCGATAGTGCCACAGCTCCATCCCGTCGACGGTCTCGGTCGCGATAAATGCGCCGCGAGCGTCCTCGGCGAGGATGGCGCTGGGGTGGCCGATCCACCCGACCTGATCGAGCAGATCCGTCGGTGCCACCGAGACCTCGGCCCACTGATCGTCGACGCGGTTCCAGGTCTGCTCGCCCCGCGAGACGAACTCGAGCCGCTGCGCCTCCTGGGTCCCCTGGGTCAAGGTAATGACGGTATGCTGCGTCGCCTCACGGCCGACGCCCGCTAGGCCGCCTTGTACGGTGGCCTCCACGAGGGCCTCGATGACGGTGGCGTCGCCGGTGTCGGGCGTCCAGGTGACGACGCTGATCGTACGATAGCTATCGAACTGCTCCAGATCGCCGAGGTCCGCGAGCACGAGCTCTTCCGGCGGCTCTCCGGGCGCCGCGCCTCCTGGCGACACGGTCTCTGTCGCCGTGATCGCGGCGCCTGGCGTGACCGTCTCTGTGGGAGTGATGTCAGCGCCTGGGGTGACCGTCTCCGTGGGGGTGATCGCGATCCCTGGTGACCCGGTCTCTGTGGCCGTGATCGCGATCCCTGGCGACACGGTCTCTGTGGCCGTGATCGCGCCCCCCGGCGTCATATCGGCTTCAGGGGTAGCCTCTTCTGTCGGCGTCACGTCGGCTTCAGAAGTGATCGCTTCGGTGGGGGTCAGTTCGGCGCCCGGCGTCATCCCCTCCGAAGGGGTAACCGCAGCACCCGGCGTCTCCACCCCCGGCGTCGCCGCACCCTCTCCCAACTCGTCCAACGCCTCGCAGCCCGTCAGCACCAAGAGTGCGACGACGACAACGAGACCCACGGCAAACACGCGCGATCTCACGATCCTGCTCCTTTCAACAGGCACATGCCCCTTGGGGTGCGAGGAGATGATCGCCTGCTGCAGGGAGTGCTGGCGCGTGCGTACGGACGGGGCCATGGCCCAGGATGTCTCTCGATTCGATGGGCCGGCGTGTGGCATGCGTGCGGAGGTGGCGCGGCACCGGCGGCTGGTGGCACGCCGCTGTCCGCCCAGTGAGCCTGGGGATTGTTTACCAATGCGCTAAAGTATTCTAGCACGGCCTTGGCGACGCCTCAAGCGCTGCGCGGCGCACTCAGCCACCGATGATCGTGCCGCCGTTGGGGTGCAGCACCTGACCGGTCATGTAGGAGGCATCGTCCGAGGCCAAAAAGACAAAGCTCGGCGCCACCTCCTCTGGTTGCCCCGGCCGCTTCATGAGGGTATCGGCGCCAAACTGGGCGACGTATTCCTCCGAGAACGTGCTCGGAATGAGGGGCGTCCAGATGGGGCCGGGCGCCACCCCGTTGACGCGGATCTTTTTCTCCGCCAAGGAGATGGCCAGCGAGCGCGTGAACGCCACGATGGCGCCCTTGGTCGCCGCATAGTCGATGAGATGGCCGCTCCCCCGGTAGGCCGTGATGGAGGTGGTGTTGACGATGGCGCTCCCCTCCCCAAGGTGCGGCAACGCCGCCTTGGTCATAAAGAAGTAGGCAAAGATGTTGGTGCGAAAGGTGCGCACCAGTTGCTCCTCAGTAATCGCCTCGATGCTATCCTGGGGGTACTGCACGGCGGCATTGTTCACCAGAATGTCCAACCGTCCCAGCTCGCGCACTGTGCGCTCCACCGCCTCTCGGCACACGGACTCGACGCCCACGTCCCCTGGGATGGGGATACAGCGCCGCCCCTCCGCCTCCACGAGGCGCTGGGTCTCGTTGGCGTCCTCATGCTCCTCCAGGTAGACGATGGCGACATCGGCGCCCTCTTTGGCGAATAGGATGGCCACGGCGCGCCCGATGCCGCTGTCGCCGCCAGTGATGATGGCCACCTTGCCCTGCAGCTTGCCACTCCCCCGATAGGTCATGTCGACCGCCTGGGGCCGTGGTTGCATCTGGTCCTCACGCCCTGGCTGGCGCTGCTGCCGCTGCGGCGGCACCCGCGCTTCCTCCTGTGCCATCGTACGACTCCTTCCTGCCCCTCGGCCCCCCCTACGACTCGGCGGGAATGATGGTGATGGTGCCATTGCGCTCGAGAACGGCGTAGCGGATCTGGTCCAGGCGCTCTAGCCCCTGCAGCTCGCGCGCCGCCTCCAGGATGTCCTCCTCATCGACGCGCGCGCGGTCCATCCGGTCGCGCAGCGGGCGGCCGTTCTGCAGGATGATCAGCGGCTCGCCCTCGACCCAGGCGGCCACCATCGGCGAGCGCTGCTTGAGGATCGAGAAGCCGATGTCGAGGAGGAGCAGCGTCGCGATCACGATGAGACCGTTGGTCAGCGAAAAGTCGTTCCCCAACAGGGCCTGCTGGGTGGCCTCTCCGATGACGAGGAACAGCACGAAATCAAAGTTGGTCGTTTCCTTGAGCGTCCGCTTGCCGCTGAGGCGAAACAGCACCAGCAGTCCGAAACAGATCACCACCGTGCGCACGATCGCCGCCATACACCCCCTCCCCTACGCTCCCCCAGCAGTGCCCCGTGTCCACCCTAGGGCGTGTTTTGAAAACGCACCCGCCGTAGCAATGTCGCTCCGAGCGTATCTGAGCGTAGACGAGGGGCCTTGACGCCCAGCGCCAAGGTTTCTCCCCACGCTCAGCACGACGCTGTGGCCCGTTTTCCACACACTGCCTAGGGCATCACCATCTGCGTGACAGCGACGGCTGGCCCCTCAGATCTGCCCATCGCGCCGCGCAGCAAGCCCGGGCGGTTGGGCTCGACGGTGAACCACACCTGCACCGGTTGATCCGTCGCCGTCGTCGCAAAGGTGTACTCCACCCGGTCGGCGCCCGCACGCATCGCTTCTGGCTGTGGCATGGTCTGGTGCACCGTCACGTGCGCGAGATAGTCCGTCGCGACCCAAACGCGCACCGTGTCATCGCTTGGCCGGACGCTGAGATGGATGCTCAGCGTGGTGGGGGTCTGCAGCCGCACCAGGCGCTTGTGGACGACCCAGATCGGACTGCCCTCCTCACCGGCGGTGCGCGTGGCAAAGATCCCTCCCCCCGCCCAGGAAGCCCAGAGCGACGCCCAACACCATGAGAACCATGACGGCCCACCCGACGTTCTGCACGGCCCATTCGCGGCGCTGCCGGGCCAGGGTCTGCGCCGCATCGAGCTCTTTGATGTCCCGCATGGCTGCGCCCTACCACGCGCAGAGGGGTATCGGCACGGCCTAGGCCCATTCGCCTGTGAGCAGAGGCGTCGTCGGGTGCTGCGCACGGTCGAGCCGGAGGTCGGTGAACACCTCGGCGGTGTCCGCCGTCTCGTGCTCGGCGTCCAGCTCGATGCCGAGCTCTGCAGAGACGTCCCCAGCCGCGCCGATAAAGAGCAGCTCTGCCCCCTCATAGTTCAGGAACTCGGGCCGATCGACGCTGATAAAGCGCCGGTTCTTGAAGCGGTCCTGTAGACGCTTGGGGAAATCCGCCTCCTGGTGCTCGCCGAGGCCCACGCCCCGCGGAGAGGGTTGGTCGGGGTTCTTGACGCTGATCACATAGCTCGCCTCCTCGCGGATGTTCAACGCGCGCTGCACGTCTTGCAGCGTGCTGGGCAACTCGAGGACGTACGCCAGGTGCGTGTGGTCGCCATGGCGCACGAGGGCATAGACGCCCTCTCCTACGGGGCGCGCCGCCGGGCGCGTGCGCTCGCCGCGCGTCTTGGTCTCGTGGGTCTCGGCGACGAGCTCGGCGGTGATGGCGTCCGCCTTGCGACTGACCTTTTCGACGAACGCCCAGTAGCGCTCACCGCCGTCCTCCACCGCGGGCAGCTTTTTCTGGCCAAAGACGATGAGGCGGTAGCGCTTTTCCTCGCGAGGGCTCAGGATCATGTAGAAACGCTGCACGTCGTCGATCCCCGCAGGGGATCCGACGTCCACCCTGGGGCGAAAGGCGAAATAGATACCGCCGCGCTCCAGCACCTCGACCTGTACCCTTTCGGCCACTGCTGTGCTCCTTCCACGTGATCCGAATCCCGCGCCCTGGAGAGCGCCCGGAGGGCGCGCGACCCCTGCACCACCGGGTGGCGGCCGCGCGCCGCGGCGGCACCGGCTGCCGTCGCCACCTGAATGGCCCCCGCACCTCTCTGCGAAAGGCGGGTCATCACCGAGGCGAGTCAGCGGACGCGCTCCGCCTCCCGGGCGAACACGGCGATCATCTCGCGGTTGAAATGCGGGATATCATCCGGGTTGCGGCTGGAGACGAGGTTGCCGTCGACGACGACCTCCTTATCCACCCAGTTGGCGCCGGCATTCATAAGATCGGTCTTGAGCGAGGGGTAGGAGGTCATCGTCTTGCCGCGCACGGAGTCCGCCTCGATGAGGGTCCAGGCGCCATGGCAGATGACGGCGATCGGCTTGCCGCCCTCCGCAAAGGTGCGCACAAAGTCGACGGCGCGCTCGTCCATCCGCAGTCGGTCGGGGTTCATTACCCCGCCGGGGAGGAGCAGCGCCGCATAGTCCCCGGGGTTGGCCTCATCCAGCGACACGTCTACCGGGAACTCGTCGCCCCATTCGGTGTGGTTCCAGGCGCGCACCCGCCCCTTCTCGGGGGATACGATGGCAGTCGTGGCGCCGGCTTTGGGAAGTGCCTGGCGCGGCTCCGTCATCTCGACCTGCTCGAACCCCCGAGTCACCAGGATCGCTACCTGCTTGCCGCTCAGTTCGTTGGCCATCTGCTCGCCTCCTCTCGGCGCGGTCCGCGGGACGGGTCGGCCCCTAGCTGCACCGCCTCCGGGGACCGCGCATCCTGACGCGCGCAGCGACACAGGGTGCATCGCTGCGCCACCATGCCCCTAGCGGCGGGAGGACCTCCCCGTGCCGGTGGGCTGCGTCTGACGCATCACCTGTTGCTTGCTCGACTCCCACTGATCACCCAACGCGTCGAGCTCATCACTGTCCAAGAGGTCACGCGCATGGCGAAAGATGACGCTCTCCTCCTCCTGGATGTGATGCTTGACAAGCTCGGACAACACCTGCATCTTGGCCATCCAGCGTTCATCCATCTGCTGTACCGATTTGAGCTCGTCCATGACAAGGCTGGCGACGTGGTGCTCCTCGTAAGCCTGCAACACGTGCTTCTTGGCCATGTCTTGCTCTTCGAGCACCGGGTAGAACATCTGCTGTTCGGCCTTCATATGCGCGTCGATATCGCTGGAAAAGCGCTGGAAGAGGTCCTTCTCACTCTGGCCGATACGATCGGCCTCGATCAACTGCTGCATCTGGTCCTTGTACTGGTCGTGGTCCTGCTTGATCGCATCGAGGATATTCATGGCACCCCTCTCACGTCCTCGTCCTGCCACAGCCAGCCCACGGCCGGCCTTCCATCGCCACCAGGATTCGCTCTTGCGCAACCCCCTTTCCTTCCCAGGCCACAGCGCTACCTCACGGGAGCCGCTCCACCCCGAGGTGTTCCGCCCGCCCGCGGAAGAGCAGCCCCACGAGCACCCCGAACACAAAGCCGCCGATGTGGGCCCAGTAGGCCACGCCCCCCGTCTGCGCGGTCTGAACGCCGAGAGCGGCGATGCCATTCAGGAACTGCGACAGCGCCCACACACCCACAAAGAGGATCGCCGTCACACGCGTGGTGGTGATAAAGATCCCGAGAAAGATGAGCACGCGGACGTGCGCCTGGGGAAAGGCAAGGACGTAGGCGCCGAGGATGGCTGCCACCGCCCCGCTCGCCCCAACACTCGGCACGGTGGAGGCGGGGTTGGAGAGCACTTGGGCGCCGGAGGCGACGATGCCGCCGAGCAGGTAGAAGAGGAGATAGCCCACCCGCCCGAGCAACACCTCGATGTTGTCGCCAAACACCCACAGGAAGAGCATGTTGCTGCCCACGTGGAACCAGCCGCCGTGCACGAACATGGAGGTCACCAACGTATAGAGATCACGGCCGTCGAGGATCTCTACGGGCACCGTCCCCCACGTCACGACGAACGCCTGCAGGGCCTCCGGGCTGAGCGTGACTTGGTAGATAAAGATGAGGGTGTTGACGGCCATCAGCGCCACCGTCACGATGGGAAATGGCGCGCCACGCAGGCGCTGGTCACCGATGGGAAACACGGACCGCCTCCCTCACCGCCCGCCCAGGGGCCTCACGCTGCTCTGTCCGCCTGTCGGTGGTGTGCTCCAGCAGCTCGTGCCACGCCCAGCACGCGGCCCGCTCGGCGTTGCCCACCGGAGATGGGCGTTGCCCTTGCTCCCAACCACCAGCATCGCGTGGCAGAGCAGGGCGCTGCGCCCCTTTGCCCCTAACCGACGATCAGCGACTCGCCGCCATCGATCCATATCTCGGTGCCCGTGATGTGGCTGGCGGCGTCGGACGCCAAAAAGAGCACGAGCTCAGCCACCTGCTGGGCGTGCCCCGGGCGGCCGCTCGTCAGCGGGATCCTGCCCTCGGGGTACTCGACGCGCACGCCTACGCCCTCCAGGCTGCGCCGTTCGGTGTTCTCGCCGATCTCGGTCTCGATGGCGCCCGGGCAGATGCCGTTCACCCGTACGCGATACGGCGCCAACTCGACGGCCAGCATCTTGGCCATGGCCACCTGCCCCGCCTTGGAGCTCGCATAGGCCGTGGCACCCGTGTTGCTGAACACCCGCGTCCCATTGACCGACGAGGTGACGATCACCGAGCCGCCCCTCGCCTTGAGGTAGGGGGTGGCATACTTGATGGTGAGAAAGGTACCCTTGAGGTTTGTGTCCAGCGTGCGATCCCACTCGGCGGGGGCGATCTCTTCGATGGGCGCCCATACGCCGTTGATGCCCGCATTGGCCAAGACGATGTCCAGCCGACCCCAGCGATCGCCGATACGCCGAATGGCGCCGGCCATGGCCTCTGACTCGGTGACATCCGCCGCCAGGGGCAGCGCCTCACCGCCGGCGGCGCGGATCTCCTCGCTGACCGCGCGCACCTCGTCGTTACTGCGGCTGAGCACCGCCACCCGTGCCCCGTGGGCGGCCAGCATTTGCGCTGCCGCCGCACCGATTCCCGACCCCCCGCCGGTGACCAGGGCCACCCGGTCGTCCAAGCGCAGTGTGCTGCCTTCCATCGCCCTCCCCCCTTCCATTGCAGTGATCGTTGCAGCCCAAGGCCTCCTGAAGCCTTGCAGGTCAGGTGGGCCACATGTTCACACCATGCCGTGGCGCCAGCGACGGCCGGCGGTGACGGACGTCGGTGACGACGCCGTGCGAGGGGCGGGTGACGATTGAGGAGGCGCGCCGCCACGATCGCGAGCGCGAGAGCTCATGCGCCGCGAGCCCACGCGCCCCTGCTGCGGGTATAGACAGCTCCGGGTGGGCCCTTGTGGGCCCACTCGGTGGCAGGTCGCGCGTTCGCTAGATCGTGCCGGTGAGCAGCAAGATGACGAGCACGATGAGAATCAGGGCTAGCAACCCACTCGGTGCATAGCCCCAGCCTCGGCTATACCCCCAGGTCGGTAGGGCCCCGATCAATAGCAGCGCCAAGATGATGATGATGGCGGTCCACACGTGAGAGCTCCTTTCGCGGCTCCGGGCGGCGGTGAAGGTCCTGTATCCGGCCCCCGGGCCCCTGCAACTAGCGGTGCGTGCCCGTCCGGTGCCTACCGGCCCGCCCTCTGCCATCCATGGAGGCAGGACACCTCCAGGGGCCCGCTGCGGTTGGTGGCCTCGTACCCCGTGTCGTCTCAGGCAGGGGGTCTAGCGAGACCCCAGCATACGCCGGCGAGCATCCGTTGGCACCGATCACGCACTCAACTCGCGTACGAAGGCATTCACGCGGTCTTCGGCCTCTTGCCGCGTATAGCCGTATTTCTCCTGGAGCATGCCGATGAGGCGATCGCGGCGCCCCGCGATCTGATCCACCTCGTCGTCCGTCAGTTCGCCCCATTTTTCGCGGATCTGGCCGCGAAGCTGCTTCCACTGGCCCTCGAGGATATCCGACGTCATGCCGCCGTCTCCTTTCAGCGCTTTGCCTGGGCGCGCAAGTCACTGTGTGCCCGCACGGCCGCCCGCAACGACGCCACGATAGAGGGCCATGCCAGGATACCGTCGGAGGAGGCTGTAGTGCTCGGGTGGGATCATCGTGCGGAGAGGCAGACGCACGCGCGGGCGGCGCATGAATACTGCAGTATTTCTATCGACTATCTACATTGTAGGGTAGGGGGTGGGTTCTGTCAAGGGTAGGAGCGGCTGCCCGGCCAACAGGCACGGGCCGTCGCGGCGCGGCGGCGGCATCGCGGAGGGGCGCGGGGTTGGGATGGGGGGAAATCTCGTCAGGATCGCGGTGTGCGCCGGTGACCACGCCCTGCGTGGGGAGGGACCACCACCGACCATGATCCCGTCGGCTACGGCCCACCGGTTGACGGGCCCCTTCGGCGCGGCTATGCTGCCCGTTACACGCCCGCTCGCCCTGCCCGCCCGCATCCCCGGTCCACACGGGGCGAGCATCTCCTACGGGCGTTGCCGTCCAGTCCACGCGTCCGATCCTGGGAATGGGAAGGGAGCCTATGCTGTGCCGCTCGGTGTACCCCCGCCTCCACATCGCCGTAGTAAGCCTGCTCGTGCTCCTGGGCGCCGGGTGCCTCGAGCCCGCGGTGGTAGACGAGCCCGCCGCCGCGACGCGCCCACCGACCACACCGCGCCCGGCCACCGAAGCGCCAACGGAGGCCCCCAGAGCGACGGCCACGCCATCACCCGTCGTGACGCCCATCGATGGCATACGCGCCGAGGTCGTGGCGGTGGTGGACGGTGACACCATCCGGGTGTCTATCGACGGCGAGACGCACACCGTGCGCTACATCGGCATCAACGCACCCGAGTTGGAGCGGTCCGGCCAACCGGCAGAGTGGCTGGCCGCCGAGGCGACCGCCATGAACACCGCCCTCGTTGCCCAGCAGCGCGTCATCCTCGAGAAGGACGTGAGCGAGACGGACCAGTATGGCCGCCTGCTGCGCTACGTCTACGTGGGCGATCGCATGGTCAACGCTGAACTCGTACGCCTCGGCTACGCCCGGGCGCCGTCCTACCCGCCCGATATACGCCATCAGGAGTACCTGCGGCAACTCGAGGCAGAGGCGCGCCGCGCAGGCCGCGGCCTCTGGGGGGCGACGCCCACTCCGGCGACGCCGCCCCTCGAGACGCCCACCGCCGCGCCGTCGGACCGTGCGGGGTGCGACCCGGCCTATCCGGATGTGTGCATCCCGCCGCCACCGCCGGATCTGGATTGCAGCGATATCCCCTATCGTCGCTTTCGGGTGCTCCCACCGGATCCGCACCACTTTGACGGCGGCGGCGATGGCATCGGCTGCGAGGGTCCGTAGTAAGGGTGAGGGCGACGCGGGGCAGGCGTGCGGGGCTCAGTCCGCCTCTTCGAGCAGCACCTGATCCTCAAAGCACCACAGCCAGTCCTCGCCTGGCTCGAGGGATTGGATGATGGGGTGGCCTGTTGCGTGGAAATGGGCGCGGGCGTGGCGATTCTTGGACTCGTCGCAGCAGCCGACGTGACCGCAGGTGCGACACACACGGAGGTGCACCCAGGTGTCGCCCAGGGCCAAGCACTCTTCACAGCCCTCCGTGCGCGGCGTGACCTGGCGAATCATCTCCAGATGGGAGCACTGGCGCTCTTCGCGATCCATGCTATCTACCTCCTTACCCTACGCGCGGGGCCGACCACACGCTGGCCATATACCAAGGCGGGACCACGGCCTCGCGTGGTCCCGCCCTCAGGGTGCTGCGCTATCGGCCGAGCTACACGCAAGGGCCTCGTAGCGCCTGCGCCCGGGCCACGCGGTCGATGGCCAGGATGTAAGCCGCCACGCGCATATCCACCTTTTTCTCCTGCGCCATGTTCAGGACCTGCTCAAAGCTGCGCACCATGATCGCGTGCAGCTGCTCGTTGACCTCGCACTCGGTCCAGAAGTGGAACTGGCGCCCCTGGATCCACTCAAAGTAGGAGACGACGACGCCGCCGATGTTGGCCAACACGTCGGGCACCAAAAAGATGCCCTTGTCGGTCAGGATGTCGTCGGCCTCGGGGGTAACGGGGCCATTCGCGCCTTCGACGACGAGCTTGGCGCGGATGCTGGGCGCGTTGCACTCTGTCACCGCGCCCTCGAGGGCGCACAGGGCCAGGATGTCCACGTCCATGGCGAGCAACTCGTCGTTCGTGATGCACTCCGCCGACGGGTACCCCGCGAGGAGGTTGTTGTTCTGGCGCGCGTAGCACAGGAGATCGCGCACATCCAACCCCTTGGGGTTGTAATAGCCGCCGGTCACGTCACTGATCGCGACGACCTTGCAGCCGAGGTCCTCCAAGAGGTAGGCGCTGGGCGCCCCGACCTTGCCAAACCCCTGGACCGCCACCGTCGCCCCTTCTAGGGGCATGTTGCGATGCTTGAGGGCTTCGGCCGTCACCCACGCGATGCCGCGCCCCGTGGCCTCCGCACGCCCTACCGACCCGCCAAGCTCCAGCGGCTTGCCGGTAACCACGGCGGGGGTAAAGCGGCCGCACTGGTTGGAGTACGTGTCCATGATCCACGCCATGGTCCGCGCATCCGTACCCACGTCCGGCGCCGGGATGTCGTCCTCCGGGCCCATGATGATGGCGATCTCGGTGGCATATCGCCGCGTGAGATTCTCCAACTCATCCACCGACAGCGTACGGGGGTCACACGTCACCCCGCCCTTGGCGCCACCGTAGGGGAGGTTCGCCACGGCGCACTTCCACGTCATCCACATGGCCATCGCGCGCATCTCGTCGAGGGTGACGCCCGGATGGTAGCGGATCCCCCCCTTTGACGGGCCACGCGCCGTGGAGTGCTGGATCCGATAGCCGGTCATGATCTTTTCCGAGCGATCATCCATCCTGACGGGAAAGTTGACGATCAGCTCACGCCTGCAGACGCGCAGCGCCTCCAGAATGTGGTCGGGTTGCTCCACATAGGTAGCAGCTCGATCGAATTGGGTCAATGCGACATCAAAGGGTGATCGACTGTTCTCCACGATTCTCCTCGCGTACAAGTATGTGGCACGGTCAGGCGCATGATGGAACACGAACGAATGGGATGCGCACCGAGGCTGCTGCGACGGCTCGCCCAGAAAGCCGTCCCCTTGCGTTGGCGGGCTAAACGTACACGGTGCCGACCGCTCTGTGAGGGATGGCGCGACCTCACACGGCGGCCGGCACGAGGGTGTGTCATCCTGATGCCTCATGGCACTGCATGTACACAATGAGCCGTGCGCGACTCGAACGCGCGACAACCTGCTTAAAAGGCAGGGGCTCTACCGACTGAGCTAACGGCTCATGGCTCGATTATACCCCCGCCCACCCCGGTGGTCAAAAGTTCAGCCTCCGGCGGGGTGGGTCCGGGGCACACGCGCGATGCCCCACGGCGCCGCCGTGCCACGACGCTGTGGGCCTCGCGTGCCCATCACGGATAGATGCGGCCCAGCGTCCGCGGGAAGGGGATCGTCTGGCGGATGTGGTGCAGGCCACAGATCCAGGCCACGGTCCGCTCGACGCCTAGCCCAAACCCCGCGTGGGGCACGGCGCCGTAGCGGCGCAGATCCAGGTACCACTCGAACGCCTCGCGGGGCAGGTTGTGCTCGACGATGCGCCGCTCCAGCAGCTCGAGGTCCGCCGTGCGCTGCCCCCCGCCAATGATCTCGCCGTACCCTTCAGGCGCCAGGAGGTCCACCGAGAGGGACAGCTCGGGGTTCTGCGGATCGACCTCCATGTAAAAGGCCTTGCAGCGCGTCGGATAGCGGTGCACGAACACCGGCTGGTCAAAGCGCGCGGCAATGGCCGTCTCATGGGGCGCGCCGAAATCCTCGCCCCAGGGGAGCGACTCTCCGGCCTCCTCGAGGATCATCAGGGCCTCGTCATAGCTGATGCGTGGGAACGGCGGCGCGATGCCCTCCAGTGGAGTGGTGTCGCGCTCCAGAATCGCGAGCTCCTCCGCTCGCTCCTCCAGCGTGCGCCCCACGATGTAGGAGACGAATGCTTCCTCCACCCGCATGCACTCGTCCAGATCCGCGTAGGCCATCTCGGGCTCGACCATCCAGAACTCGGTCAGGTGGCGACGCGTCTTGCTCTTTTCGGCGCGGAACGTGGGCCCAAAGCAGTAGGTGCGCCCAAAGGCGGCGATGGCCGCCTCGTTGTAGAGCTGGCCACTCTGGGTGAGGTAGGCCTTGTCACCAAAGTAGTCCGTCTCAAAGAGCGTCGTCGTTCCCTCGCACGCCGCTGGCGTAAGGATGGGGGCGTCGACGAGCACGAAACCATGATCGTCGAGCCAATCGCGGATGGCGCGAATGACGGTGGCGCGCACCCGCAGGGTGGCCCACTGCTGTGTGGAGCGCAGCCACAGGTGCCGACGCTCCATGAGGAAATCGATGCCGTGCTCCTTCGGCGCGATGGGATAGTCCTGTGCCAGCTGGACGATCTGCAAGTCGCTGAGTGACAGCTCGTACCCGCCCGGGGCGCGCTCATCGGCGCGCACCGTCCCTGTGGCGATGAGCGAGGACTCTTGGGTGATGCTGCGGGCAGCCTCGAACGCCTCGGGGCTCAGCTCCTTCTTGAACGCCACGCCCTGCACGAGGCCGGTGCCATCACGAAGGAGCAGGAACTGCAGCCGCCCCTTGTCGGTGCGGTTGTACAGCCATCCCTTGACGGTAACCTCTTGACCGACATGCTCGGCGAGCTTGTCTATGGTTACATGCTCGGACAAAGTAGCCTCCGATCGATGGTGAACGTATAGTGGGAACCTAATGGTGCGTTGTGCTCAACACGCTGATCTGCGCTGGCCTCTGCGGCCCCGCATATCGGGCCGCGATTCAGTCGCACGCACGTGACACAGCATGCCCAAGACCCAGAGATACGACCAGCAATTGCCGCCCGCAGCAGGTGGGGCCTTGATTGGCTTACCGGCTGCAACCACCTACTACGCCAGACTGTGGTTCAGAAAGCGCCCATTTTCCCTACCGCGCGCTATTGCCAACACCATCTCGCACAAAGTGACTGCAGTGACTCGTCAATCCGCAGATCGAGCACTGTGGACTATGCTCCAAGCAGATACCGCTGGCGAGACCAAACTCTTCTGATCGTACTTGGCCGTAAGCAGCGAACACAATATCGATATATCGAATAGGGTGGCCTGTTGCCTGAGCGAACTTTCTTCCTTGGATTACTGTCTTCAGAAGCTGCTCGTTGCTGTCAATGAGGCCCAATCTCTGAAAGACACGGCATACTACCCTGTCTGGCTTGAGAACAGGCAAGCCGATATCTGTCAGAACATGATAAGTCGTAACCCTGCCCAAGCCCTTGAACCGATACTCCAATTCCTCCTTCAGGAGCATCAGGTTTTCAAAGGAATCCATCGGCAAGAAAGAGTCTATATAACTCTGAAACGAGCCATATTCGTTGACAATGTCCTTGAAGATCTTTGCGTTCTCGATACAGGCGCAGACTTTGCGCCTGTTTCTAATCATCTCTGGGTCGTGTAGTATTTCGTCTAGCTTGCTCTCATGGTAGCTTGCGACGGTGGCGTAATCGGGAAAGTACCGGCGAATCAGGTTCAGCTTAGCACTGACCGTCGTGGCTCTGAACCCCGAGTAAAACACAACATATACGAGTATCCAGTAATACTCGGCATCAGAGAAAGTTTTGCCCTCAAGACGTTTGTACTCATCAAGGTTAGCGCGAATCCTATCAGCAGAGAGGTTCGCCGAGCCAACGCTGATGAGAGTGGATTCGGCTTTCCTGAAGATGGCTTCATAGTCTCTCATCGCCGAGCTTCTCCTATCGCCTGTGGGGCGCCGAAGGCTGTCGGCCCAACGGGTCGGACGCCCGGTAGCTATGCCATATTCTATGGGTGCGGGGGAAGCGCGTCAACGCAACGGCTCTAGCCCCGCGCCAGGGCGTCGACGGCCGCCCGCAAGCGGCGGCGCACCCCGCCGAGGGGCAACACCCGCCCCACCACCTCGCGCTCCTGGGCATCGAAACCCTTCAACAGCCAAAAGCCGGCGGCGTAAGCGACCAGACCCGGCACGATGGTCAGGGGCCGGTAGGCCGGCGGCGCCAGCACCACCAGCAGCGCCATGGGGAGGGCCGAGAGCGCCTGCTTCCAGGCCAGCTGCGGCCAGGGGATGGTCGCCAGGTAGCGACGGATGCCGGCATAGAACGGGATCAACAGCACGAGTTCCGACGCCACCGCCACATAGGCCGAGGCCATGTAGCCGAAGCGTGGGATCAGCAGGAGGTTGCCCACCACGTTGAACGCCAGCCCCAGCACGAACGCTCGGGTGAGGTAGCGTTGCTGATCCAGCGCGATGAGCACGTACTGCGTCACCGAGTTGATGAACCCAAAGGGCATGTACCAGATCATCACCTGGAGGATCTCAGCGCTCTGGGGGAGGTACTGGGAGCCGCCGAGGACGCCGATGAGCTCGCTGGAGAGCGCCCAGCCGACCAGCGCGATCGGTACAGCAAAGGCCAAGAGCAGCTTGGCCGCCAGGCGGTAGGTGCGCAGCAGCGCGTCGTGGTCTGAGGCAGCATAGCGCGCCATCAGGGGGAACAGCGCCATGGTAAAGAAGGAGGGCACCACCTGGACGGCATCGACGTACTTGTAGGCGGTGCCATACCATCCGACGACACGCGGGTCAGGGGCCAGCATCTCGAGCAGGAGCACGGCGACCTTGAAAAAGAGGGTCGCCAGGAGGTGGTTGATCATGAGCGGGTACGACGCCAGGAGCATGCGCCCCTGAAAACCGAGATCGACGACGCACCGCGGACGGAAAAGAAGCCGCGTCATCTGGCTATAGAGGATGAGCATCGTGATAACGTTCACCACGATGGACACCCCGGCGTACCCCACGTAGCCATGCCCCGCGATGAGCGCCGCGGCACCCAGGGTCACCCGCAGGACGGTGGTCACCGTGGTGACGATGGCGGGGATCTCCATGCGCTCATGCGCCGAAAAGATGGCGCTGACGCTCGCCGAGACGTTGCTCGGCAGCAGGGCTACCCAGTAGAGGAGGATGGCCAGGACGGTCGCCGCGGGCAAGGGGCTCGTCCACTGGCGAAAGCCGACAAAGGCCGCCAAGACGGGCAAGGAGGCGAAGCAGAGCCCCACACGCGCCACCGCCGTGTTGACAAAGTAGCGGTTGGCCTCGTCCTTGTCCTTGGCCACCTCGCGCGTCACGAGGGCGTTGAGGCCGAAATTCGTCAGGATGTCGAACCAGGCGATGATGACCACCGCCAGGGTGTACTGGCCGCTATCCACCGGCCCGAGGATGCGCAGCAGCAGCATGGCAAAGGCCATGTCGATGACGCGATTCATCAGCGTGAGCGTCATGGGCGCCATGGTGTTCTTGATCACCCGCTGCACATCGGCATCGGCGCGCGGCTCGCGATAGAAGCGGCGCCACGCCCAACATCCCCCCAGCAGCACCAGCACCATGCCCGACATGAAACTGGCGTACAGGCCATACTTGACGGGGTTGGGCGAGTACTTGAAGCGCACCACATGGCGCCCCGCCGGCACCTCCACCGCGCGGAAATTGCCGTTGGCGCGATAGATGTGCAGGCGCTCCTCCTCCAGCTCGGGTTGCAGCGCCTCCGCGGGACGCATGAAGGCCAGCCAGCCGTCGTAGAAGGCATCACCCAGGACCAGGAAGCAGGGGATGGGCGTGTCGACGGTGATGGTCACCTCGTTGGGCGTATAGGCGATGTCTTGGACCGCACCGGTAAAGGTGTCGGGCACGACCTCTGCCGGCGCCTGGCGCGGCGTCTCCTCGAGGATCACCACCTCGCGCGGATCCAGCGTGCGCAGCGCCTGGCGACGCGCCTCCGCATCCGGGATGTTCTCCCCGCGTGGCACGAGAAAGGCGCGCGGCATGGCGTCGTCGTTGCGGTAGATGCGCACCTCACCGTCATAGACGAGGGTGTACCCCGGTCGGTCGATGCTGCGCTCCCTCACGGTGATGACGTACCGCGCGTTGAGCATGTCGAGGAGGGGCGAGTCGAGCGCCTCGGGATACTTGACCGAGAGCGGGGCGATGCGGTTGTACGGCAGCTCTCCCTGCGGCTGGATGAGCTCCATGTACTCGACGTACTGCCGGGGGATGATCGAGTCATAGCCGCGCACGTCCTGCAGGCCGTACATCATCGCCATGTTGGCGTTGAGCGTCTTTTCATCGCCCCCGACGAGGGTGGTGATACGAAAGAGCCCCTCCTGCTCCAGCAAAAAGTCAATGGCCGGCGTGCGATAGGCGATCAACGCCGGATCCACCGCCGGCAGGAAGGGCTTGCCGATGACGAACAGCTCGGCGGCGACGACGGCCAGCGCCAGCCCGGCCCACAGGGCGCGACGCTGGATAGCACGCCGCGCCAGCAGCACCCCCCCGGCCATGACGAGCGCCAGCGCCAGGATGAGCAGGTTGCGGAACTGGTAGGAGAAGAACATGCGGCCGTCGGCAAAGGCTTCCTCGGCCCTGGCCAGGTGCGGCAGCAGCGCCTGGCACAAGGCAGCGACGCACTCCTTGGCAAGGAGGCTCACCCCGAGCCCGACGAGCCCCGCCGCCCCGACGGCCAGCGTCCCCGCCGGCACGATGGGCCAGCTGAGGCGCCGCGCCCAGCGACGCCAGCCGGCCTCCTCGCCATCCTCCGCGGGAGCCCACAGGGCGTCGCAGCCCATCCCGGCGAGCAGCCCCACCACCAGGGTGTAGGGATAGATCCAGCGGAAGGGGGAGTGCACCTGGCTCATCCCCGGCAGGGCGTACACCAGACCATAGAGGGGCGTCCCAAAGGCGAACAGCAGACAAAGGGCGGCAAACGCCGCCCAGAAGCCGAGGTAACGCCCCCGGCGACGGACGATGGCCACACCAGCCAGCAGCAGGGGCAGCAGCCCCACGTAGCTGCCCCCCTCGACATAGTTCTTGATGCCCCAAAAGATGGTGCGGATCGGTTCGCCGCGGGCGTTGACCGTCGCCGGCGTCCACTGCCCGGTGAACAGGTCCAGGTAGCCGTGGTGGGTGGGGTTCCCATAGAAATCGGGGATCAAGAACGCCAGGAGGTGGCGCCGCGGCAGGGCCCACCCGCGGATCTCGGCCAGGCTGGCACTGCCATCACGGAAATTGTGCCGCACGAGCTCGAGGCTCGGCAGCCACTGGGCGGTGCCGAGGCCGAGCCCCAGCAGCGCCATGGCCCCCAGGACGAGCGCCGCGACGAGCAGGCCCCGCCAGGAGCGCGCTCTCCAGGAGCGCACTCTCCAGGCCAGGCGTACGAGCCGATAGGCGGCAAAGGCCCCGGCGCTGAGCGCGACGTAGTAGTACATCTCCGGGTGGCCGGCGAGAAACACCATACCAAAGGCGAGGGTGCCGCCCACGAGTTCGGGCACGTTGGACAGCAGCCGTCGCTCCCCCGCCTCGGCGCGTTGGGCGATGCGCTCGATCATCGTCAGGATGAGAGGGAGCCACACCGCCGCGGCGATGATCATCGGAAAGACGGTGCGCACGGCCATGAAACCGCCAAAGGCGAACGTCACCGCGCCGACGGCGGCGCCGCCCCGCCCCACGCGCAGCGTGCGGGCCAGGATGTAGGTGTTCAGCGCCGCCAAGAAGAGGTGCAGCGCGGTGAACCAGCCAAAGGCCGCATGGATGGGAAGCACGTAGAACAGCACACTGAGGGGGTACATGGCCGAATGCTGCCCCGCGGCCAGGAAGGGGACTCCCGTCAGGATGTAGGGGTTCCAGAGGGGGATCTGTCGCTGCTGTAGGGCATCGACGATGAAGCACTTCCACACATAGCTCTCGAGATAGAGATCATTGAGCAGATCGTTGTGTGGAACCTCGACGCCTACCTGGGCGGCATAGCTACGCCAGGGCTGCCACTGGAAGGCGCTGTCGGCAGGGAGCATCGTCTTGCCACCCACCGTCACGGGCCAACAGAACACCAACGCCAACACCGCGAACAACAGGATGATGCCCAGGTCTTGGCGTCGACCTTGATCGCGCACGGTTCCCCCTCGATCGGGCTTGAGGCAGCGGCAGGGTGAAGGAGCCTCCTACCAGGGGGCCTCAGCACCCGAGGCCACAGGCGCCCCGGGCTACACGGCGCGTCGCCCGAAGGGACGCGCCGGTTACGGGATTATAGCAGGGGCAGGGATAGGGTCAAGGTGCGGGCCGCCTCGGCCTCTTCCCGGCCGACAGGCCCGTGAGGCACCGGTGGGGCACCACGGACCGACGCCACAGCACCAGCATTGACAGCGCTATGAGTCTTCTGATATACTAAATACAGAATCGGGCTTGAGAGCGGCAATACCATCTCTGTTGGCGCCTTCAGGCTAGGGTTTCGCAACGACTCGCAGCTTTGCACCCGTCCCCTCGACCTCTCCAGAACCCACGTCGCATCCTGATCCGTTGGCACCGCAATCCAATCCGCCTCCTGGAACATGCCTATCATGAGGCAGTCGTGAGGGCTTGCGTCACCGCCTCGCACGGCCGCCCATCATGCCCGGCGACATCACCCTAGCCGCCATCGCCCGCGACCGGCGGCGCGATCGGCGGCTCGTTAGGCCACAAGTGGCTGTTGTCAGAAAGGCAGGTTGGAGGATGATGCGCAAACGCATGGGATTGTTCGTGTCACTCCTGGTCCTCGTGGCCATGATCCTGGCTGCATGTCAGCCGGTGGCGACGACGCCGGGCGCTGAGGTGCCCACGGCGTTGCCCGAGGCTGGCGAAGAGACCCCCGGTGCCGTGGTGCCTCCGGAAGAGACACCGGCGGAGGTCGAGACGCCTGAGGCGGAGGTGACGCCGGAGGAAACGCCCGTAGAGGGCGTAACGCCGGAGGAGACGCCGGCCGAAACCCCCGAAGCAGAGATGACACCGGAGGAGACGCCGGCCGAGACCCCCGAGGCGGAGGAAACCCCGGCCGAGACGCCCGAGGCGGGGGTGACACCGGAGGCGACCCCGGCAGAGGGTGAGGCGGTGGCGACCCTCGAGCCCCCCACGCCCGAAGACGTCCTCGCCATCGTCGGTGATGAGGACATCTCGGGGCAAACCGTCTCGTTCCTCGCCCAGTGGGGCGGTAGCGAGCAGGAGAGCTTTTTGGCCATGGTCGCCCCCTGGGAGGAGGCCACGGGCGCAACGGTAGAGTACGAGGGCACCCGCGACACCACGGCGGTGCTCACGACGCGTATCCAGGCCGGTAATCCGCCGGACATCTCTGGCATCCCCGGCCCCGGGCAGCTCATCGAGTTCGGCCGGGCGGGCAACCTCGTCGACCTGAGCACGTTCATCGATACGGACGAGTTCACCCAGCAATATGGCGAGTCCTGGGTCGAGTTGGGCAGCGTCGACGGTACGCACTATGGCGTCTTTATGAAGGTGAGTGTCAAGAGCCTCGTGTGGTACCGCCCCGACGTGTTCGCCGAGCGCGGCTGGACCATGCCCACGACGTGGGATGAGCTCATCGCCCTGTCGGACGAGATCGTCGCCGCTGGGGAGACGCCCTGGTGCATCGGGCTCGAGAGCGCCGCCACGAGTGGGTGGCCGGGAACGGACTGGATCGAAGACATCATGCTGCGCACCGCCGCCCCCGAAACCTACGATCAGTGGTGGATGCACGAGATCCCCTGGACCGACGAATCGGTGCGCAACGCCTGGGAGATGTTTGGCACCATCGCCGCGAACGAGGACTATGTCCAGGGCGGCACCACCGGCGAACTGGCCACGAACTTTGGCGAGTCGCCCTTCCCCATGTTCCAGGATCCCCCCGGATGCTACATGCACCGGCAGGCATCGTTCATCACCGACTTTATCCAGCAGCAGTTCCCTGACCTCCAAGCGGGCACGGACTATACCTTCTTTGTTCTCCCGCCCGTCGACGAGCAGTTCGGCGCGCCGATCCTGAGCGCCGGTGACTTGCTGGCCATGTTCAACGACACGCCGGCGGCACGATCGCTGATGACCTGGCTCGCCTCGGCCGAGGCGCAACAGATCTGGGCCAACCGCGGCGGCTTCCTCGCCGCCAACACCGAGGTCGCACCGGAGGTCTACCCCGATCCCATCTTCCAGGAGATGGCCCAGTTGCTGCAGGAGGCCGAGACGGTGCGCTTTGACGCCTCGGACCTCATGCCAGCGGCCGTCCAGGAGGCCTTCCTCGGCGGCATCCTCGAGTTCGTCCCCAACCCGGATGGGCTCGACAGCATCTTGCAGAACATCGAGTCCGTCGCAGAGGGCGCCTACCAGGAACAGGCAGCACAGTAGGATCTCTGCGGGGGGTGCGCCCGGGGGCGCACCCCCCACTCGCGAATGGGGAAGAGCCGATGAGAACAGCTCGGGGCCTCCCGTGGCTCTATGTGGCGCCAGCGATCATCTTTCTGCTGGCGTTCTTGGTCTACCCCGCAGTCGACACTCTGCGCATCAGCTTTCTCGGGCGGAACGCCCAGGGCTACGTGGGGCTAGACAACTATATCTATGCCTTTACCTCGCCCGAGATGCACGTCGCCTTTCGTAACAACTTTATCTACTGGCTCATCTTTGCCACCGGCTTTGTCGTGCTGGGCGGCCTGATCATCGCCGTGCTAGCCGATCTGGTGCGCTACGAGTCGATCTTCAAGTCGATCATCTTTTTACCGCAGGCGATCTCGTTCGTCGGTGCCGGCGTCATCTGGCGCTTTGTATACGACTTTCGTCCGCAGCTCGGGGTGATAAACGCCGTGCTCGACGGCCTGCTCCCCAACTATCGCCCCATCGGCTGGCTGGTGAACCCACGCACGGCCACAGCGGCCCTGATCCTCATTTTCATCTGGATGTGGACCGGCTTTGCCATGGTGATCCTCTCGGCGGCGCTCAAAGGCATCCCCAAAGAGATCCTCGAGGCGGCGCGCACCGATGGCGCCAACGCCTGGCAGACCTTTTGGTACATCCAGGTGCCGATGGTCGCCTCGACCATCGGCGTGGTGACGACCACGGTGATCATCTTTGTGCTCAAGGTGTTCGACCTCGTCTATGTGATGACCGCCGGCCGCTATGACACGAACGTGATGGCCAACCAGATGTACCGGGAGCTGTATGTGATCCGCCACTTTGGTCGCTCCAGCGCCATCGCCGTCATTCTGCTCCTGGCCATCACCCCGATGATGTTCATCAACATCCGGCGCTTCCGCGAACAGGAGGCGCTGCGATGAGCCTGTCCTCGGCGCCCCAGGATAGCTATGCTGCGGAGGCATCCGATGACACCACGCGCCCGCGCACGGTGAGCGCGACGGCACGGTCGCCGCTGCAGCGCTTTGTCGCCCGCCTGCCGCTCCACCTCGTCATCATCGCCATCGCCATCCTCTGGCTCGTGCCCACCGTCGGGCTGTTGGTGAGCTCGTTCCGCACGCCGCAGGCGATCCGCTCCACCGGTTGGTGGACGGTGTTCGAGGACCTGTTCGCCGGTGAGCAGTGGACGCTGCAGAACTATGACGTCGTGCTGAACACCCAGGGCCTCCTCCAAGCGTTTCGCAACAGCCTCTACGTGACCGTCCCGGGGACGCTGCTGCCCGTGCTCGTCGCCGCATCCGCTGCCTTTGCGCTGGCCTGGATGGACTTTCGCGGCCGGCAGACGCTGTTCGTCGTCATCATCGCCCTCATCGTGGTGCCGCTCCAGGTGACGTTCATCCCCGTGCTGCGGATGTTCAACCGCCTGGGCATCACTGGGAGCTTTATCGCCATCTGGCTCGCCCACACGGGCTATGGGCTGCCCTTTGCCATCTATTTGCTGCGCAACTTTTTCGGGTCGCTGCCGCGGGACCTGTTCGAGTCGGCCTACCTGGATGGCGCCTCGCAGTGGCAAGCCTTCACCCGCTTGGCCCTGCCCCTCTCGGTGCCCTCGCTGGCCGCCCTGATCATCTTTCAATTCCTATGGGTCTGGAACGACCTGCTGGTCGCGTTGATCTACCTGGGCGGTACGCCGCGGGTGGCTCCCCTCACGGTGATCGTGGCCAACCTGGTGAACTCGCTGGGCGCCGAATGGCACCTGCTCCCCTCGGCGGCATTCATCGCCATGGTCTTGCCGCTGATCGTCTTCTTGTCGCTCCAGCGCTACTTTGTGCGCGGCATCCTGGCCGGGTCCGTCAAGGGATAGGGGGATTTGACGCTCCCCAGGCGCCATGCTATACTGTCGCCCGCTGTGGCCAAGCGTCTTTGGCGCATGTGGCGCAGCAGAGGATGGTGCCACCCTAGCTCAATCGGCAGAGCAGACGCTTCGTAAGCGCCAGGTTTCGAGTTCAACTCTCGAGGGTGGCTCACTGAGCGCCTCCCTGCGCGTCACAGGGAGGCGCTCTTGTTGTTCTTCCCCCCTCTCTTTGCGTCCCGAGCCTCCCCGCGCTATACTTATGTCTCCTATCCCAGGCAGCGGTGCTCACCGAGCCCGCTGCCCGCGCATGGTAGTCGACGGCGCGTGTGGAGCAGATCGCCATGAAAGATGACAGCGGGGCGCCGCGCTGGCAGAACACCCTGCGCGAGCGCCTGACGAAACATGATCCCACGAGTACCGTGTCGGGCACGTCCGGGCCTACCCTCGAGCAGGTACTCGAGCCCGCCACGCAGCCCCCCCGCTTGACGAATGATCGTTTGCTCCTCATCATCGGCGCCACGATCGCCCTCCTGGCCATTGGCCTCGGCGTGCTCGCCGCGCGGTGGGGCCGCGGATGGGTCGTCGGTGAGTTGCCCCTGTTCGTGCCCGCCATCTCGAGCTTTACAGCCCTCGCCGCCGCCAGCGTCTCCTTTTCGACCATGGGGCGGTACCGCGTCCTTGGCGATCCCACCGCCTTCTGGGTAGGGCTGGCCTTTGGCGTCATGAGCATCCTGTACGCCGTCTATGTGTTGACCTGGCCCGACCTGGGCCCCGGTGAGGGCACCGTCCTCCGCACCCTTCCGAACACCTCGGTGTGGGTCTTTGACCTGGCCATGGCCCTGACGGGCGCCCTGCTCTTTCCCGCCTCCCTGGCATCCTGGCCCACACCCGCCACGCGCTCGGTGGCCCGGCTGCTGGCCATCGTCTGCCTCGGCATCGCCGCCCTCGTGGGCATCTTGGTGGTGGTATTCGAGCTCTCCCTGCCCCCCCTCGTCATCGGCAGTCACTTTACACCGGCGAGCCACGCTCTGACCGGGGCGCTCGTCGCGCTGTACGGCGGCGGCGCCGCGCTATCGACCAGGCGCTATCGCCGGTCGGGGGATGCCCTTCTCGGGCACGTCGCCCTCTTCCAGGCGGCCGCGGCGTTCGCCGTCTTTGCCTTTATCCTCAGCGACAAGCGGTACGACCCCTGGTGGTACTCCAGCCGGCTCATCGTCGCGGGCGTGGTGGTCACCGTGCTCTTTGGGACGCTCGGAGGCTACGTCGGCCTCTATCGCCTCGAGCGTGAGCGCGCGCGCACCCTCGACCGCCAGCGCGCGCTCCTGTACGCCGTGATCGAACAGATGCCCGCCGGGGTAGTCATCGCCGAGGCGCCCTCCGGTCGCGTCCTGGTGGTGAACGCGCGCATGGCCCAGCTCTTCCGCCGGCCGGACCTGCCCGCCAACGCCCTCGAGGATCACCCGAGCCGCCAGGGATTCCATCCCGACGGCCGGCCGTACCCCGCCGATGAGTGGCCATTGAGCCGGACCATCCGATATGGTGAGGTGGTGCGCGGCGAAGAGATCACCATCCTCCGCGGCGATGGCACCTACGGCGTCGTATCGGTGAACGGTGCTCCCGTGCGCGATCGTGATGGGCGCATCATCGCGGGGGTGATCATCGACCTCGATATCACCGAGCGCCAGGCCGCCGAGGAGGCGCTCCGCGAGCGCGAGCGCCAGTTGCGCGAGCTGAACGACGAGCTGGAGGATCGCGTCGTCGAGCGCACCCAGCAGCTCCGCGCCCTCGCCGCCGACCTGACCATGGCCGAGGAGCGCAAGCGGCGACGGCTCGCCCAGGTCTTGCACGACGACCTCCAACAGGTGCTCGCCGCGGCTACCTTCCATCTCGAGCGCCTGCGCCTCCAGGCGGACGCCACAAATGACGGCCATGACCTCGACGAGCCCCTCAGCTTGCTGCGCCAGGCAATCCTCACCTCGCGCACGCTGACCTCCGAGCTGAGCCCCACCATCCTCTACGAGATGGGCCTGCTGCCCGCCCTGCACTGGCTGGGGCGCCAGATGGAGGAGCAGTACGGGCTCCAGGTGACCGTCCACGGTGAGGAGCGCACCCCGGCCCTACCGATTCCGGAGGACATCGAGGTGTTCCTCTTCCAGGCCGCCCGTGAGCTGCTCTTCAACGTAGTCAAGCATGCCGAGACCGACGGCGCAACGCTCGACCTCACCTACCCCACACCCGAGAGCATCGCCATGACGGTCACCGACACCGGCCGTGGCTTTGTCCCCACGCCGCTGACGGGGCATGGCCAGGCGCCCATGGGCTACGGGCTGTTTGGCGTCTCCGAGCGCCTGCAGCTCATTGGAGGCCGCATGCGCATCGATAGCGCCCCGGGGCGTGGCACAAAGGTCTCCCTCGTCGTACCGCTGCCCCACACCGATGCCCAAGCATAGAAGGGACATCATGCCTGCTGTTTTTCTCTTGTTACGCTGGAATACTCGGCGATGGACGAGACCGGGGCGCGGCGAAGCAGCGCGGGCCTCGTCGAACCGCGCCGCGGGAGCGCCGCCGAGCTGATGGAATGCGAGCCTTACGATGAGCCCCAACCTAGCCACTGAGCACAATACACCCCTGCGCCGGCGCGTCCAGGCGCTGACCGCCGAGGTGACGCGCCTGCGCCAAGAGATCGACGACCACCGCGAGCTCTTTGCGGCCATGGATGAGGGCTTTGCCCTCCTGGAGGTCCTCCTCGACGCTGCCGGGCGCCCCGTCGACCTGCGTCCGATCGAGGTGAGCCACGCCTTTGCCGCCCAGCTCGGCGCCCGCCCCGAGGCCGTCGTCGGGCGCACGCTCCGCCAACTGCTGCCCGGCATCGCCCCCTGGTGGATCGAAACGCTCTCTCCCGTAGCGCTCTCCGGCCAGTCAGCGCGCGTGGAGCATTCCGGCACGATCACCGGCCACCACTACGATGTGCACGCCTGGAGCCCCAGGCCCGGCCTGTGCGCCGTGCTGACCCGCGATGTCACCGAGCAGCGACGCGCCGAGGAGCAGCGGCGCGCTTCGGAGCGTCGCCTCGAGCAGAACCTGGCGGGCATGACCCGCCTTCAAACGCTCAGCACGCAGCTCCTGCGGGTGGACGAGATGGAACCGCTGCTGTACGAGATTCTCGCGGCCGCGGCAGAGCTCACCGGCACCGACAGGGGCAACCTCCAGCTCGTGGACGCCGCGACGGACAAGCTCTACATCGTGGTACACCACGGGCTCAGCGAGCGCTATGTCCGCCGCTTTGCGACGCAGAGCTGTGCCGCGGCGTGTGAGGCGGCCCAGCGCAGTCGGCAACGGGTCATCATCCAAGACGTGCGCCGGGAGCCAGCCCTCCAGGGCACGCTGGACCTGGAGGTCCTCGAGGGCGATGGCATCCGCGCGATCCTGTCGACGCCACTCATCACCCGGGATGGGCGTCTGGTGGGCATGCTCAACAGCCACTTTCCCACCCCCTACGAGCCCACCGAGGACGCCCTGCGCTTCGTCGACCTGTTGGCGCGCATGGCGGCGGACCTCATCGAGCGCGCCCAGGCACGCGACGCGCTGCGCGCCAGTGAGGCCCGCTTCCGCGAGCTGGCTGACGCCATGCCGCAGCTCGTGTGGACGGCGCAGCCCGATGGCACCGTGGACTATTGCAACCGGCGCCACCGCGAGTTCGACGGCCTGCGGCGCGTTGGCCAGCGATGGGAGTGGCTGCCCATGCTCCATCCGGACGACGTCGCCGCCACCGCCGAGGCCTGGCAGCGGGCCATCGCCACCGGGACGACCTACCAGATCGAACACCGCGCACGGCGCACCGATGGCAGCTACCGCTGGTACCTCAGCCGTGCCGTGCCTGCGCGCGACGCCGAGGGGCGCATTCACAAGTGGTATGGCACCACCACCGATATCCACGACTCCAAGGTGGCAGAACGGGCGCGGCGTGAGAGCGAAGAGCGCTTTCGCAGCGTGCTGGAGAACTCGCGCGATGTCATCTATCGCACCAACCTGCACACGGGGTGCTATGAGTATCTCAGTCCCTCAGTTAAGGCGCTCACGGGCTACACGGAGGAAGAGTTGCTGGCGATGCCCGCAGCATGGACACGCCAGCGCATTCACCCGGAGGATCGCCCGCGCGTTACCCGCGAGATGGATGCCCTCCAGCACCATCCACCGGGCAAGCGCAGTGCGGTCATCGAATACCGTTGGCGCCACCGGAACGGCACCTACCGCTGGGTGAGCAACAGCTGTACGCTGCTCACCGACGCCCATGACCGGCCGCTGGCCCTCGTGGGCACGCTGCATGATCTCACCAAGCGGAAAAAGATCGAGCTACGGCTGCAGGAGCTCAACGAGACGCTCGAGCAGCGCGTCGCCGAGCGCACCCGCCAACTCCGCGCCCTAGCCGCCGAGCTCGTCGTGGCGGAGGAGCGTGAGCGACGGCGCTTGGCGCAGGTGCTCCATGATGATCTGCAGCAGACCCTGGCAGCCGTTGCCTACCGCCTGGAGCACCTGCGCATGCAGGCGTCCTTGGTGAAGGATTCCGACGCGTTGGAGGAACCGATTGCCATGTTGCGCGAAGCGATGGAAACCTCTCGATCACTGACGACAGAGCTGAGCCCTGCCGCCCTCTTTGACAGCGGAGGCTTTCGAGTGGCGCTCCAGGGCTTGGGCCGCCGGATGGAGCAGCAGCACGGCCTGCGGGTCGTCATCCGTGCGAACGCGCCCGCCGAAGCGCCACCGATTTCGGACGACGTCAAGATCCTCCTCTACCAGAGCGTGCGCGAGTTGCTGTTCAACGTCGTCAAGCATGCCCACACCCGTGAGGCCACCGTGTCCATCGACCACCCCAGCGAGGACACCGTCGAGGTCGTGGTTGCCGATAGCGGGCAGGGATTCGACGTGGCGCAGCACACCGGTGCGCTCCGCTCCGCGGGGGGCTTTGGCCTGTTCAGCATCTCGGAGCGTCTCGAGTACGTGGGGGGCTCGGTGCGCATCGAGAGCGCCCCCGGGCGCGGCACCCGCGTGGCCCTCGTCGCGCCCCTGCAACCTCTGCCGTCCTCCAATGGAAGGCGCAGCGGCTCGGCGGGCCCCGCGCTCCTGGCGGTGGAGGAGCGGGCTAGCGATGCCCGCACGCGGATCCTGTTGGCCGACGACCACGCCATCATCCGCAAGGGCCTGTTGCGCTTGCTCGAGGATCAGCCCGATTTCGTCGTGCTCGGAGAGGCGGAGGATGGGCACGCGGCCGTGGCCCTGGCCCAAGAGCTGTTGCCCGACGTCGTGCTGATGGACCTCGCCATGCCGGGCATGGACGGCATCGAGGCCACCCAGCGCATCACCGCCACCCTGCCGGGGGTGCGCGTCATCGGCCTGAGCATGTACGACGACCCGGAGAAGGAGCGCCTCATGCGTCAGGCGGGCGCCGAGGCCTATGTCACCAAGGGAGGGCCTCCCGAAGCGCTGTTTGCCGCCATACGCGCTGGCTCGCGCGAGTGAGCCCCGCGGGGCGCCGACATGTGCACACAGCGAGGCGGGGGTTCCTTCCATGGAACCCCCGCCTCACTTCGCAGGGAACCGTCTCGCACCGCTCACCGCGTCCAGGGGCAGCCTGGCGCTCTAGACGGTTGCGTTATACCGCGGCTGGCGACTCTGCTCCAGGTAATCCCGCAGCATGTCCAGACTGTACCGGCGGTGTCCCCCAGGGGTGCGGAAGGGCACAATCCCACCTTGCTTTTCGATCTTGCTCAGCGTCAGTAGACTGATTCGCAGATACTGCGCGGCTTCCTTAGCGGTGAGTAGTGTGCGTTGCTCGAGTTCCACGATGCCGACCCTCCATCGTCGGGTGAAAGCAATAGTGCAAAGCCGCTCCGATCGAGACACTCAAACTACTCAAAGTATAGTGCAAACCCACTCGCATCGTGTAAAGCCATCGCCAATTCCGTGGCAACGTGCGGCGGCGCTTTGCAGGTGGGTCCACCTCCCCCCTGAAACACAAACGGCGACCGGCATTGTTGGCTGTCTCGCCCCCTCGCATCCCCGCTGCGGGGACGGGGTCACGCCCATTGCCGGTCGCCGAGGCATACCATCCAATCCGTATCTTAGACTGCCATAAATCACCTAAAAGTCAAGTTTTCCTCTCGCCCTGGTCGAGGCGTGCCATGCCCCCCGCCCCGCGCTCCCGGTTGATCTTCTTCCAAGCGCTTGCTACAATGCCGCTGCCTTTTGGGCACCTCTCGTTACCTCAGCCCAACGCTACGCAAACCCACCCGGCCACACGGCTTGACCCGGGCACACCGGCGGCGGCCCGCCTGCAGGAGGCAGTGGTGAGCACCTTCACGCATCTGCACGTTCATAGCGAGTTCTCCCTTCTGGACGGTCTGGCACGCCTCGGTGACCTGTGCCAGTATGCCAAGCAATCCGGCATGACGGCGCTGGCCCTGACGGATCACGGCCAGATGTACGGCATGATCAAGTTCAGCCGCGCCGCCAGCCGCGCCGGCATCAAGCCCATCTATGGCGTCGAGATGTACCAGGCGCCGCGCCGGCTCGATCAGAAGGACGCGCAGTATGACAGCAAGGCGTTCCACCTCGTGCTCCTGGCCAAGAACCTCACCGGCTACCAGAACCTGCTCAAGCTGACCACCATCGCCAACCTCGAGGGGTTCTACTACCGTCCCCGCATCGACAAGGAGACGCTCGCCCGCCACGCCGAGGGGCTCATCTGCCTCAGTGCCTGCATCGGCGGGGAGGTGCCCTCCCTCATCGTGAATGGGCAGCTCGACAAGGCGCGTGAGGCCGTCGGCTGGTTCAAAGAGGTGTTTGGCGCCGACAACTATTTCCTCGAGCTGCAGCGCCACGCCGGCGTGCCAGAGCTCGAACGAGTCAATCCGCAGCTCGTCGCCCTGGCGCGCGAGTTCGGTCTGCGCTGCGTGGCCACCAACGACGTGCACTATGTGCGCCAGGAGGACGCCGAGGCACAGGAGCTGCTGCTCGCCATCCAGACGAACAGCACCATGGCCGATGCGAACCGCATACGCATGGGTAGCGACGATTACTACCTCATGACGCCCGAGGAGATGGCGCGGCACCTGCCCGAGTACCCCGAGGCACTAGAGAACACCATGCTGGTGGCCGAGCAGTGCAACGTGGATCTAGGCTTTACCGGCTACCACCTGCCGCGCTTTCCCGTGCCCGAGGGGCACACCGCCGAGAGCTACCTCCGACAACGCTGCGAGGAAGGCCTCATCCGGCGCTATGGCCAGGAGACGCCCGAGATCCGGGAACGGCTCGAGTACGAGCTGGGCGTCATCCACCAGATGGGCTTTGATGACTATTTCCTCATTAACGCCGACCTGGTGAACTGGGCCAAGAACGAGGCGCGCATGCTGGTGGGCCCCGGCCGCGGTTCGGGCGCCAGTAGCCTCGTGGGCTATGTCCTTGGGATCACTGACCTGGAGCCCCTCAGCCTGGGGCTGCTGTTCGAGCGCTTTCTCAACCCCGGCCGCGTCACCATGCCGGATATCGACCTCGACTACCCCGAGGACCGCCGCGGCGAAGTGATCGACTACCTCACGCGGCGCTATGGCGAGGACAAGACGGCACAGATCGCCACCTTTGGCACCATGATGGCGCGCGGCGCCATTCGTGACGTGGGGCGCGCCCTGGGCATCCCCCTGAACGAGGTGGATTACGTCGCCAAGCTCGTCCCCTCGGGCCCCAAGAAGACGATCCAGGACGGGCTCGACACGGTGCCCGAGCTGAAAGAGCTTTACGAGACCCAGCCGCACATCCGCAAACTCATCGACTATTCCATGGCGGTGCAGGGGCTCTCGCGGCACTTTTCCACCCACGCTGCAGGGGTGCTCATTGCAGACCGGCCCCTCGTCGAGTATGCGCCCCTCCAGCGTGCCCCGCGGGGCGAGGGCATCGTCGCCCAGTTCTGCATGGAGGACGTCGAGGCCATCGGCCTGCTCAAGCTCGACGTGCTCGGCCTCTCGACGCTCACCGTCCTCGACCGCGCCTTTCGCTGGATCGAACGCACCCGCGGCATCACCCTGACGCAGCAGGCCATCCCCATGGACGACCCGGAGAGCTTTGCCCTCCTCTCCTCTGGCGAGGTGACGGGCATCTTTCAGGTGGAGAGCGCCGGCATGCGCCGCACGCTGCGTGAGATGCAGCCCACCGAGTTCCGCGAGATCGTCGCCGCGCTGGCGCTCTACCGCCCCGGGCCGATGCAGTTCATCCCCGACTATATCGCGCGCAAGTTTGGTCGCGAGGAGGTCGTCTACCGCCACCCGCGGCTCGAGCCGATCCTCGCCGAGACGTACGGCATCATCGTCTACCAGGAGCAGATCCTGCAGATCGCCTCGCAACTCGCCGGCTACTCCTTGGGCGAGGCGGACCTGATGCGCCGCGCCGTGGGCAAGAAGAAGAAGGAGGACCTCGAGCGGCAGCATGCCAAGTTCGTCCAGGGGGCGGTGGCGAACGGCATCCCTCAGGACGTGGCCGAGGACATCTTTGCCGACATTGAGCTGTTCGCCAACTATGGTTTCGTCAAGACGCACAGCGCCGCCTATGCCGTCATCACGCTGCAGACCGCCTACCTCAAGGCCCACTACCCCGCCGAGTACATGACCGCGCTCCTGTCGGTGGAGCGCGGCAACCTGGAAAAGGTCGCCGTGCTGGTGGCCGAGTGCCGTCGGCTGGGCATCGAGGTGCGGCCGCCCGACATCAACTTCTCCGACGTGGACTATCGTCTCGAGCCGGCGTCGGCCACCACCCCGCAGCAGCGCGACGCCCTGCGCGACGAGGAGCAGCTGGCGATCCGCTATGGGCTGGGGGGCATCAAGAACGTCGGCGACGGGCCCGCCCAGGCCATCGTCGAGGCCCGCGGCGACGAGCCGTTCCAGGACCTCGATGACTTTGTGCGCCGTGTGGACCTGCGGCAGATCAACAAGCGCGTGCTCGAGTGCCTGATCCGCGCCGGCGCCCTCGACGCGCTGGGCGAGCGCGCCGCCCTCCTCTCCATCGTTGACCAGATGATCGCCGAGAGCCAGCAGATCCATCACGCCAGGGAGATCGGCCAGCGCAGCCTCTTTGACTTTAGCCCCGACATCATGGCCGATGCGGGCGGTGCCGCCCTGGCCGCGCCGCGCGACGTGCCCCCCTTGCCAGACAAGCTGCGCCTCGCCGACGAGCGGGAGCTGCTCGGCGTCTACATGTCCACGCACCCACTGGACGCCCTGACGCGCGTGGTGGACGAGCGCCTGACGTCCATCAGTGAGCTCTCCCCGACGATGGCGGGCGAGCAGGTGCAGGTGGCCGGCATGCTCAACACGCTGCGCACCATCCTGACCAAAAAGGGCGACACGATGGCCTTTGCCCAGCTCGAGGATCCCACGGGCTCGGCCGAGCTGGTCATCTTTCCCCGGCGGTACGACGAGCATCGCGAGCTGCTGACGGAGGACGCCCTCCTTCACGTCCATGCCAAGGTGGACGTCCGTGATGACGAGGTCAAACTCCTCGCCGATGGGATCGAGCCCTACCGCCCCCCCAAAGCGGCGCGGCGGCGCCCCGGGGCCCAGCGCCGCCCCAAGCTCCTCCGCGTCGAGATTCCGCTGGCCGCAGACGACGATACGGCGACCGAGACCGTCGAGCGGGTGTTTAGCATTCTGACCCAGCACCACGGGGAGACGCCCTTTAGCCTGCACCTGGTGAACGGCCACGGCCGGGTGGAGGTCGCCTTCCCCGAGATCACCACCGCCTACAGCCCGCAGCTCGCCGAGCAGGTGGCGGCGCTCGTCGGGGGGCCAAACCGCGTACACGTCGAGTGGGCCTGACCGGGCACCCGCTGCTGCGACACCGAGGAACCATCACCGATGACGCCCGATATCCGCCCCACACCGAGATCCGCCCGCGCAGGAGCGGCACGCCCGTCGCTCCTGCGCCGCGCGGCGCGGATCTGCGTGCTGGCCCTCCTCGCCATCGCGATGACCACCATCGCACCACGCCGCGTCACCGCATGGGGCCACCATACCCCAGCGCGCAGCGCCGGCCCGCCGCGGGAAATCCCCGCGCCCAGCACAGCCCCCTGGCTGCTGGGCTTCCTGGCCCTCGGCGGCGCCGGTGCCTGGTGGGTGGGGCACCTCGTCGCTCGCGCGCAGATCGCCGCGCGCCGCACCGCCTCAGCCGCCCAAGACTGGCACGCCTGGGACCAGGCCATCGAGGAGACGCTGCTCCGGCACCATCGCGTCCGCGCCGATGCGCTCACCACCATCCCCCCCCGCGAGCGGGTGGTGGCGCTGCGCCGCTACGTCGACACCCACAAGGAGTACGACCTGCTCTTTGATGAGGCAGCGTCCGTCCTCGAGCCCATCGCCAGCGCAGAGCTCGCACGCCTGGCACACCGCTGGCAGCAGCTGATCGCGCGGCTCGACGGCGGGACGCGCGCCGCCGCGGATGTACCTGACCGTGATCGTAGCGCCGACGCTGCCGCCATCGCTGCGGACATCACCGTACAGCTGTGCCATCGCCTCGGGTTCACCCCCTTCGAGAGCCGCACCTACCGGTCGCTGTACGGCCACGTCGTCAAGGCGACGGCCGTGCACCTCAGCATCCCCGCGCGCTTTCCCATCGTCTTTGTCCTCCGGCGCGATCTGCACGCCGACGTTCTGCGCGATATTCGTGGCCTGATGAGTATGCTCAATATGAGCACGTTCTTTGCCTTCCTCGTCGTGGTGGACGATCCCCCGACGCGGCGCGGGCGCGCCCGCGAGCTTGGGCGTCTGGTGCGTGGCGGCGCCGACGATTTCATCGTGCTCGACTATCGCGATCTCTGTGCGCTGTTCATGGCGGCGGATAGCGAGCGCCAGCTCATCGACATCATCCTCCAGCAGGTGGATCTCACCGTGGTCTCGCCCTACGTCAGCTCGGGGCCGGTCTCGGAGAACATGTTCTTTGGCCGCGACTATGAGCTCAAGGCGATCATGCGCACCATCCGCGATCGCAGCTTTGCCATCGTCGGCGGCCGCAAGATCGGCAAGACGTCGGTGCTGTCCAAGGTACACCGCCTGATGGAGGCCGCCGGCCCGAGCGCCGCCATCCGGCCGACCGGCGAGGGCGAGCGGCCGCTGCCCCCCACGTACCACGCCTTTTACTTGGATTGCCAGCACATCATGGATTACGCCGACTTCATCGGTGACCTGGCGATCAAGACGGGGATCGCGGCGCGCGCGACGGCGCCGGGCGAGGTGCGCCGCATGATCCTGCGCTACCGGCTGCAGCATCCCGACGGCGTGATCGTGCTGCTGCTCGATGAGGTGGACAAGCTCCTGGCCTACGATCTCTGCCGGCAGACGCGGCTATTTCGCGTGCTCCGCGCCCTCTCGCAGGAGGGTCTGTGCCGCTTTGTGTTCTGCGGCGAACGCCAGCTCAATGCCAGCCTCCATGACCCGGACTCGCCCCTGTTCAACTTTTGCAGCATCATGCGGCTGAGCTACCTCACGCCCCACGACGCCGCCCGCATCATCCGCGAGCCGATGGCCGCCATGGGCATCCACTTTGAGGACCCGGAGGCAATCCTGGAGGCGATCATTGACCTCTCGTCGTGCCACCCCAGCATCGTGCAGGCCATCTGCCAGATGCTCGTCGTCCGCGCCAACCGGCGCGCCACGAGGCGCGGGGGCCGCATCATTCGCCTCGACGACGTAGCGCACCTGCGCACGGTGGAAGAGTTCCGTGAGCTGTTCTTGGAGGTAACCTGGGGCAACGCCACGCCGCTCGAGCGCTTGATCAGCGTGCTGATGGTGACGTCCCCGCGCTTTACGGTGACCGAGGCGCGCGCGGCGCTGGCCTTTCACGGCTGCGAGGTGCCGCCGGCGGCGGTGGACGCCGCTCTCGAGGGGTTGTGCCTGTTCTCCATCCTACAGAAGGACGGCGACCGCTACCGCTATGCGGCGCGCTCCTTCCCCGCCATCATCCGCGAGGCGCGCATCGCCGAAGGGCTCATCGATGGGTTGCTGGAGGTGGTGGCCAGCGCCGCGCCCTAGGCGAGCAGGTGCAGCGCATGCGCCTCCTGCCCCGCGAGGGTCGTCTCGAACCACGCGCGGGCAAAGGCATCCTTGGTGAACAAAAAGATCTGCGTCTGTTCGCTCAGCAGCGCCAGGTACTCGAGCACCTGCGCCTGCCGCTCCTGGTCGCACTGGGCCAGGGGATCGTCGAGAAAGAGGGGCAAGCGCTCGCGGTTGCCACTGATCGCCTGGGCGATGGCCATGCGCAGCATCAGGTACACCAGGTCGCCGGTGCCGGCGCTGAGCAGGTCGACGGGTACCGGGCGTCCCAGCTCGGGAGCCACCAGCGTCACCGCCAAGGTCTCGGGGTCCACCTGGGCATCGACGTAGCGTCCCCGCGTCACGCGGGCGAGGCTCTGCTTCAGGATCGGCTCGAGCTGGGGCGCAAACCGCCGCTGGTACTCCTCGGCCGCGGCAGCGAGCTCTTGCTGGGCCAGGGTGGCCGCATCGCGGAACGCCGTGAGGCGCCGCACCTCGGCGCTGACGATGGCGATCTCTTCGTCCAGCGCGACGAGGCGTTCGGCCACCGCCGTCGCCCGCTCGATGGCCCCCCGCAGGGTCACCAGCTCCTCGCGCAGGGCATCGGCCTCTTCCGTGGCCGCCACTCCCCGCGCGGCGTACGCGTCGGCGCTCTCCTCGGCAGCCAGGTCCCCAAAGGTGGGGTGTGCGCGCCGCAGCGCCTCGAGCCGTGCGGCGCACCTGGCCTGCGCGGCCTCACGCTCCGCGGGAGAGCCGCCCGCTGTGAGGGTGGCGAGGCTCCTCTCCGCCGCCTCGCTGGCAGCGTGGGCCTCCGCCCAGGCGGCGTGCTGCTGGACGCTCTCCTCAAAGCGCGCCACCGCCGCCATGTCCTCCCCAACGCTGAGGCCAGCCTCCTCGAGCAGGGCGCGCAGCGTGGTGCGCGCGGTCGCCGCCGCCTCCTCGCGCTGCTCCCAGCGCGCAATCTCGCCCCGCATGTCGCGCACCGCAGCCCGGAGCCGCGTGCGCTCCCGCTCCTCGCGCTCCAGCGCGCGGCGGCGCTCGACCTGGGCCAGGTAGGTTTCGAGGACTGTCGCGGCATCATCGCCGCCAAAGCCGGCCTCCGCCAGCGCGTCCAGCAGATCCCCCGCGGCGACATCGCGGCGCGCGCGCACCACGTCGAGGTCCTCCCGCAGCGAGTGGACCAAGGCGCGGTGATGCTCCACATCGGCGCGCGCCTTCAGGAACACCTCGAGGCGCTCTGCGAGGGAGGCCAGTGCCTCCGGCCCCGGCTCCTTGGCGGGCAGCAAGCTCCCCAGGGACGCCGTCGCCTCACCACGCACCGCGGTGAGGGCCGCCCGTGCCCGCTCGACTTCAGCGCGGGCGCGCTCGAGGCCGGCATGGAGCGGGCCGACCTGGGCCGCGATGAGCACCTCGGGGGGCAGCCCCGTTATCGGCGCCTCCACGGGCTGTGGACGCCCTAGGGCGAGGCGCAGCGCCTGAGCGATGGCGGGCAGGCATCCCTGGCGTTCCGGCAGGGCCACCTCCTCGCCCGCCGCCGCGGCCCGTACGACGCTCTCGAGATAGCGGTAGCGCTCCTCCGTCATCCCCACGCGGGCCCACTCGGCCTCCGCCTCGGCGAAGCGTTCCTCCGCAGACACCACCTGCTCCCGCGCCAGGAGCCACCGCTGCTCGAGCGTGGCGAGGCCGACGTGGCCCATCGCGATGGCCGGAGCCAGCTGCTCCGCCTCGGTCGCCACGTGTTCACCCGTGCGATCGACGACCTCCCGGGCACGCTCGTAGCTCATCAGCGCCGAGCGGTAGGTCTCCTCCGCCTGACGCCAAGCATCCGCCAGGTCCTGGACGTCGGGAAGCACGTCGAGGGGTGTCTCGCGGGCATGTTCGAGGGCGCCCACGCGCTTGTCGGCGGCGACCAGGGCCTCCTCGAGCTCTGTCAGGCGCTCGCGCACCTCGGCAATGCGCGCCGGCGCCTCCTCATGCGCCGCCGTGAGCTCCTGGAGGCGCGCCGAGAGGCGCAGCACGTCCGCATGCAGGTGGGCGGGGAACGTCGCCCAGCGCTCCAACGCCTCGCGACGCGCGCGCAGCGCGGCCACCTCCTCCTCGGCTCGGGCGATAGCCTGCGCCTGCCGTTCGCGTTCCTCGTACTCGGCGAGGGCCTGCAGGTAGGCGAACGCCTGGCGTTCGCGCTCCACCTGCAGGAGGCGCGCCTCGGCCTCGCGCAATCGCGCCGTGTGGGCGTACAGCGCTTTCCGGGCCGTGGCGGCGGCCTCCCGCTCCTCCTGGAGCGTGGCGAGCCGCGCCTCGTGCTGCGGCAGCGGGCGCGATTGGGCGCGGGGCGTGCCAATATCCTCGCGGATGACGCGCTCCAACCGCTCGATGGCATCGGTGGAGATGGAATCCGTGGCCGCTGAGGTGGCCAACCGCATCAGCGTCGCCGTGATCCCCGCGGCCGACAGATCTCGGGTGGCCAGATCGGAGAGGGTGATCTGGCAGACGCTCTCGTACACCTCTTTGCTCAGGCCGAGCTGTACGTCGGCAAAGAAAAGGCGCCCGCGGGTCGCCTTGTCGAACTCCTCCGAGATGTCGACCTCCTCGGGGAGGGCAAAGAGTGCGGTCGACGAGCGCGGCGCAAAGACACGCCGCACGCGGTACTCCGAGCCGTCATCGAGGGCGTAACGTAGCTCCCCCGCATAGCGCGCCGACTCGTCCCAGGGCTGATAGCTCATCATCGCCGCCCGTTTGGCGGCCGTGATGGTGCCCTCCTCGAAAAAGCTGTACAGCATGGCGATCATCGCCCGCATGAGGGTGGATTTGCCCGCCTCGTTGGGGCCATGCACGAGGTTCAAGCCGGGAGCAAACTGGAAGGTGCGCGCGACCAAACGGCCGAATCCCTCCAGGTGCAGGTCACGCAACCTCACTGGGCCGGACCCCCTTTCCATCCAGGGCCCGCAGCGCGAGGCGGAGGGCATCCCGCTTGAGCGCAGGGTCAGTTGGCGCCGCTCCATTCGTGGCGCCAGTCTCCGACGCGGCGCGGAAACGACGCACCAACAAGCCGCGCACGGTGTGCTCCTGGGCGAGCTGGTTGAGGTCGTACGGGAAGGGGCGCTCGACGCGGAGCGTCACGTGGGCACGCGCCTCGACGCGTTCGCGCACGTCAGTGAGGTCCAGGCCGTCCTCCGGGAGACACGTCACGGTAACGGTGACCATGGCGCGCGCGTCAGCGCGCACACCGCCGCGCTCGAGGGCCGCCTCGATCTGCGTCACGGCCTCGTCCGCCGTCGTGCAGGCCCCGAGGTCCACCGCCACGGCGGCGTAGCGCCAGCAGCCCACCTCCAGCCAGTCAACGCTGCAGGCGCCATCGGCGGCGATGCGCAGGAGGGCGGCGCCATGGCGCCCAGGCGCCTCATCCGGCGCGAGGGGCTCGAGAGACCCCGGCATGCAGCCCCAGGGGTCATCCTCCGGCCAGGCACCCCCCGCGTGGCGGCCCCCCAGGAGGGCATAGGAGAATCCGGCGGCGCGCAGTGCCGCCGGCGTCACCCCAGGGACGCCCGAGGAAGCGTCGCCGGTCGCCGCGGGGCCCACGTGCAGGAGCACGAGGTGCCGGTGGTCACCCGTCACCGCCACCTGCGGCAGCTCCGGCGGTCCCTCGGCGCGCCACGCCGCCCCCCAGACGGTCAGCGTGGGGCTGACCGCAACCGGGGTAAAGCTGTTGGTGGAGGACAGAATCGTCACATTGTCGGGCCAGCGCGTGAGGGGGTACAGGCTCGTCTCGTCGTCGTAGGGGTCGGCGCAGCCCGGCGCGACGATCACCGGAATTGGGCTCAGCGCCGCAAAGGCATCGGCCAGAAAGGTGCCCGTCTCGGGGAGGGCGTAACGGCCATCGTACAGGTCTCCAGCGATGGTCACCGCATCGACGTGCTGCTCGCGCGCCAGCGTCAGGGCACGGGTGAACGCCGCGCACAACTCCTGGCGACGGCGTGTGCCGATGGTGGGGGCGAGGCCACTCGTGCAAAAGGGCGCCTCGAGGTGAACATCGGCCAGATGGAGAATGGTGCCGGTCACGCATTCCTCCTGACGATGCGCCAGGGCCCGAGGGGTCAGCTCCCCCAGCCTCTGACGGGACGGCAACCCAGCCACGGGCTGAGTGGGCGGGGGCGCGGCACACCGGGCAGCCCCTCGCCATGCACGTCTCTTCAGACAGAATGGATAACGACGTGCACTGCGACGATACACTGCGGGCAGGAGACGAGCCAGTCCGTCACGAGACAGAGAACGCGTAACGGCGGGCAAACAAGTGCCGGGCCGTGACGAGGTTCACGAGCCCGACGCGTAGGTACGACAGAGCCGAGTATACCAGGGGGAGGTGCAAAGCGCAACCGTCATACGGTCTCTTGGGGACAGCGCAGGGCGCGAGGAGGGGAGCCCGCCTCGCGCCGAGGGGTGGTCGCTCGCGCTCACAGCCGCCGGATGACGCCGATGACTTTGCCCTGGATCTCGAGGTCATCGGGGTGCACATAGATCGAATCCATCAGCGGATTGGCCGGTTGGAGGCGCACCAGCGAGCGCTCACGCTCCCAGTAGACGCGCTTGAGCGTCGTCGCCTTTTCATCCTTCAGCCACGCCGCCACCATATCGCCATTCTCGGCCGTCTCTTGGTGGCGCATGATGACGATATCGCCATCGTTGATGAGGGCATCGATCATGGACGTTCCCCGCACCTCGAGGGCATACACGCCCTCGGTGTCGGGCACCAGGTCCGTCGGCAGGTTGAGGGTATCGGCATCGATCTGCGCAAAGTCGCCATCGGGGATGGGGATGGGCTCACCGGCGGCAATGGCGCCGAGCAGGGGGACCGCTACGGCCGTGACCTCCGTGCGCTCCGCGAGATCGTCCCCCTCCTGATCCTCCACGAGGCGCAGCCCCCGCGAGACGTCCCGATCGCGCGTGAGGTACCCCTTGCGCTGCAGGACAGTCAGGTTATAGCTGACGACCGAGGTCGAGGAGATGCCCACCGCCTCACCGATCTGCCGGATGGTGGGGGGATAGCCGTACTCGGCCGTGAAATCGCGAATGACCGCCAGAATCCGGCGCTGCCGGGTAGATAGCGTGCTTGTACCCTTCATGGGGAGGGCTCCTTTCCGCCGTGCTGCGGTATCACCTGCATTATAGGCGAACAAATGTTCCAAGTCAAGAGCCATCTGGGATTTCTTGGAGGGAGATTTGGGATAACGTCCCGCACCGCCACGCGGTTGACAAGGGACCCCATTCTCAGTAAGATGGGCGCACGAGTTGGAGCGCCCCCGCCATAGTCGCGTCACGGCCAAGCGCCGCTCGGCTGGTAGGCGAGTGCCCTTGGCGCCATCACCCTATGGCACGTGTCGGGGAACGGCATCGCACCACCCCGGATGCCGCGGCACATCTCTGCCGAATCTCCCCTCGCGCTCCCCTCGATGTGGCGGTCGGTCATCCATCACGGTGGGTTGCCGCACACCACTGCTGTCGCTGATCCTCACACCGCCTCGACCCTGCGGGCAAGGCCCGCCACGGCGTGGCGGTGCCGTGTAGCCCGGCCATTCCATCGGCTGCAGAGAACGTTCGGATCAGGCATGACGACCTCCATTGGGCTTGCGCCCGAGCCATACCCCCCCAACGCCCGATCGCGTGCGTTCCCCAATGGCGCGCGGTGTGCCGCGCGCTCGGTGAGGTCCCAAAGGTACGGGCACGCTGCCCACCACATGATGGGTGGCCCGCTGAAGGAGGGTGGCATTGTTCAAAAAGAACGAGGGGCCGGCTGTCGTTGGCGGCAAGATCGAGAACGTTTTTGGTCCCAACACGAGCTTTCAGGGCCACATGCGCTCGGACGGCAACGTGCGCGTCGACGGCGTCTTTGAGGGCACCATCGAAACCGCCGGCAACGTCATCATTGGCCCATCCGCTCGCGTGATGGCCGATATCACCGCCAACGCCGTGCAGGTGTGGGGTGCTGTGCGGGGTAACGTCACGGCGCACGGGCGCCTGGAAATTCTACCCAGCGGCCGCGTGTGGGGCGACATCCACGTCGCTTCGCTGCTGATCGACGAGGGGGGCATCTTTCGCGGTCAGTGCACCATGGCGGGCGATGACATCGAGGCACTGAGCCTCCCCGCACCCGAGCGAACCGACGTCGAAGGGGAGGCAGGGAGCGAGGTCCCGGGGCAAGCCCCGGCCAACGGCACCGGCAAGGACTGGTCGCTGCCCTCACTCCAGGATATGCACAAGGCCGTCGCCGAGTCGGCGGCCGATCTGACGCTGGCCCGATCGGGCACCCATCGGCCGCGCTAGCGCGCGCCGTCCGCGCGCCCCTTTGCCGTCGCGCCAGCCGCTCACCGGTCACCACGCCGAACGGAGCATATGAAGGCCGTATTCGTCCATCGCAATTGCCTGCTGAGGGACAGCCACATCGATCCCGCGAGCCCGGTCGCCTCGTGGCAACTGACCCCGGCGACCATCGAGGCCGTGCGCCTGCTGGCGAACGGTCATCGGCTCGTCTTTTTGTACGGCCAACGGGCGACGTCGCCCGAGGGTGCCGGGGAGGATGGCCTGGAGGCACTGGTCAAGCAGGTGGAGGCCGGGGGTGGGCGCATCGACGGCCTCCTGCTGTGCCCGCACCGCGATGGCGCCCCCTGTCGCTGTTGGGGGGAGCACCCGGGCATCTTCTGGGTCGCTGCCTCCCAGTTCAACCTGCAGCTCGCCGAATGCTACGCCCTGGCAGACGCCCCCCGTGATGTGGTGACGGCGTACGCGGCGGGCGTACGCCCGCTGATGGTCCTGTGCCAGCGAACCATCGGCCAAGTGCTGGGCAACCAGCCCGAGCGCAAGGATTTCCCCATCGCCATGGATCTCACCCAGGCGGTGAGCTACATCGGGGTCGAGGAGGACATCAGCCAGCAGCTGGGCCGTCCCCGTTCCCCCAGCCTCCCGGTGCCCTCCGATGAGGTCCTGTTTGCCGAGCCTGGCGCCGTCCCCCTCATCACGGTCAGCTCAGCGGTGGGCCAGAGCCAACGCGCCCGGGTGATCCGCAGTCGCGCACAGCTGAGGGACATCGCCCGCTGGCTCACCTTCTTTGTGCTCGGCGCGGTGGGGCTCAGCCTCGGCATCGCCTACCTGCTGACCCACTTTTACCGCATCCAGCCCTTCCCCGATTACGTCTACTGGGTGACGCTCCAGTTCATCCCCCGGGCCCTGCGCGGCATCATCTTTATCGCCTGGGGCATCGGCGTCATTGCGCTGGCCCTGCGCAGCCTCTACCGCTCCACCACCAACCCCTTCTGGCGCCAGCGCGCGCGCTAGCAGCCCCACGCCGGGACCGCGGGCAGCGCTCGTGTCAGCGCTCCTTGCGGTGCACGCCTGCCAACACACTGAGGACAAAGCTCACGACGCTCACCACCAGGGCGCCGAGGATGGCCGCTCCGAGGTCGCGCACAAAGAACCCCAGACCGAACTCTCGGCTGAGGACGCCGGCGAGCCATAGCATGGCGCCATTGATCACCAGCGTAAAGAGCCCCAACGTCAACAGGATCAGAGGGCACGTCAGCGCTTTGACGATGGGGGCAATCAAGGCGTTCACCAGTCCCAAGATGAGGGCCACCCACAGGTAGACGGTCCACCCCCCATCGGCATTGAGCCCGGGCACCACCATGATCGCCGCCCAGATGGCCACGGCGTTGATCACCCAGCGTACGAGCGCTCTACGCATCCTTGCCTCCTCTCGGTCATCGCGTACGGGTTGGGTACCGGTGGTGGGGCCACGCCATGACGCCCCACGCCCCAGCCTCCTTCCGGCGCCGAGGCTGCCAGGCCTAGGCTATGGCCCGAGATCGCGCACCATCTGGTCCAGCACGCGCAGTTGGCGAAAGCCGAGCGCCTGGAGGGCCTCGATCGCCTCGGGGTGCGACGCCGACGGCAGCGCGCGGACATCTACCCCCGGCAGGGCCGGCTCCCGACCGAGGAGCGTCACCAGCAAGGGACGCTCCCAAGCGCCACGGTGTTCCGGGGCCACCATGAGGCTCAGCTCCCACGGACGCCGCGGTGGGAGCATGGTCAGCGAGCCCCACGCCACGACCCGCCCCTCGGCGGTGCCCACCCACTCGTCCCACCGCTCCCCGCTGGTAAAGAGTCGCCCCAACCGGCCCAGCCGCCAGCCCAGGCCCCGGGAGAACTGCGATGGTTCGAGGGGCCGGGCGCGCAGCACAGCGCGCGGCGTGCTCTCCAGGTAGAGGCGATACAGCGCGGCGCCATCGCCTGACGCCACGCGTCGCAGGGGGCGCTCCGGCTGCGCGACGATCACCGGCCAGTTATAGCGCGACAGGAGATGCTCATGGATGACGTCATAGACGGTAAAGCCGCGCTTACGGTACAGCGCCTTGGCGTGCGCGTTATCGGCGCGCACCTCCAGGAACACCCGCCGACACCCCTGCCTGACCAGGTGCTCGAGGGTCGTGTCGAGGAGGCGGCTGGCGATGCCGCGGCCGCGGAACGCGGGCAGCACCGCCACGTTGCTGATGGTGCAGGCGGCCAGGCGCCCCCCCTCGCGGCTGTAGCTGACGTTGCCCACGAGGCGCCCCTCATCGATCCACACAAAGCCGTTGAGAGGCGCCAGGGCCGATCCGGCGGCCAACAGCAGCGGGCCCATGAGCGCCATCTGGCGCATGTCGCGCGCGATGCTGCTGTGCGTTTCGCGCAGCTCGTCCCCAAAGGCGACCTCGATGAGGGTGGCCAGGTCATTCAGATCGCGATGGAGCTGGAACGGCCAGATATGGCCATCCGCGTCTCCCCAGTGGGCGCTCTGGGCAAGCACGTCTCCTCCTCAATCACGATCGGCGCGCGCTGCGCTGCCG
>DUUT01000099.1 GCA_012841405.1 Chloroflexota bacterium
AGAAAGCATATGGCGCATAAGGAAGGTAAGAAACCAGCGATTATTGTGTATGTCACTCCTGAACAACACGCGCATGTCAAAGACGTGGCCAGACGGACGGGCCGCACCATATCGGGGGTGATCCGGGTGCTGATCAATCAGGCCACCGTTGACGAGCGGCCCGACCTTCAGAGTGGCGTCATCCCCAAAGCGGAAGCGGGGGGGAGACGATAGCATGAGGGACGTGCCGGGTGGGTTGGCCAGCCCCGCAAGTGATCCGCTGCCTATCCAGTGGGTCAGCCCGACACGTCCCTAATCACCCCAGATAGGAGGGGGACATGAGCGAGCATGAGGAGTTTGATTCGAGATATGATCTGTTGCCAGAGGATTTTTGGGATGCGGGTGACGACGGCGGCGAGGAGGAAGCGCCAGAGCAACCCACTCAGCCAGAGCAGCCCAGGCGGCGCAGGAAACCAGAGCAACCCGCTCAGCCAAAGCAACAAAAGATACCATCAGGGAACGTCCTATTCAACGCCCTAGAGCAACGCCAAAGGAAGGCGGCACGCCAGCGTGTGGAGTTCAAGTGGATATACGGCAAGATGAATCACGTCCACTTCAGGAACAAAGAGGCGCTCAACATGGATGGCTTTAGGGGACTGCCCAAGAAGATTGTGTGGTGTGAGTTCTCGAATGCCGATCCCAAGGCGGTGCTGTCGGTGTATCCGGTGATGTGCCGGCTTGCCAACTTCAATGAGGACACATCCTTCCAAATATCGCAGCAGAACATCGCCACGTTGGCGGGGGTGAGTGTGCGCGCCGTGAGAGACGCCATCGCTGAACTGGAATCGCTGGAGCTAGTATCCAAGAGAAAGGTCACCGAGGGCGTCCGGCACTTTTACGTTTACAACGTGCAATTTGTGCGTGGCCCCATGCTGGACACGTACAAGGGCGACGTCATCTACTTCCACAACTGCATCATCGACAGTGGCATCTGGGCGAGGCTCAAGCCGACGGCTCGCGTGTTCTACCTGGCAGCACGCGCCAGGGGGCGGCAGGACATGTTCCTCTATGAGGAAGTGGAGTTGGAGGGTTGGGATCACAACGAGGATGGGCATGCGGAGTACATGCGGGAGCGCAAGTGGGACGTGGTGCCGTGCTCAGCCACTGCGCTGTGTGAGGATGCGGGTATCAATCCAAGTTGCTTGAGAGGTGTGTGGGAAGAGCTAAGAACGTGGGGGCTGATGGATCAGGTGGGTGGACACACCCGCGTGTACTTGAAACCTAGCATCTTCCCCACCTGGCCCGAGGGGGTGGAATGATGGGTGGGATGATGGGTGTCACAACGTTAGCGATGGGACACCAGCCCTGGAGCACTAGCCTCACGAAAATAGCTTCCTGTAAACTCACCCTTAGCATATTGGAAATCTACCCTTGCCTATTGGAAATCTACCCTTACCTGCTTGGAAAGATGGGTATATAGTTAGGGTACTATAGGAGGTAATCTAGGACAGAATAGTAAGGTATAAGGCATGCTCCGGAGAGCATGCTATACATATGATGAGATGAATGATGACGGGACTCCCACTCATATGAGGAATGATGATGGGACTCGCCACTGGGAAGGGAATATGGGTGCCCACTCTCCCTCTGAGCATTGCGCCCACCACCACTGCATCATGCTGCGCCACCATTGCAACATGCGCCATCATAGAGTGTCCGGCGGCACGCCGCTGGGAGCAAAAAAGCGCTACGCGGGGGATCAAGATAGCGTTCCCCATGTTCCGTACTATTTAAAGTTCCGTTCAAGCATTGTATGGTTACGTAAAGTCCGGCAGGAGGAGGAGCCAATGAAGCTGGGGGAGAGCGCCAATACCCTGGGTAAACCCACCAGCCTTATTCGCAAGCAACTGGTTGGGTTGGTTGAGGAAGGCTTGCCGCCATCTGGCGGAACGCCACCCAGCAACGGGCGGAGCGTGAAGTGATGCGGGATGGTTTGAACGATGAATGCATAGCGGGGAGGAGGTGATAGCATATGAGTGAAAATGATACATCGACCTGGCGCCAGCGCCGCTTCATCGCGGCCTTGCTCGTCTGTCCTACCATCCGTGAGGCAGCGGCCCAGGCCGGCATCGGTGAGTCCACTGCATGGGCCTATATGCGACAGCCCGCAGTGCAGCAGGAGTTGGCGCGCTATCAGGACGCCACACTGTCCGCCGCGTCACTACGCCTGGCCGATGCTATGCAACTGGCCATCGACACGTTTGAGGGCGTGATGAAAAACTCAACGGCTTCAGACGCAGCCAAGGTGAGTGCCGCACGTGCGGTGCTGGATGGGGGACTAAGAGTGGCGGAATTGGTGGTGTTGGCTCAACGCATTGCGAGACTCGAATCAATGGAGGATGAGGATGAGGATTTCACGGAGGGGTTTGTCGCGGCGATTGGCTAAGTTGGAGCGGGAACGTATGCCACCGCCCCCACAGGGCAGGGTGGTAGTATACGAGGATGACTACGGGCACCGACTTCCCGCGTACCGGCTCCGACCAGGAAACAAGGTGCGAGTAATACGCATCGGCGGCATCGACTTTGTCAACGACCTGTGAGGTCAGAATGGGGCGGCCCTGGCCCCAAATCATTCTAGGAGGTGAAGTGAGATGGTGATGCAACGTATCATCCGCAAGGAGGGGCTCGCGCCCAAGGGGGGACTCACGACCACGTTGCCCCCCACACCCAGGGCGAAGCTCGTGCCTAAGGCGCAGTCCACAACTAAGGTGAGACTCTCACCCGAATCGGAGGAACGATTGTTGCGAAAGGTGAATGAGCGATTGTCGCAAATGTTGAGTGAGCGGATTGGCCAGGCGGTACAGTCGGCCATGCCCAAGCGGGAGGGGCGACCCCTGCCCCGCACCCCACGTGAGCGTGAGCTTGCGTTGGCGTCGCGTGAGCCGCGTCCCAACGACCCGCGACGTGCGGTGAAGGAGGCGGCTCGCGATCACGTCTTGACCTATGGCGAGATGATGGCTGAGACGGCGGAACGCACGCTGGCCGCGCTCCGCATTGGGCGGCCAGTTGGCCTACCCAACCGATGAGCGGAAGCACAGTGGTGCGGGCGGAAGCCCGTGTGACCCACCGCTGAAGCGTATACATCACAACCGAATAGCGTCCACAATCGAATAGCTGCGGTACACCCGCCATCGTGATGGCTGCGATGGCGGGTTTTATGTTTCATGGCCAGTGGGGTTGGTGTGAACGATTTTGCCGCACATGGCGAGGGGGGTATAATACGCGGCAAGAAGATGCCCCCGCGAGCGTTTGCGCGCTCCGAGGGCGTGGCCCAGGTGGGACGGCACCCAGGTGCGGATATTTTACCCGATCCGCCTTTGGGGGCAAAACCCACAGGCGGATTTTTTCGTCGGGCGGATGTACAATCGCAGACGCTACGGCTGGCACTACCTCAGACCCTACGGTTATCCAGAATCACATAGCCTTGTGGTCTCAGGTTCTCACCGTTAGCGACCGGCTCATAACCGGTTGGTCCCTGGTTCGAATCCGGGTGGGCCCACAGGAAGAAGGGCGTGCCGCTCAACGACCGCGTTGAGCGGTTTTGATGTCGGGGGCACCGCGGGGCCGCGGCCTGATGGGCCCTGCTGGGAGAGCCCACGTCGAACCTTTCTTTCTGATTTTACGGCAACCGTGGTACAATAGTATTATGGCAACGCATCATGCTGTTGCGTTACCGTGTCTTCGCCGGCTCACTCGCCAGTCGGCGGGTAGCCACGATTCACACGGGTGGAGGACATTGTGAGACCAGCCTGGCCGAGGAATGCGTTTGTCTATCTCTTGATTCTCGTCGCCAGCATCGCCCTATTCTATAGCTTCCTGACCCCAACGGATAGCTCTCGGGAGATAGCTATCAGCCGCGTGGCCGAGTTGGTCAAGCAGGGACAGGTGGAGAGGCTGGCCGTTGCCAATGACGGCATCATCAATGTGACGGTGCGCGAGGATGGCCGCACCGTCAAGTACGTCTCGCGCAAAGAACCGAACATCGGCATCGGGGAGACGCTCATCGGCTTGGGCGTGACCCCGGGAGAGATCGAGACCGTCGGGGAACTCGTCGCGGTGCGCCCCAGCGTGTGGGAGAACTGGGGCATTGTCTTGATCCAGATCGTCCCGCTGGTGCTGATCGGCCTGTTCCTCGTCTTTATGCTGCGGCAGGCACAGAGTGGCAACAACCAGGCCCTCTCCTTCGGCAAGAGCCGCGCGCGCATGTTCACGGGGGACCGCCCCAGCAGTACCTTTGATGACGTCGCTGGGGCCGACGAGGCCAAGCAGGAGCTCGAAGAGGTCGTCGAGTTCCTCAAGGAGCCGGAGCGCTTTACCGCTCTGGGCGCCCGCATCCCCAAGGGGGTGTTGCTGGTGGGCCCCCCGGGTACCGGCAAGACGCTGCTGGCGCGCGCCGTGGCCGGTGAGGCCGGCGTGCCCTTCTTTAGCATCAGTGGCTCCGAGTTCGTCGAGATGTTTGTCGGCGTCGGCGCCAGCCGCGTGCGCGACCTGTTCGATCAGGCCAAGCGCAACAGCCCCTGTATCGTCTTTGTGGACGAGATCGATGCCGTGGGCCGCCACCGTGGCGCGGGCCTCGGCGGGAGCCACGACGAGCGCGAGCAGACGCTGAACCAGATCCTCGTCGAGATGGACGGCTTTGACACCGATACAAAGGTGATCATCGTGGCGGCCACCAACCGCCCCGACATCCTCGATCCGGCGCTGCTGCGGCCCGGCCGCTTTGACCGGCGCGTGGTGCTGGACCGTCCCGACCGCAAGGGGCGTGAGGAGATCCTCAAGGTGCACGTGCGCGGCAAGCCGCTGGCGCCAGAGGTCGAGCTGGACACCATCGCCAAGCAGACGCCTGGCTTTACCGGTGCCGACATTGAGAACTTGGTGAACGAGGCCGCCATCCTGGCGGCGCGGGGCAACAAGCGCTCCATCGGCATGTTCGAGTTCCAGGAGGCGGTCGAGCGCGTCATCGCTGGGCCCGAGCGGCGTAGCCGGCTCATCAACGAGCACGAGAAGCGCATCATCGCCTACCACGAGGCGGGGCATGCCCTCGTGCAGCACCTCCTCGAGAACACGGACCCCGTGCACAAGGTGTCCATCGTCTCTCGCGGCATGATGGGGGGCTATACCATGACCCTGCCCGAGGACGATCGCACCATGTACTCCAAGTCCAAGTTCGAGGACGAGCTGGCCGCCATGCTCGGGGGACGCGTCGCTGAGCAGTGCGTCTTTGGGGACGTGACCACCGGCGCCAGCAATGACCTCCAGCGGGCGACCAAGATTGCGCGCTCGATGGTGACCGAGTACGGCATGTCGGAGGTGCTCGGGCAGCGCACCTTTGGGCAGAAGGATGAGCTCATCTTCCTGGGGCGCGAGATCTCGGAGCAGCGGGACTATAGCGAAGAGGTCGCGACGCAGATCGACCGCGAGATCAAGGCCATCATCGATCGCGCCTATGCGCGCGCTCTTGAGATCATCGAGACGTCGCGCGACAAGCTCGATCGGCTGGCCGCGATGCTGATCGAGAAGGAGACGATCGATCACGCCGATTTGCGCGCCGTCATCGATGGCGGGGGCGTCGCTTCGGCAGAGGCGGCGACCGTCTAGTCCAAGCGACGGAAGGATACCTCCGAGGGCCGGGTGCCGGGGCACTCGGCCCTCGTTATGAAAGGAGCGGGGATGTTCGACGCGATTTCTGTGGGCGCCACCGGCACGAAAAAGCTCACCGTTGCCGCCGAGCACACGGCGGCCGCCTGGGGCAGTGGCTTGCTGGACGTCCTGTCCACGCCCCACATGGTGGCACTGATGGAGGGCGCGGCGGTGAACGCCGTGGACCCCCTGCTGCCCGATGGCTTCCGGACGGTTGGAACGCGCCTCGATGTGTCCCACGTGGCGGCTACCCCCGTGGGGCAAGAGGTCACGGCGCGGGCGGAACTGATCGCCATCGATGGGCGGCGCCTCGTCTTTCGCGTCGAGGCCACCAGCGGCGCCGGCGTCATCGGCGAGGGCACGCACGAGCGGTTCATCATCGAGGTGGAGCGCTTTATGGCGCGTGCCGCGGCCCGTGCCCAGGGGGAGCGGTGAGGGGCTGGTCCCTCTGATGTTTGACAGTGCCCTTCACCGCGCCTATACTCATACCAATCCTATATGCCTGCACCGCCAAAGGCTGTGAAGGAGAGAGTAGGCGGGCACGGCGCCCTCAGGGAGGGGGGATCATCGACTGCAAGTCCCCCTGGGAAGACGCCCGCTCAAGTTCACTCCGGAGCCGACGGCTGAAGCCCACGGATGACCCGCTGGGTGCGTAGGTCGCTCCGGCAGCCCACCGTTATCGGGGCAGTCGGTACGTCGGCCCCATGAGGGGGTTGGCCCGCCGATGGAGAGGGGGCCTCATCGGAGGCCAATGAGGGTGGTACCGCGGAGTGCTGCGACGGCAACTTCGTCCCCGACGAGTTGCGGTCGTTTTTTTTGCGCCAAAACGGGAGCACATACCATGTTGAGCCAACTGGAAGAACTGCGTGAACGGGCCCTGCACGACCTGGAGGCCGCCACCACGGTGGAGAGCCTCGAACAGTGGCGGCTCGCCTACCTCGGACGGCGCGGCCAGCTGACCACCGTCCTGCGGGGGCTGGGCCAACTCTCGCCCGAGGAGCGGCCGGCCGTCGGCCGCGTGGCAAACACGATCAAGAACGCCCTGGAGCAGGCCTATGAGGAGCGCGCCGAGACGCTGCGCCAGGCCGCCCTGGCGGAGGAGCTCGAACGGGGCGCGCTCGACGTGCGGCTGCCGGGGCGCCCCCAGCGCCTGGGGTACCTGCACCCCTCCACGCAGACGCTGCGCGAGATCTATGCCATTTTCGCCCAGATGGGGTTCCAGGTGCTGCGCAGCGGCGAGGTCGAGGATGACGCTACCAACTTTCAGCTGCTCAACCTGCCGCCCGATCATCCGGCGCGTGACATGTGGAGCACCTTCTACCTGAACCAGCCCGGCCTGCTGCTGCGCACCCACACGTCGCCGGGGCAGATCCACGCCATGCGGCGCTTCCATCCCGAGCCAATCCGCGTCATCCTGCCGGGCAAGTGCTACCGCTACGAGCAGGTGACGCAGCGGCACGAGTTCCAGTTCTACCAGGTCGAGGGGCTGGCCATCGGCTACAACATTACCATGGCCGATCTCAAGGGGACGCTGGTGCACTTTGCTCGGCAGATGTTCGGCGCCGAGCGGCGACTGCGCTTCAGGCCGAGCTACTTCCCCTTCACCGAACCCTCCGCCGAGGCGGATATGGACTGCATCATCTGCGAGGGCCAGGGCTGCCCGCTGTGCAAGTACACCGGCTGGCTCGAGATCCTGGGGTGTGGCATGGTGCATCCGACGGTGCTGCGCAACGGCGGCTACGATCCCGATGTGTACAGCGGCTTCGCCTTTGGGATGGGGCCGGAGCGCATTACCATGCTCAAGCACGGCATCGCCGATATCCGCTCCTTTTTCGCCAACGACCTGCGCTTCCTGCAGCAGTTCGGCTGAGAAGGCCACCTTCGGAGAAGGCCACCTTCGCAGAACGCCTGCTCCGCAGAGGTCGCAGAGAACGCAGCGTATGCCCTGCCGGCGCGCAGCTGAGGACTGACCGCAGGCAGCCGATCGTGGAGGTAAACCATCATGCGAGTGCCACTGAGTTGGCTCAAGGACTATGTGGATATCACCCTGCCGGCCGAGGAGCTCGCCGAGCGCCTCACCCTCGGGGGGCTCGAGGTAGAGGCTATCGACCGCGTGGGCGAAGAGTGGTCGCGCGAGCACATCTTTGTCGGACAGGTCGTCGCCGTTCGACCCCACCCGAACGCCGACCGCCTCGTCCTGGTGACGGTGGATTATGGCGCGGAGGCTCCCCTAGAGGTGGTCACCGGTGCGCCGAACCTACGCGTGGGCGATGCAGGCCGCAAGGTGGTCTTTGCCACGGTGGGCGCGCGCCTCATCGACCCGTACGCCGATACCCTGCGCTACCAGACGCTGAAGCGGAGCAAGATTCGCGGCATCCCCTCTGCGGGGATGGTGTGCTCCGAGAAAGAGCTGGGGCTCTCGGATGAGCACACTGGGATCCTCATCCTCCCGGAGGACGCGCCGGTGGGGGTGCCCCTGGCCGATTACCTCGGTGATGTGGTGCTCGACCTGGACCTGACGCCGAACCTGGCGCGGTGCTACTCGATCGTTGGGGTGGCCCGCGAGACGGCGGCGCTGACGACGAGCGCGCTGCACCTGCCCGAGTCCACCGTTGGGGCTACCGGTGAGCCCATCACGGGCAAGATCACCATCGAGATCGCCGACCCCGATCTCTGCCCGCGCTACAGCGCTGCGCTGATCACCGGTGTGACCATCGGCCCCTCCCCCCAGTGGCTACAGCGCCGTCTGCTGCTGGCGGGGATGCGGCCCATCAACAACATCGTCGACATCACCAACTATGTCATGCTCGAGTGGGGCCAGCCGCTGCACGCCTTTGACTACCGCCGGCTGCGCCCGCGCCCGGCCGCTGGCGCACCGGCAGGGGACCAGCCGCCGGCCATCATCGTACGGCGCGCCCACGCGGGCGAGTCGATGACCACGCTCGACGGCGAGACGCACACCCTGAGCGATGAGATGCTGCTCATCACCGATGGCGAGGGGCCGGTAGCCATCGCGGGCGTCATGGGTGGGCTGGAGAGCGAGGTGACGGACGAGACGACGGACATCCTCCTCGAGGCGGCGAATTTCGACAACATCAGCGTTCGGCGTACGGCGGCGGCGCTGCACATCCCCAGCGAGGCGGCGCAACGCTTTGGGCGCGGCGTCGACCGCGAGTTGACGCTGGTAGGGCTGCGCCGGGCGGCAGAGCTCGTGCGCACCCTGGCCGGAGGCACCGTGGCCGCGGGGATCGTGGACGTCTACCCCCAACCGGCCGAGCCCAAGGTCATCGATTTCCGCGTCGCCCAGGCGGAGCGCCTACTCGGCGTTCCCCTGGCCGCCTCCGAAGTGGCGGCGATGCTGACCTCCCTGGGGTTCACCTGTGAGGTGCTGGCCGATGGCGCCGACGGGGCCCCGGTGGTGGTGCGTACCCAGGTGCCGAGCTTTCGGCTGGACGTGGCCATCGAGGCCGACCTCGTCGAGGAGGTGGCGCGCATCTATGGCTACGACCGCCTGCCCGTGACGCTCATGGCCGATGCGCTGCCCGCGCAGCATCGGGAGCGCGACCTCGCGCTCGAAGAGAAGGTGCGCGACGTCCTGGTGGGCGTCGGCCTCACCGAGACGATTACCTACTCGTTGACGAGCCTGGAGAGCGTGGCCAAGCTGACGCCCGACCGGCAGCCCCCCGCCCCAGAGGTCTACCTGCGGGTGACGAACCCGCTCAATCGCGAGCAGGAGTACCTCCGTCAGACGCTGATGAACGCGGCGCTGGAGACGACGGCCACCAACCTGCGCTTTGTCGATCGCGTGGCGATTTTCGAGATCGCCCACATCTACCTGCCGCGGGATGGCGCCGTGCCGGAGGAGCCGCGTCGCCTGAGCATCACGCTCGCCGGTCCGCGGGAGCTGCGCTCCTGGCTGTCCTCTGCCGAGGCGACCTCCGCCGATGGGGTGATGGACTTTTACGACCTCAAGGGCATCATCGAGACCCTGTGCGATCGGTTGGGCATCGCCGATGCCGTCTATGCGCCGATGGAGCACCCGACGTACCGCCCGGGGCGCGTCGCCGCGCTCACGGTGGACGGCCGCCCGGCCGGGGTGCTCGGGGAGGTGCACCCCGTGGTGGCGGAGGGCTTTGAGCTCGCCGGGCGCGTCTGCCTGGCAGAGCTCGACCTGGAGGTGCTCCTGGCCGCGGCCCGCCCCGTGCGCCCATACCGCGAGGTCTCGCGCATGCCCACCCTCAACGAGGACCTGGCCGTGGTGGTCGACGAGGCGACGCCGTCGGACGCCGTCGAGGCGACCATCCGCCGCGCCGGGGGAGCGCTCCTCATCGACGTCGTGCTCTTTGACGTCTACCGGGGGCCACAGATCGGTGAGGGGAAGAAGAGCCTGGCCTACAGCCTCACGTTCCAGGCGCCCGACCGTACCCTCACCGGCGATGAGGCGGCGCGCCAGCGTGAGCGCATCATCCGGACGCTGGGTGACGCCTTTGGCGCGCAGATCCGGAGCTAGGGAGACCTGGCGGGGCCGGGGGGCTACGCCCCCCG
>DUUT01000100.1 GCA_012841405.1 Chloroflexota bacterium
CGCCCAGCGCCGAGAGGTACCACACCCGGGCCGAGAGGGGCCCGCCGATGGCGCGCCGCCCGGCGTACAGCACCCCCGCCACGAGGAGGGCGCTCGCCGCCACCGTCCACCCCCTCCGCCCGGCGCTATCGCGCGCCCAGCGCCACCGGCCGTGCCACGTGAGCACCGCCCCCACCAGGAGGCCGCAGAGCAGCACCAGGCTTGGCGCCCCGAAGGGCTCGACGGCGCCCGCACGCTGGGCATAGAGATAGGCGGGGTCCAGCAGCCGGCGCAGGAGGGCGCTCACGGTGCCTCCGTCCGCGGACGCCGCAAAATGGTGCTCACGACGTAGGCCCACAGGGCCACCGCGGGGAGCGCCTTGGAGCCGTGGTAGAGCACGTCCAGGAGTGGCGGGGATAGCGGCGTCCAGCGCATCGGGGCGTGCACGCCCGCCATGCCCCGGGGGTCAATGAGAACGTAGGGCGTCCACACGGCCAGCAAGGCCCACAGCATCAGCACCCCGGGCGATCCGTTGCACCGGTAGAACATCACCAGCACCGGCAGGGCCAGGAGGTAGTGGTGCTCCCAGACGTGATGGTAGATGAGGAGATAGCTGCTCGTCCACAAGCAGAGGTGCAGCAGCGTCGGCGGTCGGCGGTCGCGGAGCGTCAGCGCCAGGTTGATGCCCACCACCAGCGCCACCCAGGCGCGCTGCAGCCACAAGTGGACGTCGGGCGAGAGCCCAGGCGTTAGGGCGGAAACCAGGCTGTAGAGGAACTGGCGCACGCCGAGATTCCCAAGGTTCGGCGCGGGCGCTCCCGACGACAGGTTTCCCAGGAAGGCCTGCAGCGCCCCCGGCTGGAGGGCAAAGTAGGGCCCGGACGTCACCAGCACCACCAGCGCCGCCACCCCGAGGAGCCGCCAGCGCCGCTGCCGCAGCAGGAGCGGCACAAAGAGCCCCGTGTTTTGCTTCCACAGCAGGCTGGCCACCCACGCGCCCCCGAAGAGGGCGTCGCGGCCCCCCCGCTCGCCACGCCGCCAGCGCCGCAACACCCGCGGACGCGGAACGGGGAGGAGAGGTCCCTCTGCGACCGCCACCATCATCAGCAGCACCAGCGCCGTCTGCACCACGTTGAACTGCCCGAGGTAGAGCTCGAGGTAGTAGGGCGTAAAGCACAGCCACATGGCCGCCATCACGGCGCCGCGGCGTCGATCCGGCGCCACCCACCACGACAGCGCCGCGCACCCCAGGAGCAGGGCCTCGCTGACGAGGACCCACAGCCGAAAGGCCCACAGAGGCGGCAGGGCGTTCAGTACCACCCCCACGGTGTACGCCGATACCGGCAGGTAGCGGAACGGGGTATAGCGCGGCACCACCACCTCGACGGCGTGGTTGGCGCTCTCGTAGGCGCTCACCCCGGTCAACACGTTGTGCCCCGCCTGGTAGAGCGCGAAAAAATCCCACCCCCGATGCCCCTGGGTGGCCACCGAATCAAAGGTGAAGGGGTTCCAGAACCCCAGCCGCCACGAGGCGAGGAGCGAGAGGTGAAACAGGAGGGCCAGCGCGAGCAACCCGCGGGCGACGCGCCGACGTGCGGTGGGTACGGTGAGCGGTGAGCGTAGAGCGTCCATGGCGCTACGTTAGCACGGGGCGGCGGGGGCGGCAAGTGTGGCGGCCCGTAAATCGTTTGACAGCCCACCCCTTGTGTGTTACTATCGCCACATCGCTTTGGGACAACCGTATAGCCCGTGAGCGTCTCTTATCGAGAGGGGTGGAGGGACCGGCCCGATGAAGCCCCGGCAACCTGGAACGGTGGACGGGACACGCCCACCGCACCATTGGTGCCAAATCCGGCAGGCGGAGGCTTCCGCCTGATAGATGAGAGGGAGGCCGCGACTCGTCTCCCCTCTGGGGAGCTTTTTTTTACTGCGCGCCCATGTCCTCGGCAGTCACGGCGCACGGTGCATCCCACCGTCACGATCATCGCCCGCTTCATCCTACCACGCTGGAGGGACGCATGGCCCGGTTCCAGCCACGCTGGCTGCCCCTCGCCATGGGGAGCCTGCCCCATGAGGACGTAAGCACGGCCTGGGAGACCGTTCTGCGCTACCTGCCCAGCATCCCATCGTGGCCCCAGCTGCCGCGACGTGCGTATCGCGAGACGATGTACGCCCAGTTCGGTGAGCGCTTTCCCGGCATCACCATCGAGGATGGGCGCGTCTACGTCGATCGGCGCATGGATTTGGACGCTGGGCTCGAGCAGCTGTACCTCGCCTACCTCGAGGACGAGGTGGATTTCGGTGCGGTGGCCGAGCCCTACGCCTCCGGCCTGCACGCCCTCCTGGGGGGGCGCGTGGCACTGCCGGAGGGGGCGCTGGCCGTCAAGGGCCACATCACCGGCCCCATCAGTTGGGGCCTGTCCGTCGTCGACCAGAACCAGCGGCCGATCCTCTACGATGAGGTGCTGGCCGATGCCGTGGGCAAGCACCTGCGGCTCAAGGCGGCCTGGCAAGAGCGTGCGTTGGCCCACATCGCCCCCCAGACCATCGTCATGATCGACGAGCCCTATATGGCCTCCTTCGGCTCCTCCTTCGTGTCGCTGCGCCGCGAACAGGTCGTCGGGCTGCTCGAGGAGGTCTTTGCGGGCCTGCAGGGGATCAAGGGCGTGCATTGTTGCGGCAACACCGACTGGTCGATCCTGCTGAGCACATCCACCGACATCCTCAGCCTTGACGCCTATGACTATGCCGAGTCCCTGGCGCTCTACCCCAAGGAGGTGGCGCGCTACCTCGAGCGGGGCGGCGTCATCGCCTGGGGCATCGTGCCCAGCGGTCCCGCGGCAGAGTCCGAGACGGTGGAGAGCCTCGTCGAGCGCTTGCACCAGGCCATCGGCCTGTTGGTGGCCAAAGGGGTGCCCGAGACAGCCCTCTTGGCGACGGGCTTGGTGGGCCCCTCGTGCGGGTTGGGCTCTCTGGACCCAGGTCTCGCCGAGCGGGTGCTCGACTTCACCGCCGGCGTTTCCGCCGCCATGCAGCGGCGCTACGGCGCCGACGAGGCCGATCAGGCGGTCGAGGCCGCATCACAGTAGCATCCTTGCACCCTGGGAGGGGTATCTTGAGCATCCTAGTCGTCGGTTCGGTTGGGCTCGATGACGTGCAGACCCCCGCGGGGGCGCGCACGCGCACCCTTGGCGGCGCATGTACGTATTTCGCGGCCGCCGCCAGCCTCTATGCGCGCGTCTGCATCGTCGCCGTCGTTGGTACGGATTTCCCCCAGGAGCACACCGATTTCCTCGCCGCGCGCGGCGTCGACCTTACGGGGCTGCAGACGGTGGAGGGCAAGACGTTTTTCTGGGCCGGCCGCTACGGCGAGGACCTGAACACCTGTGAAACGCTCGACACCCAGTTGAACGTGTTCGCCGGCTTTCACCCGGTGATCACGCCCGAGCTGGCGCGCTCCGAGTACGTCTTTTTGGCCAACATCGACCCGGATCTGCAGATCGAGGTCCTCGAACAGATGCGCGCGCCGCGCCTCACCGCGCTGGACTCGATGAACTACTGGATCACGTCCAAGCGCGCCGCGTTGACCAAGGCGCTCTCTATGGTCGACATCGTCTTTCTCAACGAGCACGAGGTGCGCCTCTACGCCGAGGACACGAACCTCATCCGCGCCGGGCGCGCCATCCTTGCCCTAGGGCCCAAGGCGCTGGTCATCAAGCGCGGTGAGTATGGCGCCATGCTGGTGACGCGCGGCTCCTGCCTGGGAGCGACCTTTTTCCTGAGCCCGGCCTATCCGCTCGAACGCGTGGTGGACCCGACCGGTGCCGGCGATACCTTTGCCGCGGGATTCATGGGCTACCTCGCCCGCCTGGGGGTGCACTCCCTCGAGGCCCTGCGCCGCGCCGTCGTGCATGGCACGGTATTGGCCTCCTTTACCGTCGAGGATTTCTCGGTGGATCGGCTGCGCACGCTCAGCCTGTCCGAAGTACAGGCGCGCTATGACGAGTTTCGCTACTTGACGCATTTCCAGTCCCTCTCCGCCACCGAAGGGGAGTGCTTCCAGCGTTCCGTGAACGAGTGCGCACCCGGCGCCACCATTCCATAAAGGATATACACCATGACCCAATCGTACGACGTCAAGGACCTGAGCCTCGCGAGCCAGGGTCTCTCGCGCATCATCTGGGCCGAGCAGGAGATGCCCGTGCTGCGCCTCGTCCGCGAGCGCTTTGAGCGGGAGCGCCCCTTAGCCGGGCTGCGCGTCTCGGCATGCCTGCACGTCACCTCCGAGACGGCCAACCTGATGCGCACCCTCCAGGCCGGCGGCGCCGACTGCGTGCTGTGTGCCTCGAACCCCCTCTCGACGCAGGACGACGTGGCCGCTGCCCTGGTGTCCCAGTTCGAGATCCCCGTCTATGCCATCAAGGGGGAGGACAACGAGACCTATTACCGGCACATCGAGGCGGCGCTCGACCACCGGCCGCACCTCACCATGGATGACGGCGCCGATGTGGTCTCAACGCTGCACCGGTCGCGCCGCGAGCTCCTTGACGGCGTCATCGGCGGCACGGAGGAGACGACCACGGGCGTCATCCGCCTGCGCGCCATGCAGCAGCAGGGGCAGTTGGCCTACCCCATCATCGCCGTGAACGATGCGGACACCAAGCACCTGTTCGATAACCGCTATGGCACCGGCCAGAGCACCATCGACGGCGTCATCCGTGCCACCAACGTCCTCATCGCGGGCAAGACCTTTGTCGTCTGTGGCTACGGCTGGTGCAGCCGCGGCATCGCCATGCGCGCCAAGGGCATGGGGGCCAACGTCATCGTGACGGAGGTCAACCCGCTACGCGCTCTCGAGGCAGTGATGGACGGCTACCGCGTCATGCCGCTGCTCGAGGCCGCTCCCCTCGGCGACCTGTTCGTTACCGCCACCGGCGACATCAACGTCATCGACGCCCCGCACTTTGAGCGCATGAAGGATGGCGCCATCGTGGCCAACTCGGGCCACTTTAACGTCGAGCTGAACCTCGAGGCCCTGCGCGCCATGGCCACGGAGGTCGTGCGCGTGCGCGAGTTCGTCGAGCAGTACACCCTGCCGGACGGGCGGCACATCAACGTGCTGGCGGAGGGGCGGTTGGTGAACCTGGCCGCCGCGGAGGGCCACCCCTCGGCGGTGATGGACATGTCTTTTGCCAACCAGGCGCTGTCGTCCGAGTACATCGCCGCGCACCACGCCTCCCTGGACAAGGCCGTCTACCGCGTGCCGCTGGACATCGACATGCGCATCGCCGAGCTCAAGCTGCGCGCGATGGGCATCGCCATCGACACGCTCACCGAGGAGCAGGAACGGTACTTGCGCTCGTGGGAAGAGGGTACATGATCGGGCGCGTTCACGTAGCGTGGGCTGGCGCCGCGCGCCGGTCGGCTGGGCTGTGTGGCCTGACAGATTTGACAATGGGGGGACGACGATGAGCAGCTTTATGACCTCGCCCAAATTCCTGTTCACCTCGGAATCGGTGTCGGAGGGGCATCCTGACAAACTGTGCGACCAGATCTCGGACGCCGTGCTCGACGCCATCTATGCCCAGGACCCCTACGGGCGGGTGGCGTGCGAATGCGCCGCCACGACGGGGCTGATCCTCGTGGCCGGGGAGGTCACCACGACATGCAACGTGGACATCCAGGCCGTCGTGCGCAACACCGTGCGCGACATCGGCTACACCTGCTCGGAGTATGGCTTTGACCACCTCACCTGCGGCGTAATCACCTCGATCAACGAGCAGTCCCCCGACATCGCCTTGGGCGTGGACAGGGCGCAGGAGGCCAAGGCCGGCGAGATGACTGAGGAGGACATCGAGGTGATCGGCGCCGGCGACCAGGGGATGATGTTCGGGTTCGCCTGCAACGAGACGCCCGAGCTGATGCCCCTGCCCATCATGATGGCCCACAACCTCGCCCGGCGCCTGGCCCAGGTGCGCAAGGAGTGCCTCCTCCCCTACTTGCGCCCCGATGGCAAGACGCAGGTGACCATCGAGTACCACTTTGGCCGACCGGTGCGGGTGGACAGTATCGTCATCGCCGCCCAGCACGATGCGGACGTGTCGCAGCAGCAGATCCAGGACGACATCATCGAGCACGTCATCAAGCCGATCGTCGCCCCCGACATGCTCGACAAGGACACGCGCTACTACATCAACAGCACGGGCCGCTTTGTCGTTGGCGGGCCGATGAGCGATACGGGCCTCACCGGCCGCAAGATCATCGTCGACACCTACGGCGGCATGGTGCCCCACGGTGGCGGGGCCTTCTCGGGCAAGGACCCCACCAAGGTGGACCGCTCCGGCGCCTATGCGGCGCGCTGGGTCGCCAAGAACATTGTGGCCGCGGGCCTGGCCGAGCGGTGCCAGATCGAGATCGCCTACACCATCGGCGTGGCGAGCCCCGTGTCGCTCAACATCGAGACGTTTGGCACCGGTCGGGTGCCCGACTCCAAGATCGAGCAGCTGGTGCGCGAGGTCTTTGACCTGCGCCCGGGCGCCATCATCCGCGACCTGCGCCTGCGCCGCCCGATCTACAGGGCGACGGCCGCCTACGGCCACTTTGGCCGCGATGACATCGACGCCCCCTGGGAGGAGACGAACCGCGCCGCCAAGCTGCGCGCCGCCGCCGGCATCTAGGCCGTGGCTGGAGGCCTCCGCCGACGGAGCAGCGGTGTCGGCCCGCGCGCACGCGGGGAGCCTTGACGCCCAGCGCCACGCTTTCGCGCCGCGCTCGGAACGACGCTGTGGCCCTTATTCCAACCACGACCCGGCCAACTGAGCCAGTGCCACCGGAGCACGCGGGAGCAGGGCATCGCGTCCTTGCCAACCCGCGTGTTCTGTGTTAGAGTAGCGACGAGCGACGGGCACCACGCCCCCCGGCGATTGGCGTCACCCCTCCCCGTGCCCAGCGCTCACCCGTTGGTTTCACCGCCCAGGTATCTCGATTCCCGCTTCCTCGCTCCTGATCTCGAGGCCCTCGGGCCATGCGCACACCGTGCGACGGCATCCTATCGCCGGCACGGGTCTGCTGACACGACGCTCCACTGCCCTTCGCCGCCCTCGGCCCCTCATTCCACGCCAGCCCCCATCACCCCTGGCGCCCGTGCCCTCATGCTGCGCCGTCGCCGGAACCGAGGCGAACGCGGTACACAGGAGGGCAACACATGCAGTCGAGACGGATGGCAGGCCGAGTCGTGCTGGCACTCGCGCTGGCGCTTGGCGTCCTCGTGGTGACGGTGGCGGCGCAGGAGGACTTGTACCTCCCGACCATTCGGGGGGGAGGCGTCGCCGTTCCTACCGTGTCCCCCGGGCCCACCGTATCCCCCGAACCCATCGAGCTCACGTGGGAGACAACGCTCATCGACAGCGACGGCGACGTGGGCATGGACACCTCACTGGCGCTGGGCCGCAGCGGGGAGGTGTACATCAGCTACTACGATTGGGGCAATGGCGACCTCAAGTTGGCCACCTACGACGGGACATCCTGGAGCACCGAGACCATCGATGAGGACGGTGACGTGGGCACGTACACGTCGCTGGTCGTCGACGCCGCCGGAGGGCTCCATATCAGCTACCACGATCAGGGGGAGGGCCACCTGCGCTACGCGCACCGCGCCGGCGGGCAGTGGACCTTCTCCGTGGTCGACGACAGCGTCGACGTGGGGCTTTACACCTCCCTCGCCCTGGACGCTGCAGGCCGGCCGCACATCAGCTACTACGACCTCCCCAACGGCGACCTCAAGTACGCCGTGTGGACGGGGACGGCCTGGGAGGCGGTGACGGTCGACAGCGGTGGCGACGCCGGCTACTACACGTCCCTGGCCCTCGATTCCCAGGGGTGGCCCCACATCAGCTACACCGACTGGACGAATCGCGCCCTCAAGTACGCGCTCTGGAACGGGACGGACTGGGAGGTGTCGACCGTCGATGACACCGCCAGCGTCGGCCTCTACAGCTCTCTCGCGCTGGACAGCGCCGACCGCCCGCACATCAGCTACTATGACTTTACCCATGGCGCGCTCAAGTACGCCCATCGCCCGGAAGATACCTGGAGCCTGCTCACCGTGGAGAACCAGGAGAGCGACGTGGGGTACTACACCAGTCTCGTGCTCGATGCGGCCGATCGCCCGCACATCAGCCACTACGACCTGTCCCACGGGGACCTGCGCTACTCGCGCTGGACGGGCAGCGCCTGGCAGTCGGAGACGGTGGATAGCGAGGGCAACGTGGGCGTGTACAGCAGCATCGCCCTCGACGCGGCGGGCGCGGTGCACATCAGCTACTATGATCTCGGCAGCCGCAATCTCCACTATGCCCGGGGGCGTTAGGGGCACTGCGGGCCCCGCCCCCACCGTCCACGCCTGCTTGCCCTTGCCCCGCTCCTGGGTATACTAGAGGCGATGATACAGCACACGGGACCGACAGCAACGCGGCGCCCACGCGCGCTGATTACTGGCGCCGCGGGGTTCGCCGGGAGCCACTTGGCCGAATACCTCGTCGCACGGGGGGACGTTGACGTCCACGGCATCCTGCGACCCGACGACGGCGTGCACAACGTGCGCCACCTCGGGGAGCGCCTGCACATCCATCGCCTGGACCTGCGCGACGAGGCCCAGGTCCAGGCGGTCGTGCGCGCGGTGGAGCCGGACCTGCTGTTCCACCTCGCCGCCCAGGCCTCCGTCGGCCATTCGTGGGCGCAGCCGCAAGAGACCCTCATCGGCAACATCACCATGCAGCTCCACCTGCTGCAGGCGGTGGTGGCCCAGGGGCTGTCGCCGCGCATCCTCGTGGTGGGCTCGGCCGACGAGTACGGCCGCGTAAACGCCGCCGACCTGCCCATTGACGAGTGCACCCCGCTACGCCCGATGAACCCCTATGCCGTGTCCAAGATCGCCCAGGACATGCTGGGATACCAGTACCACCTGAGCCACGGCCTCCACGTCGTGCGCGTGCGCCCCTTCAACCACATCGGCCCCCGGCAGAGCACCGGGTTCGTCGTCCCCGATTTTGCCCAACAGGTGGCGCGCATCGAGGCCGGCCTGCAGCATCCCGTCGTGCGCGTCGGGGATCTCTCGGCGCGGCGCGATTTCACCGACGTGCGCGACATGGTGCGCGCCTACGTCCTGGCACTGGAGTACGGCACGCCCGGGGCGGTGTACAACATCGGCTCCGCGCGCAGCCACTCCATCCGCGAGATCCTCGAGGCGCTGCTACGCCTGTGTACGTGCCCCGTACGCGTGGAGGTGGACGCGGCGCGGCTGCGCCCGAGCGACGTGCGCGAGGCCGTGTGCGACTGCCGCCGTTTCCAGCGCGACACGGGCTGGGAGCCGACGATCGCGCTGGAGCAGAGCCTGCGCGACGTGCTCGACGATTGGCGAGCGCGCGTGCGGGCCTAGCCCGCGCCACGCCGCGCTATCATGGAGAAGGGGAATCCGCTGTGAGCCCAAAGGCACTCATCACCGGTATCACCGGGCAGGACGGCTCGTACCTCGCCGAGTTCCTGTTGGAGAAGGGGTACGAGGTCATCGGTATGGTGCGCCGTTCAAGCACCACGCGCTTTCCGCGCATCCAGCACCTGCTGGACCGCATCACCCTCGTGCCCGGCGACCTCCTCGACCAAGTATCGCTGCTGCACATCATCCAGGAGCATCGCCCGAACGAGGTGTACAACCTGGGCGCCCAGTCGTTCGTGCCCACCTCCTGGGCGCAGCCGGTGCTCACCGCCGAGTTTACCGCCGTGGGCGTCACGCGCATGCTGGACGCCATCCGCATGGTCGACCCGAGCATCCGCTTCTACCAGGCGAGCAGCAGCGAGATGTTTGGCAAGGTGCGTGAGGTCCCCCAGCGCGAGACCACGCCGTTCTACCCGCGCAGCCCCTATGGCGTCGCCAAGGTGTACGGCCACTGGATCACGGTGAACTATCGCGAGAGCTATGACCTGTTCGCCGTGTCGGGCATCCTCTTTAACCACGAATCACCGCGCCGCGGACTCGAGTTCGTCACCCGCAAGGTGACGCACGCCGTCGCGCGCATCAAGCTCGGCCTGCAGGATACCCTGCCCATGGGCAACCTGGACGCCAAACGGGACTGGGGCTATGCGGGGGATTACGTGCGCGCCATGTGGCTCATGCTCCAGCAGGATGCGCCACAGGACTATGTGGTGGCCACGGGGGTGCGGCACTCGGTGCGCGAGCTCCTCGAGTGCGCCTTTGGCTATGTCGGGCTGGACTACCGCGACTATGTCACCGTCGATCCGCGCTTCCTGCGGCCGGCCGACGTCGAGGAGCTGGTGGGCGACGCCTCCAAGGCCCGCCGCGAGCTGGGCTGGGAGCCCGCGGTGTCGTTCGAAGAGCTCGTGCACATGATGGTCGACAGCGACCTGCGCGAGGTGCAAGCCGAGATCGAGGGCTGACGGCCGCCCGTAGCCGACCGTCACGCGATACGCTCACGCTGTGGGAGGTAAGGGACGGTGACCCGGATCATCTTCGGTACCGACGGTTGGCGCGCCGGTATCGCCGAGGACTATACTTTTGAGAACGTGCGCTACTGCGCCCAGGGCACAGCCGACTACCTCAAGGCCACGGGCCAGACGGAACGCGGCATGGTGGTGGGCTATGACATGCGCTTCCGCTCGGAGGACTTTGCCAGGGCCGTGGCCGAGGTGCTGGCAGGGAACGGCATCCGTGCGCACCTGGCGAACCACCCCTCGCCGACCCCCGTGCTCTCCTACGCCATCCTGCCCCTCCAAGCGGATGGCGGCATCTGGATCACCGCCAGCCACAACCCCCCGACGGACAACGGCTACAAGCTGCGCTCCTCCTACGCCGGTGCCGCCGCGCCCGAGACGTTGACCGACGTCGAGGCGCGCATCGCCGCCGCCCAGGAGAGCCAGACCGTCCACATCAAGGACTATGACGCCGCGCGCAAGGAGGGGCTGATCGCCGAGTTCGACCCCGACCCCGCCTACACCGAACACTTGGGCCAGCTCATCGACGTGCGCCCCATCATCGATGCCGGCCTGCGGGTGCTGGCCGACCCCATGTGGGGCGTCGGGCAGGGCTGGTTCCCCCGGCTCCTCGCCGGCGGCAAGACGGAGGTGCGCGAGATCCACAACGAGCGCAACCCCCTCTTCCCCGACATGCGCCGCCCCGAGCCCATCGATGACAACCTGCAGACCCTGCTGCGCACCGTCCGCGAATGGAACGCCAGCGTGGGCTTGGCCACCGATGGTGACGCCGACCGGGTGGGCCTGGTCAGCGAAGCGGGCGTCTTTATCAACCAGCTCCAGGTGTACGCGCTGCTGGCGTTCTACCTGCTGGAGGTGCGTGGCGAACGGGGTCCCCTCGTCAAGACGATCAGCACGACGAGCATGGCCAACAAGCTCGCCCAGCGCTACGGCATCGACGTGTACGAGACGGGCGTCGGCTTCAAGTACGTCGCTCCCGAGATGCTCCGCGTCGACGCCATCATGGGCGGCGAGGAGAGCGGCGGCTTTGCCTTCCGCGGCCACATTCCCGAGCGCGACGGCATCCTCGCCGGGCTCTGCCTCCTCGACCTGATGGTGCAGATGAACAAGACGCCCAGCGAGCTCCTCGACCACATCTTTGGCCTGGTGGGCGCCCATTACTACGATCGCATCGACCGCCAGATGGCGGCCGAGGAGCGCCCGGCGGTGCAGGCACGTATCGAGCAGGCCGAACCGACGTCCCTCGCCGGGCTCAAAGTCACGGCGATCGACAAGTCGCAGGGGTTCCGCTTCCTGCTGGAGGACGGCGGGTGGCTGCTCATCCGCTTCTCGGGCACCGAGCCCGTTATCCGCGTCTACTGCGAGACCACCCACAGCGACAAGGTTCAGGACTTGCTGCATGCGGGCCTCGCGATGGCCGGGCTGCCCGTCTGAGCAGCGATGCGCCTCCTCGATAGCCACGCCCACCTCGACTCGTCGCGCTTTGACGGCGACCGCGATGCCATGCTCGCCCGCGCCGCCGCGGCGGGGGTCGAGGCCATCGTCACCTGCGGCGCCGATGTGGCCTCGAGTGCGGCCGCCATCGCGCTCGCCGCGGCGCACGCGACGGTGTGGGCGGCCTGCGGCATCCATCCCCACGAGGCGCAACACGCCTGGGCGACGAGAGAAGCGGCGCACGGCGAGGCGGCCGTCAGCGACCACCTGCGCCGCCTCGTGCGGTCCCCGCGCGTCGTGGCCATCGGCGAGATCGGCCTGGACTATCACTATGACTTTTCGCCGCGGCCCGTGCAGCGCGCCGTGTTTGAGCGGCAGCTGGCCCTGGCCGCCGAGTTGGGGATGCCCGTCATCCTCCACAATCGCGAAGCGGATGCCGACCTGCGGGCCATCGTCGACGGCGCCGGGCCGCTGCAGGGCGTGCTCCACTGCTTCCTGGCGGATCGCGCCATGGCCGAGTGGGCCCTCGACCGCGGGCTCTATCTCGGCGTCGCCGGCCCGATCACCTTTCGGCGCTCCGAATCCCTGCGCGAGGTGGTGCGCGACGTGCCCCTGGACCGGCTGCTGATCGAGACGGATAGCCCCTACCTGGCGCCCGTCCCCCTGCGCGGGCGCCGCAACGAGCCCGCGTTCGTGGCGCACGTGGCCGAGGGGTTGGCGGCCCTGTGGGGGCTTGCCCCCGCGGAGGTCGCCCAGCGCACCAACGCCAACGCGCGCCGCCTGTTCGGAATACCGTGAGATGGCCACTGACCTCACCATCGTCATCGTGAGCTGGAACGTCGCGCCCTTGCTGCGCGCCTGCCTCGACGCCATCCTCCAGGCGCCCGACGTGTCGCAGCGGGATGGGCAGCTCTGGGTCGGCCACCACCGCGCCGAGATCTGGGTCGTCGATAGCGCCTCCTCCGACGGCACCGCCGCCATGGTCCGCGAGCACTATCCCCAGGTGCAGCTCATCGCCTGCGAGACGAATGTGGGCTTTTCCGCCGGCAACAACCTCGCGCTGCGGCGCTGCGACGGGCGGTACCTCCTGCTGCTGAACCCCGACACCGAGATCGTCGATGACGCCCTCTCGAGCATGCTGCACTACATGGAGCGCCATCCCGACATCGGCGTGCTCGGCCCCCAGCTGCGCTACCCCGACGGCCGCCCCCAGCCCTCGCGCCGCCGCTTTCCCACCTTGGCGATGGCCCTCATGGAGAGCACCCTGCTGGAGCAGTGGCTGCCCAACAACCGCTGGGCGCGGGCCTACCGCTTTGCCGAGACGCCGGGCGACGTCATCCAGCCGGTGGATTGGGTGACGGGCGCCTGCATGCTGGTGCGGCGCAAGGCCGTGGAGCGCGTGGGGTTGCTCGATGAGGACCTCTTTATGTACTCGGAGGAGCTCGATTGGTGCCGCCGCCTGACGGACGACGGCTGGCACGTCATCTACTACCCCTGCGCCGTCGTCGTGCACCACGAGGGGCAGAGCGCCGGCCAGGTGACCGCCGCCCGCGACATCTATTTCCACAGCAGCAAGATCCACTACTTTCGCAAGCACCACGGTCGCCTGCAGGCGGAGGTGCTCCGCGCCTTTTTGCTCGCCACCTACGTCGTGCAGATGGGGCGCGAGGCACTCAAGCTGGCCATCGGCCACCGGCCCGCGATGCGCCGCCG
>DUUT01000101.1 GCA_012841405.1 Chloroflexota bacterium
AGGCCCCCCTGCCCGTACCGGACGCCGCCCCCCCGGCCCCGGCGCCTCAGCCCCAGGCCGCCGCGCCCGCCCCGGCGCCGACCGCGCCACCGTCACCCGTGCCGCCGACATCCCCCGCGGAGGACTACGTCACCGATACGTTGGCGGGCCACAGCGTCCGCTGGCAGGTGCCGCGTCTGGAAGATGTCCTCATCGAGCACGCGGAGGCCGAGATGAACATCGGCGACATCCGCGAAAAGACGCGCATCATCGAGGAGACGCTCCGCAGCCTGGGCGTTCCCGTGACCGTCGTCGAGGTGAACCCGGGGCCCGTGGTCACCCAGTTTGGCCTAGAGCCGGGCTACGTCGAGCGGCGTGACCGCCAGGGCAATGTGAAGCGCGCCAAGATCAAGGTCAGCCGCATTCAGGCCCTGTCCAATGACCTGGCCCTCGCGTTGGCGGCCTCGCCGATCCGCATCGAGGCCCCCGTGCCGGGCAAGGCGGTGGTGGGGCTCGAGGTACCGAACGCCGAGTCCATGGTAGTCGGCCTGCGCAGCGTCATCGAGTCGGAGCCGTTCCAGGCCGTGGCTGCATCCCCCCTGGCGGTGGCCTTGGGGCGCGACGTGTCGGGCACCGCCGTGGTCTCTGACCTGGCCAAGCTGCCCCACCTGCTCATCGCCGGGGCCACCGGCTCGGGCAAGAGTGTGTGCATCAACGCCCTCGTCGCCTGCCTCCTCTGCCGCTGTACCCCCGATGCGCTGCGCCTGCTGATGATCGACCCCAAGCGTGTCGAGCTCTCGGCGTTCAACGGCATTCCCCACCTGCTGGCGCCCGTCGTCGTCGAGGTCGATCGCGTCGTGGGCGTGCTCAAGTGGCTGACGCACGAGATGGACCGGCGCTACCGCGTGTTTGCCCAAGTAGACGCCCGCCACCTGGAGGCCTATAATGCAAAGGCGGTGGCGCGCAACGAGCCCACGATGCCGCTCATCGTCTGCTTCATCGACGAGCTGGCCGATCTCATGATGGCGGCGCCCGATGAGGTGGAGCGCTCGATCTGCCGCATCGCCCAGATGGCGCGTGCCACTGGCATCCACCTCGTCATCGCCACGCAGCGCCCCTCGGTGGACGTGGTCACCGGGCTCATCAAGGCGAACTTTCCGGCGCGCGTGGCCTTTGCCGTGTCGTCGCAGACGGATTCGCGCGTCATCCTCGACGCCCCCGGTGCCGACAGGCTCCTGGGGCGCGGCGATGCGCTCTTTATGTCGCCCGCTTCGGCCCAGCTCTTGCGCCTGCAAGGGTGCTACGTCTCGGACGCAGAGCTGGCGGCCATCGTCTCCTTCTGGCGCGCCCAGAACCCTACCCCGGCGGGGGTCGGCGTCCCCCCGGGCGCCGTCACCGCGGGGACGCCGCTGGTACAACATCCGCTCTGGGCCGGCGCGGCGGGCGTGACGCCGCTCGATGCACCGGACGCGGACGAGGACCCGCTGCTCGAGGAGGCCATGGCGCTGGTGACCGCTGAGCAGCGCGCCTCCGTCTCGTTCTTGCAGCGGAGGCTCCGCATCGGCTACTCGCGGGCGGCGCGCCTCCTCGATACCCTCGAGCAGCGCGGCTTCGTGACGCCCGCCGATGGTGCGCGCCCGCGGGAGGTGCTGGCCGCACCGCCCAGCGATGGCGCTAACGACACAGCCGCAGGTATCGGGACGACCGGCGCCCTCCCGTGAGGGGGCGCGGGCCCACCGGCCTGCATCATTCGCTTGGAGGTTGATGGACGTGTTGACCGACACTGACCTGCAGGAACTCGCCGCTATCGTGGGTGCGGAGAATGTCTCTACTCGCGGGCCCGACCTGGAGGCCCACGCCGTGGACGAGTCCTGCATTCCCCCCCACCAGCCCGAGGTTATCGTGTGGCCGTCGACCACCGAGGAGGTGGCGGCCATCCTGCGCTATGCCAACGCGCGGCGCATCCCGGTATCGCCCTGGAGTGGCGGCTCCAGCCTCGAAGGGAACCCCGTGCCCCTGGAGGGCGGCATCCTCCTAGCGATGTACCGCATGAACCAGGTGCTGGAGGTGCGCGAGGACGATCTGCAGGTCGTGGTCCAGCCAGGCGTCATCTACGATGACCTCAACAAGGAGCTCCGCCACCTGGGGATGTTCTTCCCGCCGGCCCCGGGCAGCGCCGATGTGGCCACCATCGGCGGCATGGTGGCCAACAACTCGAGCGGTATGCGCGCCGTCAAGTACGGCGTCACGCGGGATTACGTGCTCAAGCTCACGGTGGTGCTGCCCGACGGCCGCATCCTCACCCTGGGCGGCAACGCGAAAAAGTCCACCAGCGGCTACGATCTCGTCAGCCTGTTCGTCGGCTCGGAGGGTACGCTGGGGGTGGTCACCGAGATCACCCTGCGCCTGCTGGGGCTGCCGGAGCAGGTGGGCGTCGCCGTGGCGGTCTTTGACACCTTGGCACAGGCCGCCGACGCCATCTACGAGTGCGTGCGCTATGGCCTCGATGCCTCGGCCCTCGAGTTGCTCGACGCCGCCACCGTGCACGCCACCAACGTGCAGCAGGGGCTGGCGCTGCGCGTCGCCCCCACGGTGTTCACCGAGTTTCACGGCAGTGACACGGTGGTGGAGGAGGGGCTGGCGTTCTTCCGCGAGGTGTGCGAGGACCACGGCTGCGCCGATTTCCAAGTGGCCACGAGCCCCGAGGAGCGCGAGCGCCTGTGGTCGGCTCGCGAGGAGGCGCACGAGTCGATGAAGCAGTCGCATCCGGGCTGCCTCATGATCTCTGGCGATGTGTGCGTGCCCATCTCCCAGTTCGGCAAGATGATCGCCTTTGCCCACGAGACATCGGAGCGCTTTGGCCTGCAGATCTATGCCTTTGGCCACGCCGGCGACGGCAACCTCCACACAGAGATCATCGTGCGCCGTGAGGATGCCGAGGAGATGGCGCGCGGCATGCGCGCCGGCGAAGCGATCGTCACCTATGCGCTGGAGCTCGGCGGCACCATCGCCGGGGAGCACGGCGTCGGCTACCTGAAACGCCAGTTCCTCCGCCAGGAGCACGGGAACGCCGTGGACGTCATGCGCAGCATCAAGGCCTTGTTCGATCCCAACGGTATCATGAACCCGGGCAAGATCCTGCCCCCTGAGGAGTGAGGCACGTTGCGCCGTGGTGGAACCTAGCCAGCCAAAGGGGGGGTCCCATCGCATGGAACTGCTGCGCGCCGGCGCTGCGTCGCTGGGCCTCACCCTGGGCGCCAGCCACCTCCGGGCCTTTGAGACCTACTACCGCGAGCTGGCGGCCTGGAACCAGCAGTTCAACCTGACGGCCATCACCGGCTACCAGGAGGTCCAGCGACGGCATTTTCTCGACTCGCTGAGCTGCCTCCTCGCGCTGCCGGTCGGCGCGCCTGCCCCCTTGCCCGATGAGGTCGCCATCCAAGTGGGTTCCGGGTCGCTGCGCGTGGCCGACGTCGGCAGCGGCGCGGGCTTTCCCGGCCTGCCCCTCAAGATCATGCTGCCCGACGCCCGCGTCACGCTCATCGAGGCCACGGGCAAGAAGGCAGCCTTTTTGCAGCACATGGTGCGCCTGTTGGGCCTGCAGGGGGTCGAGGTGCTGGCCGCCCGTGCCGAGGACGTGGGGCGCATGCCGGAGCATCGCGAGCAGTACGACCTCGTCGTGGCGCGCGCCGTGGCGCCGCTCGGCGTTCTGGCGGAGTACTGCCTGCCGTTATGTCGCCTCCAGAGGCGCATGGTGGCCCAGAAGGGTAGCGAGGGGGCCGAGGAAGCCGAGGCGGCCTTGCCCGCCATCGCACGCCTCGGCGGCGCGTTGATCAGCGTCAAGTCGCTGGCACACGAGGCCCTGCCGCCCGGCCGCACCCTGGTGGTCATCGACAAGGTGGCCCGGACGCCGGAGGCGTATCCCCGGCGCCCGGGGATCCCCTCGAAACGCCCCCTCGCCTAGGCCGTGGTTCGAAGATGCACCCGACATCGTCACGCTGTCGCCCCGGGCGTCAGCGAGGGGCCCTGGCGCCCATCGACAAGGTTGCTCGCCACGCTCCGAACGACGCTGTGGCCCTTGTTCCACACACTACCCCGGCCGGACGCGCGCAGGGGCAGGCGCCGTCGGCCACCTCACCGGCCTTCCCGGTGCGATAAGCTTGGTTTTTTACTATTTTTCATCGTTTTATCGTGTGTATTTAGCCGCCTATTCCACGCATCTCCCAGGGGCAGGCGTCTTCCAACGGCGCCGCCTCCGACGCCCGAGGAGCCACCGCGCACGCCCCGCTGGGGGGCGCGGGCCACACACCACAGGGGCCGATCCGGCGGAGATCCGTCGGATCGGCCCCTCGCTGGGCAACGGGTCTAGGGGTCCGCTCAGGTCTCCCCGGGCACCGCCATCCGCTGCACGGTACCGCGCTCCACGCGCCACAGGCAGGCCCCCTCGAGAAAGGTCTCCCCCAGGAAGCCCAGGTCCGTCGTCGTGAGGAGCACCTGCTGGGCGCGGGCGACGGAGCGCAGCAGGTAGCGGCTCCGATCGCGGTCGAGCTCTGAAACGACGTCATCGAGCAACAGCACGGGGGCCTCGCCGGTATGCTCCTCCATCACCTGCACCTCGGCGAGCTTGAGCCCCAGGGCCACGGTGCGCTGCTGCCCTCGTGAGCCATAGATCGTCGCATCGATGCCGTTGATGAGAAAGCGCACGTCATCGCGGTGGGGGCCGATGGTGGTCACGCCCCGGAGGATATCGTCGCGGCGCGCGGCGTCGAGGCCGCGCCGCAGCTGCGGCTCCAGCGCCTCCACCTCGGCGGTCTCGGGCAGTCGCGCGCAGTCCATGCGCGGGAGGACGGCATCGCGACTGTCGGTCGGGCGCTCGGCACTCAGCCGCGCCTGGTAATCGAGCGTCAACACCTCCTGGCCGCCGGTGAGCTCTGGGTGGATGACCGTCCCGCGCTCGGCGAGGCACCGCGCCACCCACAGGCGGCGCGCCAGGACGTACGCCCCCAGCGCAGCGAGCTGCTCATCCCACACGGACAGCTCCCGCGCCGCCGCCTGCCTCTCGCGTACCTGGCGCAGCAGGGCATTGCGCTGCGCCAAGACCCGATTGTAGCGCGACAGGGTCCGGCAGTACACGGGGTCGATCTGGCAGAGGGTGATGTCGAGGTAGCGCCGGCGCATCCCGGGCGCCCCCGCCACGAGGGCGATGTCATCGGGCAAAAAGAGCACCACCACGAGCTGCCCGACGGCATCGATGGCCCGCCGCGGCACGCCGTCCACGCGTATCTGGCGGCGCAACGTCGTCACCGCGGGCTCATCGGTGCTCTGGGGCTCCTTGGCGAGGGTCACTTCCAGCGACCGATCGCGACCGCCGCGCACAAAGGTCGCCGCGGCATGGACGTAGGGGATGACCTCCTGCTCGGCATCCCAGTGGATGAGCTGCCGGTCAGAGGCCGCCAGGGGGGAGCGGGTGGTCGCCAGGTAGAAGACCGCCTCGAGGAGGTTTGTCTTGCCCTGGGCGTTATCCCCCTGCAGGACGTTGACGCGCGCCGGGAGATCCACCTCCAGGCGCGCGTAGTTGCGAAAGTGCGTCAGCGAGAGGTGCCGGAGGTACATCCGAGGCCTAACGCGCCATATACATGGGCATGATGACGTGCACGAACTCGCTGCCGTTCACCGGGCGGATGACGCCGGGGCTGGAGGGATCGCGCGTCTCGAGGGAGACGTCCGGCGTGTCGACGGCCGCCAGAGCCTCGATGAGGTAGCGCGCGTTGAAGGCGATCTCGATGGGAGCCCCCTCAACCTCGGCGTCGAGCTCACTGACGTTATCGCCGTGCTCCGCCGACGTGGCCGTCACGATGAGCCGCGCCGGGCCCCCGTCGGCGCCAGGGATAATCTGCAGGCGCACGATGTTGGCCGCATCACGGGCAAAGATGAACGCCATGCGCACCGCCTTGAGGAAATCCGCCGCGTTCACGATGGTGCGCGTGGTGTGGTTGCTGGGGATGATCTGGCGATAGTCGGGAAAAGCCCCTTCGACGAGCTGGGAGACCAGGTCGACATCGTGCATGTGGAAAAAAACCTGGTTGCGGTTCGGGGCGATGAGCATCTCCACCGGCTGATCCTGCTCGCCGGCGATGCGCCGCAGCTCCTGCAGCGCCCGCGCCGGGATGATGACGCTGATGGTGCGCTCGTCGGCGTCCTCCAGACCCACGGGCCGCACCGAGAGGCGGTAGCCATCCGCCGCCGCCAGGGTCAGCTTGCCGTCGGCGACTTCGGCGAGCACCCCGGTGAGCACCGGCCGGCTCTCATCGGTCGCCGCCGCGAATGCCACCTGATCGATCATCTGGCGCAGGACCTCGGGCTTGATCGTCAGGCGCGAGTCCTCCTCCGGCACGAGGATCAAGGGGAATTCCTGGGCGTCGATCCCCTTGATGTTGGCCTCAAAGCGCCCGCACTTGAGGTTGAGCGTCTGCGTGCGCGTGATGAGGTCGAGATCGATCCGCTCCGGCGGCAGTGAGTTGACGAAATCGGCCAGCAACCGCGCCGGCACGGTGGTAGCCCCCTCCTGCTCGACCTTGGCCCCGATCCAGCAGTTGATGCCCACCTCAAGATTGGTGGCCGACAACTTGAGGCGGGAGCCATCTGTGGACAGCAGGATGTTGGACAGCACAGGCAGGGTGCTGCGGGTGGCAACGGCGCGGCCCACGATGGCCAGGCCTTTGGCCAGGTTCTCTTGCAGGCAGGAGACTTTCATGCGCCCGTCCTCCTTTGCATGTTCGTGCGGTTGAGTATAGGGACTTCTCGCGGCAGCGTCAACCGTTCCCAGCAACGGCATCGACGGCCGCCACGTCCTTAAAGACGTGAATGCCGTCGATGATGGGCCAGTGGGCGGCGCATCGGCCACAGGTCCAGCCCGCTGCCACCCGCTCCAGCGGCTCGTGGTCACAGGAGGGGCAGCGGAAGGCCAGCTCTCCGGATGCGGCCTTGGCGTCGCCTGTCGTGGCCACCCGGCAACGGTAAAAGTGGCTGGGCGCCACCGCCAGGGGCGCCAGGGGGCGCTGCAGGGCAGCATCGAGCCGTGCCAAGGCCCCCGGGGACACGGCGCGCTTGAGCGCGCCGAGGCGGAAGAAGGACACCGAGCGCGCCTCCTCGGCCTCCAGCCCCTCCGCTCCCAGGCGCTGCCGTATCCAGTCGGGGTGATAGTCATAGTGCAGCGACGCAAAGGCATAGGGCTCCGGTGCGAAGGGGTTGACGCCCCGGCCCAGCAGGTGGCGCACGAGGTTCTTCAGGTGGCGCTTGTTGGCGAACTCGAGGACAAAGGTGCCCCCCGGGCGCGTTACCCGCCCGATCTGGCGAAACGCCAGGGGAACATCCACGAGGTGGTGGAGGACGCGCACCATGACGGTGGTGTCGACGGTGTGCGTCCCCAGGGGCAGGCGATAGATATCCGCCGCCACATAGACGAAACCCTCGTCGCCGAGGCGCTGGCGGGCGTATTGGAGCTGAGAGAAGGAATAGTCGAGCAGCACCACCTGGCGGTAGCCGCCATAGAGCGCTGCCAGGCGCCCAAAGCCCGCGCCGATATCGAGGAGGCGCCCCCCCTCGGGGGGCAGGAGGGCGCGCAGCGCGGCGCGCTCGGCGAGGTCCTCGTACTCGCGGCCCTGCCCCTCCCAAAAGTCCGTGCGGTAGGTGCTACCCTCATAGTCGCAGATGGGGCGCTCGCGCCCCTCGGTCGTCGCGGGGCTCACGTAGCCTCCAGAGTGTACGCTAGTGTTTCACGTCAAACAATTGAGACGTTCCAGCCCCTTCAGGGCCGCCCGCATTCTAGTGTCCCCGCCCCAGCCTGTCAATGACGCTCCCCGCCGCCTCGCGCGGCCACTACCAGGGCTCGCGCTTCCCACTATTATGATAACAACAATAATGAACCACATACTAATGGGTTATAACCGACTTGCCCCTCGTGGAGGCGCCCCTACGCCCCCGCCGATACCGCCGCCGTGGTCGCCCTGGAGCTGCGCTACGCGGCGCGGTACCCCGGCGCGACGGTGGTGAACGCCGACGTCTACGGGCACCCCGGCTTTGCCGGCGGACGCAACATCCTCTGCGCCGTGAGAGGTGACGGCGTCCTCCTGGGCTACGCGCCGCTGTTCCCCAGCCCCGTGGACGCCGCCGCCGACCCCAGCCTGCCGCACCGCCTGTGGGCGGCCGTCAAGCCGGACCCGGATCTTCCGCCCAGCGCCGCCGAAGCGGTGGCCGATACCCTGATGGACCACCTCCGAGCGCAGGCCGCGACCGTCGCCGCGGCGCTACCGCCCCGGCGAGTCCTCCTTACCCTCGAGTGCGTCACCACGGAAGCGCCGGCCATCCGCCACGCCCTCGCCCATGGCTTTGCCCTCGAGGCGAGGGTCTACGCCCTGGCGCGGGACCTCCCCGCGCCGCTGCCCTCGCCACCGCCGCCCGAGGGCGTCACGGTAGGTCTGCCGAGGAGGTAGGAGCTCAGCCACCTCGCCACCGCCGCCCGAGGGCGTCACCGTGCGCTGGTTGCGGATTACCACCGCCGAGGAGCGCCGCGCGTACCTCGCGGCGCGAAACGCGGCCTTTCCCGAAGCCCCTTGGACCGCCGAAGGGCTCGCGTACTTTCTCCAGTCGCCCCAGTGGGCCGTCGGCACGACGTGCGCCGCCTTTGACGGCGAGCGCCTCGTGGGCAGTGTGCTGGCCTACTGGGATCCCCACGACACCGGGCCGCGGCGCGTTGGCTACACCGAAGAGGTGTTTACCCTCGCTCCGTGGCGCGGGCGGGGTATCGCGCGCTACCTCCTGGCGCATGCCCTGCAGTATCTGCACACCCACGGGGTCGCGGAGGCCCACCTGCAGGTGCGCGCCACGAATAGCGGCGCCCTCGGGGTGTACACCGGCCTCGGCTATCGCCTGGGCTCTGAAACGCTGCACCTAACCCAGGAGGTGCGGCCGGGTGCGGCCGGGTGCGGAAGCCAGTTGACACCTCCCGCCTTTACGTGTATACTCCCCTTTCGCAACAGCACAGACCGTGATCGCCGTCTGGAGGGATAACGTTGGCTAACACCAAGTCTGCCATCAAGCGCATGCGGCAGAATGAGAGGCGTCGTGCGCGCAACCGCGCCGTGCGCTCGCGCATGCGGACCTTTGTCAAGCGGGCGAATACCGCCATCGTGGCGGGCGAAGAGGATGCCGCCGAGGCCGTGCGTGCCGCCATCAGCGAGCTCGACCGCGCCGCACAAAAGGGCGTCATCCACCGCAACAACGCCGCTCGCCGCAAGTCGCGCTTGATGAAAAAGCTCCACGCTGCCGGCTAGGGTCGCCCACGGGCATCCCGTCGGCCTCATGAGAACGCCACTGAGGACATTGCTACACAGCGGTGTCCTTTCGTGCTTCCCGGCTACCTAGCGCGGCAGCCGGTACAGTCGCACCTCCCCGTCCGCATAGGCCGTCTCGAGCCACGCCTCGTACCACGCCAGCCGTTCGGCATCCACGCCATAGCGCTCCCGCTCGTAGGGCCCCACGTACAGGTAGGTCGCGCCGTAGGCCCGCAGGGCCGCCGCGACGGCCTCGCGATCGGCGCTCGTATAGATCGTCTCGAGGCTCGCCAGCCGCTCCGCCAGCCAGTCCGTGGTGCCGCGCCACTGGGCTTCGTGGCCCGGCCACCCGAGGATGGTGGGTACCCCCGTCCAGCCCGAGAGCCGGCTCGTGTCGGCACGGTACTCCTCTCCCGGGGCCTCCACCACCACGTCGTCGCCGCGCGCCGCGGCATCCAGCCAGCGATAGGCGCCGTACTCTGCCGGGCTCGCCGCCCGCAGGTAGGCCGTGCCGTCGAGGGTCCCCGTGCTCCGATAGCCTCCACCCCGCGTGTACGCCGCGGCGATAGGATAGTAAAACGTGATCATCAACAGCACTATAGATAAATATACCGCATAGCGTCGCAACCCACCCCCTTGCGCCTGCCGGTACGCCGCCAGCGTCGCCCCAACGCCCATGAGTACCCATGCCTGGTAGTACAGCTTGAAGACGGTGTTCATGCGCGTGTCGAACAGGTCACGCAGGTAGGCGAACTCGCAGAGGTAGATCAACCCCAGCGCCAGGAGCAGTGTCACGCCCCCCAGCCATCCGGCGGCGGAGGCCGCCTCCGGCGCCCACAGGAGCCGTGCCCCCAGCAGCGCCAGCGCCACGCTCAGCACGCTCCACAGGGCAGCCCCCCACACGACGGCGACTCCCATCCCAAGGAGCAGTCGTCCCACCCCCCCCAGGAGCCCCGTGAGCGCCCAGGGCGCCAGGACGATGCCCGCCCACAGCGCCAGGGTGCGCCGCACGCGCCCCTGGCGGCGCAGTACCCCCGCCGCGGTGACCACCTCCACAGCCACGGGCAACAGCCACGGCAGGAAGCACAGCGCAAAGGCGCGCAGCGGCGTCTTGGTATCATAGCTCAGTCCAATCCCCTGTGCCTGCGAGCGAAGGTCGCGGTAAAAGGGGAAATAGAAGAGGAGGGCGGCCGCCAGCAGCCCCCCGCCGAGGAACGCGCCCTCGCGCCAGGCGCGAGCGGTCGTAGCGCTGCCGTGCCGCCGCCCACCGACGAAGGCCAGCGCCCCAACGGCGATCCACGTCGGCAGGTCCCAGGTGTTGAGGAACCCCAGGGCGCCGAGCCCAAAGGCGGCAGCAGCGAACATGCCGCCATCGCGCCGCGACCACGACCCGCCCCGGCGCCCCAGGGCGTACAGCGCGCTGGCCAGCGCCATCCCCAGGAGCTGATAGGGGAGCGCCATCACGTGGGGGTGCAGGTCGCCCAGGATGAGGCTAAAGGCGGGGAACTCGGTAATCACCGTGGGGGCCTTGCCGAGGATGCTGGCGTCCTGAAAGGCGCGGCTGGCGCGCCACCACCAGGTCCCCTCCGGCAGCCAGGAGCCGGTGGGGGCCGCCTCCGCGAGGCCCGGCACGCCGAACCAGCGCGCCACGGCGCCCGTGAGCACGCCCCGCGCCCGCAGCGCCTCCAGGAGCCCGACGCCGTTCCCCGCCAGGGCGATCGCTACGCCGCCGAGGACGCCAACGGCGTGAGCACCGCCGCGACGCCCGTCTCTGCCCGCCGCCCGCAGCAGGCCGTAGAGGACGCCGTAGCCGCCTACCACCGTCAGCGCCAGGGTGTGGGCCAGGCCGAGGTTGTAGCCGCTGGCCGTGGGCACCCCCGCCAGCCGCCCGATGACGGACACGGTGAGGTAGCCGAGGTAGTAGTAGCTCACCGTGTGCCCTGCCAGCCAGGGGTCGTTGGGCGGAAAGCGGGGGCTGCGCACCATGGCGTTCAGCAGGGCGAAATCCATCGGCTCTTCCGTGTGGTCGATGGCCGGGTCGTGCGCCTTGTGGAGGGCATAGAGGGCAAGCAAGAGGGCGAACAGCACCTCCACCAGCAGGAGGTGGCGCCACTCGCGCCGCGCCTCCGCCGCCAGGTCGCGGCGCGCCAGCCACCACCCCGCCAGCCCAGCGGCGGCGAGGACGCCGGCTACAGCCCACAGGACGCCGTCCGTGTTGCCTACGACCCCGGTCACCCCCAGCAGCCAATAGACGTAGGCCAGCGCCAGCAGGCCGAACGCTCGGGCCACGGCGTAGCCGCGCCCCGGCAGGTCGCGCAGGATGCCGGCCGCCAGCGGCCAGGCCAGCCAGCCGATCAGCGTCAGCGTCGCCCACCAGCGCAGTACCGACAGCACGAGGCGTCTCCTTCCGGAATGCGGCCATCCGTTCGGGCCTGATTCTAATCCCCGTGGGGGGACGCGCAAGAGGCGCCGGGGACGTTGGTCCTCCGACGCATCCGCCAGCCCCACGCGCGTGCGCCGCTCATCCAGCACGCGCCGCATCGCCGCGGCCCACGGCCCCCAACGCACGACGGGGGGAGCCGCGGCTCCCCCCGTCCTCAGCGCCTCTCCGTTGTAGGCTAGCGCCGCACGCGGAACGCCCCCATGCCGGCGAACTGGGCGGCGTCCCCGAGCTGCTCCTCGATGCGCAGCAGGCGGTTGTACTTGGCCACCCGGTCGCTGCGCGCCGGCGCGCCGGTCTTGATCTGGCCGGTGTTCAGCGCCACGACGATGTCGGCGATGGTCGTGTCTTCCGTCTCACCGGAGCGGTGCGAGACGATGCTGGCCCAGCCGGCGCGGTGCGCCATCTCGACGGCAGCGATGGCCTCCGTCAGCGTGCCGATCTGGTTCACCTTGCACAGCAGTGCCGTGGCCGCCTTGCGCTCGATGGCGCGCGCGATGCGGTCCGTGTTCGTCACCAGCAGGTCGTCGCCAACCACCTGCACCTTGTCACCGATCGCCGCGACGAGCTGCGCCCAGCCCTCCCAGTCATCCTCGGCCATGCCGTCCTCGAGGGAGATGATGGGGTACTGGTCCATCCACTCCTTCCAAAAGGCCACCATCTCCTCACTACTCAGGACGCGCCCCTCGCGCTGGAGGTGGTACGCGCCGTCCTTGTACAGCTCGGTGGAGGCGGGGTCGAGGGCGATCCACACGTCCTCGCCCGGACGGTAGCCGGCGTTCTCGATGGCCTGCAGGATCACCTCTACCGCCTCGGCGTTGGAGCCCAGCGAAGGCGCAAAGCCCCCCTCGTCGCCGACGTTCGTGCCATAGCCCTTGTCCGCCAGCACCTTGTGGAGGCTGTGATAGATCTCGGCGCCCCAGCGCAGGCACTCGGCAAAGGTCGGTGCGCCGGCGGGCATCACCATGAACTCCTGAAAGTCCGTGCTATTCGCCGCGTGCTTGCCCCCGTTGAGGATGTTCATCATCGGCACGGGCAGCACGTGGGCGTGCACCCCACCGAGGTAGCGGTACAGGGGCAGGTCAAGGCCGTTCGCTACCGCCTTGGCAGCGGCAAGCGACACGCCGAGGATGGCGTTGGCGCCGAGGTTGCCCTTGTTCGGCGTATCATCGAGGCCGATCATGAACTCGTCCAAGGCGATCTGGTCCAGGGCGTCCATGCCCACGATCTGCGGGGCGATGACGTCATTGACGCTCTCCACCGCCTTGAGCACGCCCTTGCCGTTGTAGCGCTGGGCATCGCCATCGCGCAGCTCCACCGCCTCGTGGGCGCCCGTGGAGGCCCCCGAGGGCACCGCCGCCATGCCCACACCACCCGATACGAGCTCTACCTCCACCTCGACGGTGGGGTTGCCGCGCGAATCCAAGACCTCGCGTCCCGTGACGTTCGCAATCAGCGTCATGTCTGTCACTCCTTTTGTTTTCCTTCGCACGCCCCGCGTCCCTCCCCCGCACCTCCGGGTACGCGGCGAGGGCACGATGGGACCCTCACCCCAACCCTCTCCCGGAGTATCCGGAGAGGGGGTGGAGCACCGCCTGAACGATCAAAAAGGGGGCGGCCACACGGGCCGCCCCATTGCATGCCGTCACGTACGCGGCGCCCATCCCTCCGGGGCGCCTCCATGCTAGTTGAGGATCAAGCGCATGTCAACCGCCACGGCGCCCTTGCCCTGCTCACGCACCAGCAGCGGGTTGATGTCCAACTCGGCGATCTCGGGGAAATCGACCACCAGCTGCGCCACGCGCAGGATGGTATCCACCGTGGCCTCGAGGTCCGCCGGTGCCTGGCCGCGCACACCGGTGAGCAGCTTGTAGGAGCGGATCGATTCGACCATCTGCTGCGCCTGCAGCCGCGACATGGGCGCCACGCGGAAGGCCACGTCCCGCAGCACCTCGACATAGATGCCGCCGAGGCCGAACATGATCACCGGGCCGAACTGGGCGTCACGGTTGAGCCCGATGATGATCTCCCGAGCGTCCGTGACCATCTCTTGCACCTGGGCGCCCCAGATGGTGGCCTCGGGCATGTGCGCCTTGGCGCGCTCCACGAGCGTGTCGAACGCCTCCCGCGCCTCGTCCTCGTTCTGCACACCGACGATGATACCGCCCACGTCCGACTTGTGGAGGATATCGGGGGAGGCGATCTTCATCACCACGGGGAAGCCGATCTCGGCCGCCAGCTTGGCCGCCTCATCCGCCGTGGCACCCACCGCCGACTGGGGCGTGGCGATGCCATACGCCTTGAGGATGTCCTGCGCCTCGGCGTCACCGATGGTATCCCGGCCGTCCGCGCGCACCTTGGCCAGCAGCTCAGCCACCGCGTCCTTGTCGACATCATACGATTCGATGGTCATCTCGGACTGCTGCAGCCAGCTCCAGTAGCGGTACATGGCGCCAAAGGCCGCCACCGCCCGCTCTGGGAAGGGGTAGCTCGGCACGCGGTTCTTGGCCAGGATGCGCGTGCCGTGGACGATCTTTTCCTCGCCCATCCAGCAGCCGAGCAGCGGCTTGGTGGCCGTCTTGGCGCGCTCGACGAGCACCTCGGCCGTGGCCTCAATCTCGGTCGCGGACTGGGGCGTGAGAATGACGAGCACGCCATCGACGCCCGGATCCTTTAGGACGATGTCCAGCGCCACGCCGTAGCGATCCGCCGGCGCATCCCCCAGGACGTCCACGGGGTTGTGGATGTTGGCCGCCGCCGGCAGCACCTCCTGGAGGGCCGCCTCCGTCTCGGGGGCCAGCGTCGCCAGGACGAGGCCGCAGCGCTCCAGCGCATCCGTCGCCATGACGCCAGGGCCGCCGGCATTGGTGACGAGGGCGATGCGGTTGCCCTGCAGGAGCGGCTGGTAGGCAAAGGCAGTGGACCAGTCAAAGAGCTCCTGTACCGAATCGGCGCGCAACACTCCCGCCTGGTTAAAAGCGGCGTCATAGGCCGTGTCGGCGCCCGCCAAGCTACCGGTGTGCGACGAGACGGCCTTGGAACCGGAGGCCGTGCGCCCGGACTTGACGGCGATGATCGGCTTGTTCCGGGCGGTCTTGCGCGCCGCCTCGATGAACGCCGCCCCGTCCTTCAGGCCCTCGATGTAGGCGATGATGACGTTCGTGGACTCGTCGTCGCGCCAGGCATCCAGCAGCGACACCTCGTCGACGTCGGCCTTGTTGCCCAGGCTCATAAAGTGCGAGAACCCAATGCCCTCGGCGAGGGCATAGTCGAGCACGGCCGCGCCCAGTGCACCCGACTGGGACGTGAAGGCGATGGTGCCGAGCTCCGGCGTGCCGGAGGCGAAGGAGGCGTTCATCGGGATGGGCATGGAGATGATGCCCAGGCAGTTCGGGCCGATGACGCGCATGTCATACTGGTTGGTGATGCGCAGCAGCTCTTCCTCCAGCGCCGCGCCCTCGGCGCCCGCCTCCTTAAAGCCGGCGGTGATCACGATGGCGCCCTTGATCCCCTTCTTGCCCGACTCTTCCAGCACGCCGGAGACGAACTTGGCCGGCACGATAACCACGGCCAGATCGATGGGTCCCGGCACATCGAGCACCGACTTGAAGCAGGGCAGATCCAGAATCTTTTCGGCCCTGGGGTTGATCGGGTAGATCTGGCCCGGGAACCCGCTCGTAATGAGGTTCGATAGCACCTGGTGCCCAAGCTTGCCAGGGCTCTCCGACGCGCCGATGACGGCGACGGCCCCGGGGTTGAAGAACATTTCTAGCATTGCCATCCCCCTTGACGCAGAAATAGACTGCGCTATCTTACCCCTAACCCGTAGAGGGCGCAAATCCATTCGTGCCATCGTGGGCAGTCTCTTTTCGTTGGCTGTGGCGTAGTATTATGTTGATTCCCCTGGCTTCCCCTGGCGCTCCCGGCGGCACGCCCCGCTTGACGGTAGCCGTGCCACGGACTAGGATATATACATAACGGGATAGCGACGGAGTGGAAGGAGGCCTCCATGGGCGCCCGTGCGTATCCCCCTTCCGTCTTTGTGCTCGGCACCGACCGTGATATCGGCAAGACGGTCACCTCGATCGGCATCATCGCCAAGCTCCTCGAGCCAGAGCTCGGCTACCGCATTGACGAGATCGGCTACATCAAACCGGTGGGCCAGCAGACGCTGACCGTCGTGAGCGGAGAGGGGACGACGATTCAGGCCGACAAGGACGCCGTCCTCGTGACCTCGCTCATGGGCGTCCAGAGCCACGGCTATGAGCAGATGAGCCCCGTGGTGTGGGGCGACGGGGCCACGGCCGACTATATCGATGGCGCCACGGCGGGCGATCCGCGCACGGGGCGTGCCGCCTTTATGACCCGCATCCGCGACGCCTTTGACCGCGTCTCCACGGGCAAGCGCATCGTCATCATCGAGGGCACCGGCCAGCCCGGCGTGGGCTCGGTGGCCGGCATCTCGAACGCCGATGTCATCAACATGCTCCGCGGCATGGGCGTGCCCGTGTTCGTCATCATGGTCACCCGGGGCGGCATCGGCAGCACCATCGACCAGGTGTTCCCCTACCTCATGGCCCTCGACCACCTGGGCACCCGCGTCGACGGTTTGATTATCAACGGCGTGTTTGCGGCCAAAATGGCCAAGATTCGGGACTATCTCACCCGCTACTATGCCCACGCCTTTACCACCCTGTACGGCGATCGCCTGCAGGCCCAGGGGATCCCCGCGATCCTCGGGTTCGTCCCGGCCATCGCCGATCTCCGCCTGCCGACGATGCGCCTCATCGCCGAGCACCTAGCGCGGCGGAAGGAAAGCGACCTCGAGATTTTGGCCCCGGAGGATTTCGATGACGGCGCCTGCCGCTTCGTGCGCGACATCAAGGTCATCAGTCTCGAGTTCGGCTACGAGCCCTTCCTCGAGCCCGGGGACGCCGTCGTCGTGGGCGTGAATGCCAACGACGCCATCCTCACCGTGCTGCTGCACCACGAGCGCCTCGTGCGCCGCTACGGCAGCGGCCTCGCGGGCCTCATCCTGTCGTGCAAGCGCGTCGGCGGGCTCTTGCCCCAGACGCGCGAGCTCATCGCCTCCGGCGACCTGCCCGTCATCACCGTGAACTATGACACGGCCGGTGTCGTCCGGCGCATCCGGGGGATGACGGTCAAGATCCAGCCCTACGACGAGGCCAAGAAAAAGCTCATCGTCCGCGCCTACCAGGAGCACCTCACCCTGTGGCCGGAGCTGCGCGGCGCGACGTAGGCAAATTCCGCCGTTGGTGCTATCATGGGCCGCGATGCCCTCAGAGCGCTCCACGCCTGAGGTACGACGTGTCGGTTCGTGGGTCCAGCAGCGCTGCCGGCGGCCTGCCTGCACGCCATGCCGCTGCTGGACGCATCGCTTGCCCCGTCACCACTCCTGCTTGAGAAAGGATGCATCCATGGCAACCCCCTACCGCGGTATCTTTACCATCCCCGCCACGCCCTTTGACGAGGACTATCAGGTCGATTGGCCTGGCCTGCGCAGTGTGGTCGATTTCTGCGTTGAATGCGGCGCCCACGGCATCGTCTGGCCGGTGAACGCCAGTGGCTTTAGCACCCTCTCCGATGAGGAGCGCCTCGAGGGGATGCGGGTGGTCGTCGAACAGGTCGCCGGTCGTGCGCCGGTGGTGCTGGGCGTGCAGGGCGTCTCGGCGCAGCATGCCGCCATGTTCTCCCGCCGCGCCCGGGAGGTCGGCGCCGACGCCGTCATCGCCATGGCCCCCTACACCGCCAAGATCGGCGATATCGGCAACCTCATGGCCTACTACCGCGCCATCGCCGCGGCGGCCCAGCGGCCCGTCTTTATCCAGAACCACTCCGTGGGCACGGACATGTCTGTGGCCGTCCTGGAGCGCCTTGTGCGCGAGATCGAGTACGTCGATTACATCAAGGAAGAGACGCTGCCCGTGACGCACAAGATCACCGGGCTCCTGGAGCGCCAGATCCCCACGCTCCAGGGCATCTTTGGCGGCGCCGGCGGGCGCTACATGCTCCTGGAGTACCCCCGTGGCGTAGCGGGACAGATGCCGGGCTGCCACGTCACCGACGTCATGGTGCGCTACTGGGAGGCCCTCGAGGCGGGCGACCTGCCCGAGGCCAAGCGCATCTATGGCCTCCTCGCGCCCCTCTATGCCATCGAGACGCAGTGCCCCGGTGCCATCTACAAGGAGGTGCTACGCCGCCGCGGCGTCATCCAGAGCGCCCGCTCGCGCAACGCCGCCCCCGGCGTCATGGACGAGCACGATCACCGCGCCCTGGACGACATCCTGCGCGATCTGGAGCCCCTCTTCACCTGGCCGGGCGGCCAGCCGCTGCGGTACGGCGTGGACCATCCCACGTCGGACGCCACCACCGACGGCCCGAGCGACGCGACGGTGGCGTCCCGGGGCGAGCTCGCGCCCTTTGATCGCCAGTAGGAGGGCCAGCGATGAAGATCATCGACCTCAAGACGTACGTCGTCGGAAACCCGTGGAAGAACTGGATTTTCGTGCAGCTCTTTACCGATGAGGGGATCACCGGCTTCGGCGAGGCCACCGGCGGCCTGGCCACCAAACCCAACCTAGGGGACGTGGAGGAGCTGCGTCCGCTCCTCATCGGCGAGGACCCCTGCCACCCGGAGCGCGTCTGGCTCAAGCTCATCAAGGCGCGCGCCCTCCATCGCTCTACCGGTATTTCCGCCGTGGAGCAGGCCTGCTGGGACATCCTCGCCAAGAGCCTGGACGTGCCCATGTGGCGCCTCTTTGGTGGCAAGCACCACCCGCGCCTCCGGGTCTATGCCAACGGCTGGTACCAGGGGCCGCGCGACCCCGTCTTTTTCGCCGAAAAGGCGGCCGAGATGGTTTCCCGCGGCTACACGGCGCTCAAGTTCGACCCCTTTGGCGGCGCCTACCAGCAGATCGATCGCGACAGCGAGCGCCTGGCCATCGCCATCGTGCGCGCCATGCGCGAGACGCTGGGCGACGACGTGGACCTGCTCATCGAGGCCCACGACCGCTTCACCGTCTCCACCGCCATCCGGCTGGGTCGCCAGTTGGAAGAGTTCCGCCCCTTCTGGATGGAGACGCCGGTGCGCACCTACGATCTCCAGGGCCACATCGAGGTGCAGCGCGCGCTGAGCTTTCCCGTGGTGCTCGGGGAGGCGTTCACAGAGCTCCGCCAGTTCGCCGAGCTGCTCCACGAGCGCGTCATCGACATCGTTCAGCCCGAGCCGCAGCAGCTAGGCCCCTCCACGGCGCGCAAGGCCTTTGCCGTCGCCGAGGCCTATGGCGCCCTGGTCGCCTGCCACCAGGCCCAGAGCCCCTTCTGCACGGCGATGAACGCCCACCTCCATTGCTCCATCCCCAATTTCCTCATCCAGGAGAACTTTGACGACTCCTTGGAGCCCTGGACGTGGGACCTGCTCCAGGGCGTGCCGCGCGTCGAGGACGGCTACCTCGTGCCCTCCGACGCCCCCGGCTGGGGAGTGGAACTGAACGAGGAGGAGGCGCGCAAGCATCCCTACGGCGAGCGCAACTTCCTGCGGCTGTTCGAAGAGGGCTGGGAGACCCGCCGCCCGCCCACGGGCTGAGGTGGCGTTGCGGCGCACGCCGTAACCGTGAGGGATTCCCGGTGACAGGGCGCAGGGCCTAAGTAGTGTGTGGAAAAAGGGCCACAGCGTCGTTCTGAGCGTAGCGAGAGACCTTGGCGATGGGCGTCAAGGCCCCTCGCTGACGCTCGGGGCGACGTCGTTTGTACGTCGGCGGCGTTTTCAAAACACGGCCTAGGGCCCAGCGATCGCCCGCTGCGCTTGCTCCGCGCCCTGTCGCCACGAGGCCAAGCCCCACACCGCCCATCCGCTATGCCGCTCCCCCCAGTTGACATCCCCGCCTTTCAATGCTACTCTATCTCCTAGTTTTTACTAGGGATTAGGCATCGTGAAATTCACCGCCCGAGAGCGCACGGCATTGCGTGCCATGGTCGAATTGGCCCATCACTACGAGAAGGGCAGCCCTACTGCCCTCAGCGAGGTGGCACGGGCCCAGGAGCTATCGCTCCCCTACCTGGAGCAGGTAGCCAGCGCGTTGCGCCGCGCCGGCCTCCTGGAGAGCGTCCGCGGCGCCCACGGTGGCTACCGTCTCACCCGTGACCCCGCCGCGGTGCGCGTGGGCGACGTCTTTCGCGCCGTGGAGGGCTCGCTCGTCAGCGTCGAGTGCGTCGGCAGCGACGCGGCGCCCTGCTCGCGCCAAGAGTACTGCGTCGCACGCAACGTGTGGCAAACCGTGATGGAGCGCCTCGAGGATACCCTCGATGCGACGACTCTGGCCGACCTCATCGCGTCGGCCGCCCCTACTCCGATAGAGAGGACCGTAGGCTGATGATAGCCAGGCTTCGCGAGGACCTAAAGACCGTCTTTGAGAAGGACCCCGCCGCACGCAACTGGTGGGAGGTCGTCACCTGCTACCCGGGCCTGCACGCCATCTGGATGCACCGTATCGCCCATGGCCTGTGGCGCCGCGGCCTGTACTGGCCGGCGCGGTTCCTGTCGCACCTCAACCGCTTTCTCACCGGCATCGAGATTCATCCCGGCGCCACCATCGGGCGGCGCTTCTTCATCGACCACGGCATGGGCATCGTCATCGGCGAGACCGCCGAGGTCGGCGACGACGTGCTGATGTACAAGGGCGCCGTGCTCGGGGGCACCTCACTGAACAAGGGCAAGCGCCACCCGACCGTCGGAGACGGCGTGGTGATCGGCTCGAACGCCATCATCCTGGGGCCCATCACCATCGGGGCTAATGCCCGCATCGGGTCGGGCGCCGTGGTGGTCCGGCCGGTGCCGGCGGACTCGACCGCCGTGGGCGTGCCCGCCCGTGTGGTGCGCGGCCCGCATATCGAGCCCAAGCCGAGCATCATCCTGCAGCACGGCCAGCTGCCCGACCCCATCGCCGAGGCGCTGCGCGCCATGGAGGAGCGGGTGCGCGAGATGGAGAGCGAGCTCGCCGAGCTGCGGCGCGCCCTGCGTGAAGCGGCGGCCGCCCCGGCCGGGCAGCTCGCGGCGACGCCGGCCGTGGCCGAAGCGGAGGGCTAGACGCGACACCATGGAGAACCCATCGACGCCAGCCCCCCGCCAGCCGGTGTACCTCGATCACGCCGCGACGACCGCCGTTGATCCTCGCGTTGTCGAGGCGATGCTGCCCTACTTTTCCGTCGCCTACGGCAACCCCTCGAGCCTCTACCGCCTGGCGGCCGAGGCCAAGAACGCCGTCGACCGCTCCCGGACCACGGTCGCCGAGATCCTCGGCGCCCGCCCGGGGGAGATTCTCTTTACGAGTTGCGGCACCGAGAGCGACAACCTCGCCCTGCGCGGGGCTGCGCTCGCCGCCCGTGCCCGCGGCAACCACATCATCACGACGCCCATCGAGCACCACGCCGTCATCAACACCTGCGAGCAGTTGGCGCAGGCCCTGGGCTGTGAGGTCACCTACGTGCCGGTGGACCGGCACGGCCTCGTCGACCCCGACGCCATCGGGCGCGCCATCACCCCGCGCACCGTGCTCATCTCGGTGATGTACGCCAACAACGAGATCGGCACCATCGAGCCGATCGCGGCGATCAGCCGCATCGCGCGGCGGCGCGGCATCCTCATGCACACCGATGCCGTCCAGGCCGCGGGAAGCCTGCCGCTGGACGTGGATACCCTGGGCGTGGACATGCTCTCCCTGTCGGGGCACAAGTTCTACGCCCCCAAGGGCGTGGGCGTGCTCTACGTTCGCCGGGGCACGCCCCTGCTGCCCACCCAGACCGGCGGCGCCCAGGAGGGCGGCCGGCGCGCTGGCACGGAGAACGTGCCCGCCATCGTGGGCTTGGCCACGGCACTCCGCCTGGCGTACGACCACCTGGAGGACGAGGTGACGCGCCTCCAGATGCTGCGGGACCGCCTCATCGCCGGCGTGCTGGGGCGCATCCCCGACACCGTGCTCACCGGGCACCCGTCCCAGCGCCTGGCGAACAATGCCAGCTTTGTCTTTGCCGGCATCGAGGGCGAATCGCTCCTCCTGCAGCTCGACCTGGCGGGCGTGGCCGCATCGAGCGGCTCCGCCTGTGCCTCCAGCGAGGAGGGGGCGTCACACGTGCTCACCGCCATCGGGCTGGATACCGTCGCGGCGCGTGGCAGCCTGCGCCTGTCGCTGGGGCGCGAGAATACCGCCGCCGACGTGGATTATGTGCTCGACGTGCTACCGGGCATCGTCGAGTGGCTGCGCGCCATGTCGCCCCTCTACGCGGCAGGATCTGCCGTCGCAGGGACTGGCACAACGCCATCGGGCGCATCAGCGGCGCCCACGACCGGGGCCTGAGTGGCCCCTGCAAACGCATCTATCCCCATGGAGGGAGCATGTATACACAGACTGTGCTCGATCACTTTTCCAACCCACGCAACGTGGGCGTCATCGAGAACCCCGACGGCCAGGGCAAGGTGGGTAGCCCCGTGTGCGGCGACCTGATGGAGGTGACCATCAAGGTCGAGGATGGGCGTATCGCCGACATCAAGTACCGCACCTTTGGCTGTGGGGCCGCCATCGCCTCGAGCTCCATGGCCTCCGAGATGGTCAAGGGGCAGCCGTTGGCGGTCGCTGAGGCGCTCACCGACGAGCAGGTGGCCGAGGCCCTGGGCGGCCTGCCCGAGGCCAAGATGCACTGCTCGAACCTCGCCGCCAGCGCCCTGCAGGCGGCCATCGCCGACTACTATGCCCGCCACCCGGAGGCGCAGCCGACGAGCCGCCACCCGGAGATGACCGACGGCGCCTCCTAGGGGCGCGCCCGCCTGGGGGCAGCGTCTCTGCGCTCGCGGCTCCCGGCTGGTCCGCCGCCGTCGTCCGCGCCGGGCCCTACCGGGCCCGCTATGGCCCGATAAGGCGGTACCGGAGGCACCTGCGCCCCCATCGGAACTGGTGAACCGTGAACGAACCCACCCGCGTTGCCGTCGCCATGAGCGGCGGCGTGGATGGTGCCGTCGCGGCCGCGCTCCTGCAGGAGCGCGGCCATTCCGTCATTGGCATCACCATGCGCCTATGGCGCGAGCCCCCCCTGCCGGAGGACGCCGGCGCTTCCGGCGTGGCGGGGGATTGCGTCGCCGAGGCGGCTGCCGTCTGCCGGCACCTGGGCATCCCCCACCACATCCTCGACGTGCGGGACGCCTTTGAGCGCCAGGTCGTCGACCATCTGGTGGCCGAGTACGCGCGGGGGCGTACCCCGAACCCCTGCCTGCGCTGCAACCGCCTGTTCAAGTTCGGTGCGCTCCTGCACCACGCCCGCGCCCTGGGCGCCACCCACCTGGCCAGCGGGCACTATGCGCGCGTGGAGCGCCGGATCGACGGCTGGCGGCTGCTCACGGCGGCCGACGCCACCAAGGACCAGTCGTACGTGCTCTACGCCCTCGGACAAGAAGAGCTCAGCGCGCTGCTGCTCCCCTTGGGCAATCTCACCAAGGCGCGCGTACGCGCGCTGGCGCACGCGATGGACCTGCCGGCCGCCGAGCGCAGCGAGAGCCAGGACATCTGCTTCCTGCGCGACGGCAACTATCGCCGGTTCATCGCCGAGCGCGCCCCCGGAGCCGTGCGCCCCGGCCCTATCCTCCACGTCGACGGCCGCCTCCTCGGCGAGCACCGTGGCCTCCCCTTCTACACCATCGGACAGCGCGAGGGGCTGGGCATCGCCGCACCCCACCCTCTCTATGTGCTGCGTATTGATGCGGCGCGCAACGCCCTCATCGTGGGGCCGGCGGCGGCGCTGGGGCGCGATGCGCTGCTGGCAGAGGCCATGACCTACGTGGCGGGCGCGCCCCCTCCGGCGGGAACGCCCCTGGAGGCCAAGATTCGCTACCGTGCCCGTCGGGCGTCGGTACGCCTCTGGCCGCTGCCCGGCGACCGCGCCCGCCTAGCCTTTGCGCACCCCCTGCGCGACATCACCCCGGGGCAGGCGGTGGTGCTGTACGATGGACAGGAGGTCGTCGGTGGTGGTATCATCGTGGCGGCGCTAGCACACACCGACGTTCCGGGAGGGGCTCCCCACGCATGATCGCTTCACCCGTGTTCGTGCTCAGCTCCGCCCTGGCGACCTTTTGGGCGGCGCTCTTTCATCTCCTCTTTGGCAAGCGCTTGCTCGACTTGCTCCTCTACTGGTTCGTCGGCATCGTGGGGTTCCTGGTGGGCCAGGCCATGGCCGACATCATCGGCCTCCACTGGCTGACCTTGGGGCAGATCCACATCGTCGAGGCCACGCTGGGGTGCTGGATCGCCATGCTCGTTGCTCAGTGCCTCAAGGCGTGATATAATGCCCCCTGAACCTGCCGCTCCGATACGCGAGGCGGCGCCATGATCGAGACCCAGGAGGATGGCCTATGTGGCTTGCCGTGCTTCGTGACGCAGCCATCGTGCTGTTGGCCATCTTGTCGATCGTCATTGGGGTCCTGCTGGCGCTGATGCTCCTCCAGATTCGGAGCCTCATCCGGCTGCTGCGCGAAGAGATCGCCCCCATGCTGGCCGCGGCCAACGAGACGATGTCCACCGTGCAGGGCACGACGGATTTCGTTAGCCGCAACGTGGTACGGCCCGTGGTGCAGGTGAGCAGCTACACATCGGCCGCACTGCAGGTAGTGCGCAGTCTGCTCTACTTCCGCCGCGGCCCACGCCGCTAACACGTCCCGTGCCCATCGGGGCACGCAACGACCTTTCGCTCTTGAAGGGAGGAACACCATGACGAGGGAACAGGGCTCCGACGGATTCGCTATCGGCTTTCTGCTGGGAGCTTTTGTGGGGGCCATACTGACTCTCCTGTTTGCCCCCGCTTCGGGTGAAGAGACGCGCTCACAGATTCGTGAGCGCAGCATCGAGCTAAAGGGGCGCGCAGAGGATCTCGGCAGCGAGGCCGCCCGCCGCGCCGAGGAGCTGCGCGCGCGCGGCCAGGCCCTCCTAGAGGAGCAAAAGACGCGCTTTGAGGAGGCCATCGCCGAGGGGCAGCAGGCGGCCGCCCGCAAGAAGGAAGAGCTCTTGTCGCAGCTCGAGAACCCTCCGCACAGCACCGCCCGCTCGGTAGAGCTGACGGACGATCCCGCGGAGGCCTAGCCCGCGTTCTGAAAACGCACCCGACGGAGATATGATGTCGCCCCGAGCGTACGCGAGGGGCCTTGACGCCCTCGCCAAGGTTTCTCGCCACGCGCAGAGCGACGCTGTAGCCCTTTTTCCAGACGCTACCGAGTGCCTCTCCTCGTGCGCATGGTGCGGCCGGAGCACCCTACGGGGTGCTCCGGCCGTTGTGTCTCGGGCCTGTGGGAACAACGCTCAGGGTGCCGCGGAGCGGCGCCGTGGCCCGTCGTCCCGGCCTAGGCCAGGGCCGCGAGGGCGTGGGGCAGCAGCGGTAACAGGTCCCCCGCCACCATGCCGGCGCGCGCCCCCTGGCGCGCCCACAGGTCGGCGGCCAGCCCATGGAGGTAGGCGCCGCACACGGCGGCATCCCGCGGAGACAGTCCCTGCGCCAGGAGCCCCACGATGGCGCCGGCCAGCACGTCGCCGGTGCCGGCGGTGGCCAGCGCCGCGTTGGCAAAGGGGATCACCGTCACCCGCCCCTCCGGCGTCGCCACCACCGTGTAGGCCCCCTTGAGCACCACCACCTGGCCCCACTGACGCGCCGCCTCGCGCGCCGCCCCCAGGCGATCGCGCTGGATCTCCTCGGTGCTGCGCCGCATGAGGCGCGCCATCTCACCAGGATGGGGGGTGAGGATCGCCGGCCCCCCCAACCCCTCCCACCAGCCGTCCAGCTCGGCGAGGGCATTCAGGGCGTCGGCATCGATCACCGTCGGCGGCAGCGCCACCGGCTCCGCCCGGCGCTCCGCCTCCGGCGTGAACCCGATGGAGCGGCGTGGCCGCGCCCTGCGCCCCACGAGCTCGGCCACCAGCGTCCCCGTCTTGGGGTCACGCCCCAGCCCCGGCCCCACGAGCAGTGCCTCGTACTCTCCCAGGCGCGGCGTCAACACGCGCATCGCCTCCGGCACCAGCGCGCCCATATCGTGGGGCAGCACGAGAAAGGTCGGTTCCGTCACTTTGGCGGCGACGAGGGGGTAGATGCCCTCCGGCACGGCCAGCGTCACCAGCCCGGCGCCGACACGGGAGGCGCCCTGCGCCGCGAGGCAGGCCGCCCCGACATAGTGCGTTGACCCGGCGACGATGAGCGCCCGCCCGAACGTGCCCTTGTGCGCTGCCGCCGGCCGCTGGGGCAGCAGCGCCGCCACCGCGGCAGCGTCCGCTACCTCGTCAGCGAGGTCGTCCGCCAGGGTGGGAGCAATGCCGATGTCGGCCACCACGAGCTCGCCGACGTACGCGGCGCCCGGAAAGGCGTACAGCCCGCGCTTGGGGTGCGCCAAGGTGACGGTGAGGTCCGCCGCCAGCGCCCGCTCGTCGATGGCGCCCGTGTCACTATCGAGGCCGCTGGGCACGTCGACGGCCACCACCAACGGCAGGGCGGGTTCGGCGGGCGCTTGGGGAACCGCCGGGTTGCGCAGCGGCGCCGGGGTACGGGCGGCACGCCGGCGCGCGGCGATCTCAGCGCGCACCGTGGCCAGGAGCTCGGGCAGCCCCCCACGCAGTGGCCCCGTCACCCCGGTACCCAACAGGGCGTCGACCACCAGCGCACAGCGTTGCACCTGCTCCCGCAGCCGCTCCTGCTGGGGATCCGCATCGCCACGGATGAGGGCGATACCGCGCTCCATGACGGCGTCCAGGTTTGCGTCCGCGCCCTCCGCCACCGCC
>DUUT01000102.1 GCA_012841405.1 Chloroflexota bacterium
CGGCGAGAGGCCCGGAGGCGGGGGTTACGCGACGGTGTGGGCGGCCAGCGCCTCTTCGTCAAACGTGATCCCCAGACCTGGGCCATCGGGCACAATCAGGTGTCCCGCCTCGTAGCGCAAGGGTTGCCGCAGCAGCGGATCGCCCAACGGATTGGGACTCAGGGGGTTGGGGTACTCACAGATGAGAAAGTTTGGTGTGGCCGCGGCCAGGTGCAGGGAGGCGGCCAGGTGCACCGAGGAGCAGGTACTGACGTGGGCACACCAGGGCACATTGTACAGATCGGCGACCAGGGCGATGTGGTACGCTTCCGAGATACCGGCGGCGCGACAGACATCGGGCAGGATGACGTCGGCGGCGCCACGCCGCAGCTTTTCCTGGAACTGCCAGCGGGTGCATTCGGTCTCGCCGTTGGCGATGGGCATATCCACGGCGGCGCAGAGGGCGGCATAGCCGTCGAGATCCTCCGGCGGCAGGGGATCCTCGAGCCAGCGGACGCCGGCGGCCTCGAGGCGGCGTGCGGCCATCTTGGCGGTGTGGGCGTCGTAGCAGCCGTGGGCGTCGACGGTGAGGTGAGCGCGGCCGGCGATGGCGCGGGCGATCGTCTCGGCCTGTTCGAGGTCCTCATCGAACCCGCCGCGGCCGATGGACAGCTTCATGGCGGTGAATCCCCGTTCGATAAAGGCTTCGGCCGCCTGGAGGCGCTCGTCCAGTGTGGCGCCGGGGATCCCAGAGGCGTAACAGGGAACGCGCACCGTCTCGGCCTCGTCGGTGACGCCGAACGGGCCTCCCAGGAGCCGGTAGATGGGCTGCCCGAGGAGCTTGCCCTTGAGGTCCCAGAGGGCGATGTCGACGCCGGCGAGGGCCTCCATCATGAACCCGGTGTTGTGGCCGCGGAGACGCATCGAGTTGTACAGCCGGTCCCAGTGGGCCTCGACGGCCAGAGGATCGCGGCCCACGAGCTGAGGCGCAAGGAGGTCCTCCACCAGGGCCTGGCTCACCCGCGGTGTCGGTGGGGAATGGGCCTCTCCCCAGCCGACGACGCCCGCCTCGGTGGTGATCTGGATGAGGAGGGTCTCGGCGCGGGTCGCATAGATGCAGATGTGGCGGCCCGTGTTGCGGTTCAGGACGCGGGGATCCGCGCCGCTCGGCAGCGTTGGGGCGCGCAACCCCGCCGTCGTGACGTAATCCCGCTGCGCCGCGATGCGCAGCGCCTGGACGCGAGCGATACGGTCGATCATAGAGTCCTCACTTGGTAGACGGCTGATACGAGGGCGGACGGTGCGCCACGGCGGTGCCCTCGGCCAACGGCTACCGCCCCCGCCGTTCGCCTACACCGCCAGCGGGTACTGCCCGTAGCGCCGGACGGCGGTCGAAAGGGCCAGGGCGTTCTCGGGCTTGACGTAGGAGGCCAGGCTGTTGCCGCTGGTGACGATATAGCCCCCGCCGGGCCCGGCGATGCGGATGAGCTCGCGCACCTCGCGGTCCACTTCCTCGGGAGTGGCCATACCCAGGAGGTTCAGGTCAACGTTGCCCAGCAGACAGAGGCGCTGGCCATAGTCGCGCTTGACCTGGGCGATATCTATGGCGCCCTTTTCCAGGGGATGGAGGCCGACGACGCCGAGGCTCAGCAGGTCATCGACGAACGGGAGGATGTTGCCGTCGCTGTGGATGATCCACGGGATGGTGATCTTGGCGGCGACCCTTTCAAAGCGCGGCATCACCAGCTCGCGAAACACGCGCCGCGAGAAGAACGGTGCGCTGTTAAAGGCCATGTCGTCAGTGGAGACAAAGGCGTCAAAGCCCATGGCACAGACACGCTCCGCGACGACGACCATCCAGTCACAGTAGCGGTCGAGGACGGCCTCCACGAAGGGGCGGTCGTCGTACAGGGCAAGGCTAAAGGTCTCCCACCCCATGCTGAGGGTGGTGGGAAAGATGCCGATGCGCGTCACGAAAAAGCAGGCATAGTCGCCCTTGCCGTCGACAAAGGCCTGCGCGTCGGCATAGAGGGCGTCATCGTGCGGGTCAGGGAGGACGATACGGTCGATATCGGCCGGGGTCTTGATCATTCCCTCCCCGTAGAAGAGGCGGCCGTCCAGGCCGGGCACCTTGTGCGCGTAGACGGGTGCGCGCAGGACGTAGGAGAGGTTGTCGAGTTGGAGGCGCGCGGCCACGGCGCGCGCCTCCTCCGGCGTGTACGGGTTGGTCTCCCTGTCGACGGATAGCGATGTCCGCGGCCACCCCAGCAGGCGCTCCGCCAGGGCGCGGTCGACGCCCAGCTCGCAGTAAGGGACGCGATCGGGCTCCTCGCGGCGTAACGCGGCGAGGACGCGCTCACGGCTGGTCATGGAAGGCATGGACATGGCGCCATACTCCTTGGGGTAGGGTGGTCCGATGACCACAGAAAACGCCTACGGCCGCAACCCCAGCGCGCGGAGGCGCGTGCTCATGGCGTTGTAGGCGATGACGGCCTTGTCCTCCCGCATCCAAGAAAAGCCCTCCATCGAGACATAGCCGTCATACCCCAGCTTGCCCAAAGCGGCGTAGAAATCGTCGATCGGCAGCTCGTCCCCCTCGTCGCCAACGACGATAAACTCGTTAAAGGGGTACTTGCCCTTGACGCCCTTTTCGTGGCAGTGGACGATGTACGGCCCGACGCGTTCTACGGCCTGGGCCACATCGCCTCCCAAGATCCAAAAGTTGGTGATGTCACACAGCACCTTGAGGGCGGGGGAGCCGACCTGCTCGATGAGCAGGAGGCACTTGTCGGGCGAGTCGACGATCTGTCCCTCGTGGTTGTGGATGGCCAGATTCAGCCCCATGCTGTCGGCGCGGCGGGTAAGGGGCTTGAGCACATCGATGATGGCCTCCCACGCCTCGCGGTCGCCGTCAGACAGCCAACCCGGCAAAAAGTTGACGTTCTTGGCATCGAGCTCGACGGCGATGTCCATCAGCAGGCTCCAGAAGGCGATGGCCTCCTCTCGGTCCTCCTTCGCCGACTGGGCCAGGGCGGGATGGGTGTAGGGATTGATGGCCGCCACCTTGAGGTTGTTCTCGGCGAGGAGGCGTTTTGTCTCCTCCAGCTGGGGCTCAAGGGGCTCGCCGGTGCGGATGTGGGCCTCCGGGCCGCAGACGATCTCGACGCCGTCGTATCCAAGGTCGCCAAGGTGCTTGAGGACCCAGGGGAGTGGCTTGTCGACGAACGCGCCCGTGTGCAGAGATATGCCAATCATGGTGCCTCCTGTAAAGACGATGGAACGCTGATGGACGCCGATTCTATGGATCAGCGGGAATCGCTATAGAAACGACACACGTAGAGGCCATGGAGCGAAGAGCGGTCGCGTTGGGCTCGCAGTCCTCGCTACCGCCGCATCTCTGCGGCCATACCCTTGTCTCGCGCTCCTCTGGACGATGCCTCATCCGCCCTGCGCTGCGGTGTCAAAGGGCCACAGGCGCAACGCGGTCTTGCCGAGGACCCATTCGAGGTCTTCCGGCGTGAAGAAGTGCATCTCGTCGCGCACCACCGTCAGGGTTTGAGCGTAGGTGGCGTGGGCGAGGCAAACGGGCCAATCGGTGCCCCACATGATGCGGTCGGCGCCAAACGCCTGGTAGACGCGCTGCACCAGGTCGTGGGTATCGCGCCAGGGGTATGGCTCTTTCGACAGGGACCAGGTGTGGCTGATCTTGACGAACACTCGCGGATAGCGCGCCAGGTCGAGGAGCTTTTGCAGCTCCGCGGGGGCGTCGGGTGGGCAGTCGGCCATGTGGTCGATGCACACGTCGAGGTCCGGGTGGCGTTCGAGGAGGGCGGCCAGATCGGGCAGGCGCGGGGTACGGGTGAGGATTAGCATGGGCACGCCCAGCTCGGTCGCACGGCGAAAGAGAGGGTCCATCAGGGGACCCGTGAACCAGTCACCAGAGGCGTCCACCACCGGGCTGAGGCGCACGCCGTGGAAGCCGCGCTCCTCCGTCCAGTAGCTGAGGTGGTCGGGGGCGGCGGGATCCTCCGGATTGACGCGGCACACCCCCATAAAGGCATCGGGGTAGCGCTCCAGGGCATACGCGGTATAGCGGTTATCCCAGCGGTAGTGGATGACCTGGACGAGCACCGTCTTGTCGACGCCATTGGCACGCATGAGGTCGAGCAGCATCTCGGGGGTGGCATCGTTGGCCGGGGGCGTCTTGGTCTCTGGCGCCCAAGGAAAGGCGGGCAAGCTCTGCCAGACGTGCACGTGGGGGTCGATGATGCGCATAGGGGTCTCCTGTGGTTGCATGGGCTTGGCGGTTGGGCTCTACGCCCGCTCAGGATGCTGCCTCGGGAGAGGCGCGGCACTCTCGTGGTAAAGGCCGACACTGAGCGCTATCGTAGCGCGAGACATCGAGGCAGTCAACCGCTGGTGTCGGTCGCGGGACACCCCTCGCGGTGACGGGCACCGCGGGCCCCGGGTCGTTGCGAAGGGTCCAGGGGCCGGATACAGCGTATCCGGCCCCTGAGCGTGCACAGCCTGCCGGCGCGGGCTGTGGCAAAGCCTGCCTAGGCAGGCTTTGTTGTCTTACGGCCAGGCTTCAGCCTGCGGCGCCCATCCTACTGCGTCGCGCAAGCCTCTTCCGCAACGCGCCGCTCTCCCAGAATCCTGGAGACACGCGCACGGGTGCCAGCGCCCCCGTGCGGGAGAAGCTCGCCGCTCATCCTGGGGCTGGCCCGGCGGAGCGGGTGGCGGCGCGTGTGGCGGCGCGTGTGGCGGCATCAGATCCAGCGATACCGGTGGGGGCCGAAATCGGCCTCGTAGTAGGGCGCGATTGCGCGGCCAGGGGGCGCGACCTCATCGAACCGGCGGCGATCCTCGTCGGTGATGACCACCTCGATGGCGCCCAGGTTGTCCTCGAGCTGCTCCATGGTGCGGGGTCCGATGATGGGAGCGGTGATGGCGGGCTGCTGGGCTACCCATGCCAGGGCCAGCTGACTGGCGGTGACGCCTTTTTCTGCGGCCATCGTCTGGAGCGTCTCCAGTACGCCGTAGGAGCGCTCGGCGAGGAGCGCCCGGGTGCGCGGGTCGTCGCGCCCAGCGAGGCGGGTGCCCTCGGGGGGAGCCTCCCCGGGGCGGTACTTGCCGGTGAGAAAGCCCCCGGCCAGGGGCGACCACGGGATCAACGCCACGCCATAGGTCTGGGCAAAGGGGACGAGCTCGCGCTCGATCCGGCGATCGAGGAGGTGGTAGGGAGGTTGCTCGGTGACAAAACGGTTCAGCCCCAGCTCCTTGGCCGCCCAGAGCGCCTCCATGAGCTGCCAGGCGGCAAAGGTGCTCGTGCCGATGTAACGCACCTTGCCATGGCGGATCAGGTCGTCGAGCGCACGCAGCGTCTCGTCGATAGCCAGCCCCGAATCGGGGCGGTGTAGCTGGTAGACGTCGATCCAGTCGGTCTGCAAGCGACGGAGCGAGTCCTCACACTGCTGGATGATGTGGCGGCGGTGGTTGCCGCGGCCGTTGGGATCGTCCTCGATCATGCGGCCGTGGACCTTGGTGGCGATGACGATGCGGTTGCGCTTGCCGTTGCGCTTGAGCGCCTGGCCGACCACCTCCTCACTGCGGCCGCGGTTGTAGACGTTGGCGGTATCGAAAAAGTTGATGCCGGCATCGATGGCGCGATCGATGATGTCCATGGAGACCTGTGGCTCGGTCCGCCCGCCGAACATCATGCATCCCAAGCACAGCTCGCTGACTTGGACTCCGGTCCGCCCGAGATCACGGTACTGCATCGCGGTGCTCCTTTCCACGCGCCAGAAGGCACGACAAATGGCTAGGTCTATTATAACAAAAAAAGATATACAAAGTCAATAATTAGTAGACATAAATCAAAGGAATAGCGGACAAGCGGTGTACGGAACGGGAGGAACGCGCCGGGGGTGAACGTCGGCGGCGACGGGCGATCGGTGGGGGGCAGGAAGCCCCTACACCGACCGCATGACGACCTCGGAGCTGTGGGGCTCTTGGCTCAGATCGTGCGTTGGGCCACACCGGGTGCCGCTCGTGGGCCTGAACGCCACATGGGCGTGCTCATGCCCAGGGCTTGAGCAGGATCTTGGCACATTGCTGCGAGGCAGAGAGCTCGAACGCCTCCTGAATGCGCGACATGGGCAGCACGTGACTCACGAGCAGGTCGAGCAGCGGCGAGTGCTGAATGACGTGCATCACCCCGGGATAGTCGGCCAGGTTATAGTGCCAGTTGCCGATGAGGGTCAGCCCCTTGCGGATGAGGTCGGGGCTGACGCGGATAGGCAGATCGTCGTGGCACTCGCCGATAAAGGCCACGCGCCCGCGCCGTCGCGTAGCGTCGATGCACAGGCGTTGCGCGGCAACGACGCCGGAGCAATCGAGGGCCACGTCGACACCGACGCCGTTGGTGAGGGCGTTGATCTGGGCGAGGGCGTCGGGGTCGCGCGGATCGATGACGGCGGCGGCGCCCATCGCCTGCGCCCGGTCCACGCGGTAGGGGTTGCTCTCGACGACGATGGTCCGCGCGCCGCGATAGCGAGCATTCACCAGCGCCCCCAAACCCACGGGCCCGGCGCCGGTGAGGAGCAGCGTATCGATGGCGCTGAGGTTGGCGGCGCGCAGAGCACCGTAGGAGGGGCCCAGGGCGCAGCAGGCCAGCGAGGCGTGCTCGTAGGAGACGCCCTCTGGAATGGGAAGGAGCAACCAGTCCGGCTTGAGGAGGTACTGGGCGTAGGTCGACTGCCCCTCCTGGTCGCCGGTAAAGGCGGAAAAGCTCGAGACGTTCTGGCAATAGATATAGTCACCCGCCACGCAGAGGGGGCAGGTGCCACAGGCGTACAGCGGCATGACGACGACGCGGTCGCCGAGGCGCACGCGGCCCGGCTGGGCTACCTCGACGACCTCGCCGGCGGCCTCGTGGCCGAGCACGTCGGCGCGGGGGCCCGTGAGGTACTGCTTGTACTCGGTGCACATGGGGGTGACGTGGACCTTGACGACGGCCCAGTTCTGGACGGCATGGGGCTGAGGCACCTCGACGATGCCCGCCTGGCGGCGGCCGAGGATGACGGCCTTGCGCATGGGTAGATCCTCATTCTAGATGGGCTTGTCATAGCGTGAAGGGGACTATATCATGAGTGGAAGGGTTGGAGCAATTCGCCGCTCGGGGCGTCGGTCGTTGGCTGTGGGAAGAAAGGCAAGGGCGATGAAAATCGTAGTGCTGGACGGTTACACGCTGAACCCGGGGGACCTCTCATGGGATGGCTTGCGGGCTTGGGGCGATGTCACGGTGTACGATCGATCCGCGCCTGGGGAGGTGGTGCCGCGGGCTGCGGACGCCGAGATCGTGCTGACGAACAAGACCGTGCTGAGTCGGGACACCATCGCTCAACTCACTGCGCTGCGCTATATCGGCGTGCTGGCCACGGGCTATGACGTCGTCGACGTTGACGCGGCGCAGAAGCGCGGCATCATCGTGACGAACGTGCCGTCGTATGGCACGCGTTCGGTGGCGCAGATGGTGTTCGCCCACCTGCTCAACCTCACGCAGCACGTCGGGCATCACGCTCAGACGGTGTGCGAGGGGCGCTGGGCCGCGAGCCCGGACTGGTGCTACTGGGACTATCCGCTCATCGAGCTCGACGGGCTCACCATGGGCGTGGTGGGGTTCGGCCGCATCGGCCAGGCCACGGCGCAGCTGGCCCAAGCGTTCGGCATGCAGGTCTTGGCGTACGATGTCTCTCTATCCGAGTCCCCGATTCCCGGCGTAGCGATGGTGGATCTCGAGACGCTGTTGCGCCAGAGCGACGTGGTGAGCCTGCACGTGCCCCTGACCCCGGAAACGGAGGGGATGATGAACGCGCCGCGGCTGGCGCTGATGAAACCGACGGCGTACCTCATCAACACCAGCCGCGGCGCGGTCATCGTGGCCGATGACCTGGC
>DUUT01000103.1 GCA_012841405.1 Chloroflexota bacterium
CCGCCGTAGCGCGGCGGCGGAACCCGGCGCCGCCGGTCCGCGTCTCTTTCGTACCCCGCGTCGGCCATGCTATAATGGGCCTGTCGGCGGCCCGTCAATGGCTTGGGCCGCCCCACTCGTCTGTGAGATGGTGATGCCTGTACGACCTGCCCGCCGCCCCCTGGCACGGGGGCGGCCCCTCCGCTACCTGGTAGCCCTCGCCCTGCTGGTCGCCCTCCTGGTCACGGGGCCTCTGGCGCTGCGCTGGTGGACGAACCACCGCTTTGGGCCGCTCATCTACTCCGTCGCCACGGCGCCGCGCCGCCGGGTGGCGATCGTCTTTGGCGCGGGCCTGTGGCCCGATGGCAGCCCCAGCCCCATCCTCGCCGATCGCGTATCCACGGCGGTAGCCCTCTACGAGCGCGGGGCGGTGGACAAGCTCCTCATGACGGGCGACAACCGCCACCTCAACTATAACGAGCCCGGCGCCATGCGCGCCTACGCCGGCGCGTTGGGCGTGCCGGAGGACGACATCGTGCTCGACTATGCCGGGCGCCGCACCTATGACAGCTGCTACCGTGCGCGCCACATCTTTGGCGTCACCGACGCCGTCCTCGTCACCCAGGCCTACCACCTCGACCGCGCCCTCTTTACCGCCCATCACCTGGGCATCGATGTCGTCGGCGTCGCCGCGGATCAGCGCGACTATGCCCAGATCCGCTACTACTGGTGGCGCGAGCTGGCCGCCACGACCGTCGCCTACTGGCAGGTGCTCGTGACGCGTCCCGAGCCCGTCATGGGCGAGCCGCTGCCCATCTTTGACGAGGGCGTGTCGGAACAAGGGCCACAGCGTCGTCCCGCGCCATCCTGATCCCGTCGCACAGCGCAGCGAGGTTCAGCGCACCTTCGGCGAGGAGCATTCTAGAGTCGCCAGGGGGCGCCGTCAACGCCCCAGCCGCTGGCCCGTCCGCAAGTGCCTTGACCCTCCCCCGGGAATGCCTATACTAGGGGAACCCCTTGTGGTCTTGGAGGACCCGACTCCTACAGAGTGCCGGGTCTTCTCTTTTGGCCGTCGCCCATGGTCGCGGCGCCTCAGTGACGCGCTCCCGATCGGCATCAGAATGGAGGAATGACACCATGCAGTACCGCACCTACGGCAAGACAGGCCTCCAGGTCTCTGCGCTGGGATTCGGCGCCATGCGCCTCCCCGCTCGCGCGGATGGCACCTGCGACTACGAGCAGAGCATCCCCATGCTGCGCCGCGGGATCGACCTCGGCTTGAACTATATCGATACCGCGTGGGGCTACATCAACGGCACGAGCGAAATCGCCGTCGGTAAGGCCATCAAGCCCTACGACCGCGAAAAGCTCATCATCGCGACGAAAATCCCCAGTAACGACATCGGCGGCAAGGAGTGGCGCGAGCGCCTCGAGACGCAGCTCCGGCGTTTTGACATGGACTATATCGACGTGCTCCACAACCACGGCCTCACCTGGGAGGGCTTAGCGCCACGGCCGCGGCGACGCGGGGTGGCTGAAGGAGGCGCGGCGGGCGCAATCCGAGGGCCTCATCCGTCACCTCGCCTTCTCCTCCCACGACACCCCTGACAACGTCATCAGGCTCATCGAGACGGGCGAGTACGAGGGCCTGCTACTCCAGTACAACCTCCTCGACCGCCACATGGAGGAGCCGATCCGCCGGGCCCACGAACGGGGCCTCGGGACGGCGATCATGGGCCCCGTGGGCGGCGGTCGCCTCAGCCTGTGGAATCCCGAGCAGGTGCGCGACCTGATGCCGGCGAGCGTCACTTCGACGTCCGACCTGGCCATCCGCTGGGTCCTCGCGAACCCCACCGTCTCGGTGGCCCTGTCGGGGATGAACACCATGGCCATGATCGAGGAGAACGTCGCCAGCGCCAGCCGCCCCGAGCCCCTCACCGCCGACGAGCTGCAGGCAGTGGAGACGATGATGGAGCGCCTCCGCGAGTTCGCCCGCCTCTACTGCACCGGCTGTGGCTACTGCATGCCCTGCCCGAACGGCGTCGACATCCCCGGGAATTTCCTGCTGATGAACTTTTACCGGGTCTACGGCATCGAGCGCTTCGCCAAGGAGCAGTACGCCAAGCTCCTGAACGGTGAACAAGCCCGCGTCCATGACCAGCGCATCACCGGCAAGGCGGCCGTCGCGTGCGTGCAGTGCGGGGCGTGCGAACCCAAGTGTCCGCAGAACATTGCCATCATCGAGCAGCTGCAGGACGTGGCCGCCACCCTCGGCGCCAGCGCAGCGTAGGCGACCGCTGGCGCCCCTTAGAACCCGTGCTCGAACATGCGGACATAGCTCTCGTAG
>DUUT01000104.1 GCA_012841405.1 Chloroflexota bacterium
CCGCTCCCCGTTGCGTGTTTGGCCCCTCGATCGCGCGTGTTCGGTAGCCCGAATCTGCACCGACAACCCGCAGCCGCTCGCTAGATGAGCTGCCCGTCCTGCCGGAGGAGTGCGCGCAAGCGCTGGACGTCCACCTCGGCTGGGGACACCGCCTCCTGCACGGCCAGCGCCGCGGCCGTGCCCGCCGCCTGGCCGATGGCGATGCAGGTGCCCATCACGCGCGCCCCCGCCATCCCCTCGTGGGTGGCCGAGATGCAGCGCCCCGAGCTGAGCAGGTTGGGCACGGAGACCGACAGCAGCGCGCGGTAGGGGATATCGTACCAGTCGCCCTTGGGGGGCATGAGGTCCTGCCGCGAGGCGGGCATGCGCTCGTGCTCCGCCACCCAGTAGTCGCAGTCGGCGCCCATGGGGCAGTCGGCGGTGCAGAGGTGCACCGGATAGGCGTGCCCCCGGGGGCAGTGGATGTCGATCCACCACGAGCCGCGGGCGATGCCATCCGCGAACTTGCGCCCCGCACGGATGTCCTCCCCCGTGAGGGCATAAGGCCCCACGATCTGCCGGCTCTCCCGCGGTCCCACCTGCGGCGACGTCTGCTGCACGTAGGCCTCGGCGAACTCGGGCACCGTGGCGCGGAGGTAGCGCGTCAGCTCCCAGACGTTGCGGCGCACGCTCAGCTCGGCCTCTGTCAGTGTCGTCACGTCGGTGGGATCGCCGCCAAAGCGCGTCATGTTGGCGGCGGCATGGTCGCCATGGTAGGCGCAGCGCTTGCTCAGGAACCCTGGGTTGTAGAACTGGAAGCGGCTATCCTCCATCTCGCGCTCCACCTGCTGGCGCAGCTCTTCCTCACGCGCCGCATCCACCTCGGCAAAGCCGGCCAGGTGGAAAAAGGAGCCCATCGCCTCGGGACAGTTGTCATACGCGCGGCCGAACGTCGTCCGCGCGCCGGCCCGGTGGGCCACGTCGGCATCCCCCGTGGCGTCGATGAACACCTTGCCGCGCACGGCCTGCCGACCAGACTTGGACTCGACAATCACGGCGTCGATCGCGTCGCCCTTCCTCGCGACGTCGACGATCAGGGTGTGGAGCAGGAGGGTGACGCCCGCCTCCTGGCACATCTCGTCGATGACGACCTTGAGCGCCTCGGCGTCAAACCGAATGCCCCACTCCTGGGTGGCCTCCTCCCAGCTCGGCGCGCACCCCAGGGCGTGCATGCGCTCGGTGACCTCGCGCAGGATGCCCTCCACGATCGGCGTGTGCGCCTCGGAGGCGGTGTGGGCCAGGATCGGCGCCACGAGCCCCGCCGTGGCCAGCCCACCCATAAAGCCATAGCGCTCGATGAGCACCGTACGCGCCCCGTGACGCGCCGCCGCGATGGCCGCCGGAAAGCCACCCGGCCCCCCGCCACACACCACCACATCCACGTCGTGCACGACCGGAATCTCTCGCGCCGGTTCACGAATCGTCGCCATCTCTTCCCTCCTGAGAGCTCACCACCAAGGAGTACCCACCAAGACACCAAGGATCCAAAGGCAATAAGAGGAGAGACGTGTTCCGGAGAGGGCGCCGAGACCCCAGGGGGAGATGGTACGCGTCCCCTGTGCTCCTGGCAGCCCTGTACGTTTTTCAGCGACCAGAGGACCATGGGGGGCCGGCAGGTAGAGTCCCCCTACGCGATGCTCTGCGCCCTCCACGTCCTCTGCGGGTCAATATGCCGGGATTTGCGGCGCCTCAGTGACTGGTGGTTAGGCGCGCACGTGCCAGTCGCCCTCGACGATCCACTTGTAGGTCGTCAGCTCACGGGGACCCATGGGGCCGCGGGCGTGCAGCTTTTGCGTGCTGATCGCCACCTCGGCACCCAAGCCGAACTGCCCCCCATCGTTAAAGCGCGTGCTGGCGTTGACAAACACCGCCGCCGAGTCGACTTCGTTGACAAAGCGCACGGCGTGGGCATAGGTGTTTGTCAGGATGCCGTCCGAGTGGTTCGTGCTGTACTGGGCGATATGCGCGATGGCCTCATCGAGCGAGTCGACCACGCGGGTGGACAGCGTGAGGCCCAGGAACTCGGTGCCGTAGGCATCGGGACCGGCGGGTTCCAGGAGCTCCGCCATGAGCCCATCGGCACCCTCGAGAACCCGCAGCGACGCCTCGTCCGCGAGGATCTTGACGCCACACGCCTGGAGATCGGCCACCATCGCCGGGAGAAAAGCCTCGGCCACGGCGCGATGCACCAACACCGTGTCGAGGGCGTTGCATACCGAGGGCGCTTGGGTCTTGGCGTTGTTGATCACCGGGATGGCGCGCTCGAGGTCAGCGCTCTCGTCCACGTAGAGGTGGCAGACGCCGATGCCGCCATACACCACCGGCATGGTGGCGTGCTGCTTCACCAGCCCCTGCAATCCGTGCCCACCGCGCGGGATGAGCAGATCGATGGCGTCATCCATGGTGAGCATCTCGAGCACCAGGGCGCGGTCAGTGGAGGTAATCAGCTGGACCGCGTCGACCGGGACGCCGCAGGCCTCGCAGGCGGCGCGCACCAGGTCCACCAGCACGATGTTGGTGCGCAGGCACTCTTTGCCCCCCCGCATGATGACGGCATTCCCCGTCTTGATCGCCAGGGCGCCGATGTCGACGGTCACGTTCGGGCGCGCCTCAAAGAACACGCCCAGCACCCCCAGGGGCACACGCTTCTTGGCGATGCGCAACCCGTTGGGCAGCGTCTTGCCGTCGAACACCTCGCCGAGCGGATCGGGCAGAGCCGCCACATCGCGGCAGCCTTGCACCATGGCGGCGAGGCGGTTGGGGTTGAGCGTTGAGCGGTCGAGGAGCGCGGGCGTCAGCCCCGCCGCACGCGCCTCCTCAATGTCCGCGCGATTCGCCTGCCAGAGGGCATCCCCCGCCCCCTCCAGGCGCCGCGCGATCTCGCGGAGGGTGCCGTCCCGCACTTCTGAGGACAGCAGCGCCAGCTGACGTCCCGCCTTCCGCGCACGTTGACCCATGGTGTAGAGATCTATGTCGGGCATGTTGCCTTCCACCTTTCCTCTGGGGACTGTCAACCCGTGGTGTTACCGTGCGAGGCCCATCGTTCGCTGCCCCCGCCCGCTGATGGGAGCGCGCTACAACAGGACCATCTTGTCGCGATGCAAGAACTCGGGGCCATAGTCAAAACCGAGGATATCGGCGATATCGCACGAGCGCTGGCCGAGGATGCGGCGCAGATCGGCAGAATCATAGTTGCCGAGCCCGCGCGCCACCTCGCGCCCCGAGGAGTCGCGCACCGACACCAGCGCCCCGCGCTCAAAGGTCCCCTGCACCTCGACGATCCCCACCGGCAGCAGGCTCTTGCCGCCATGCACCACCGCTTGGCAGGCGCCGTCATCGACCCACACACTGCCAGCGGTGTGCGCCTGCGCCAGCATCCAGCGCTTGCGCCCTTCATCCGGCGTGATACGGGCCGGGAACCAGGTGGCGGGCACGGTGCGCTCCAGCGCACCCGCCAGCGCATTCTCGCGGTTCCCGCTGGCGATCACCACCGACGTGCCACTGCGCATGGCCATTTCCGCCGCCACGATCTTGGTGTACATCCCGCCGGTGCCGAGGCCCGAACGGCTGCCCGTGGCCAGCCCGTACACCCCCGCATCGATGTGCTCGACGCACTCGAGCAGGTGCGCGTCCGCGTCCACGTGTGGGTCGGCGGTGTACAGGCCATCGGTATCCGTCAGGAGCACCAACAGGTCCGCCTCGATGACGTTGGCCACCATCGCCGAGAGGCTGTCGTTCTCGCCGACCTTGATCTCGTCGGTGGCCACGGCATCGTTCTCGTTGACGATGGGCACAATGCCGTGCTGGAGGAGCCCCTCAAAGGTGTCGCGCACGGTGAGGTAGCGGTGCCGATCCTCCACATCCTGGCGCGTCAGCAGCACCTGCGCGACGATCACATCGTAGAGCTCAAAGTACTGCTCCCAAAGGTGCATGATGCGCCCCTGCCCCACGGCGGCCAGCATCTGTTTGAAGGGAATGGTCTTGGACTCCTGCGGGAACCCGAGGCGCTCGCGGCCGGCTTGCTGCGCGCCGGATGACACCAGCACGACGTCGAGCCCGCTGGCGCGCAAGGCGGCGAGCTGCCGCACCAGGTCGAGCATGCGCGGTGGATTCAGAGCGTCCGTGCCCGCCGTCAGCGTGCTCGTGCCGACCTTGACGACGATCCGTCGCCAGGCCTGGGAACCGGGGGGTAAAGGTCGATGCGCCATGTGAGCGTCTCCATGCCATTCCGCAGAGTTGCTGGCCATTATAGCATGGCGGCTTGCCCCGCGTAAAACCATCAGCGCCGAGCGGGGCGGGCGCGGTGGCATCCCACCGTGGCCGCCGGGGGACACGCTCCCGCTTCCACCGCGTGGAGCTCTTGTCCCCTAATGTGCGCTCTCTGACGACTGTGCTATACTCCCGATTCGCTCTTGTTGTACCCTCGATTGCTACGCCAAGCCTTGTACAAGGGGTACCGACATGTCAATGACGCAGCGCCTGAGCACCCACGCACGGAGGCTGCTCAGGGCGCCACAGAGTGTGACCGAGCGCAACACCTACTATCTGTATGCCGAAGTCATCTTTGCCGGTTTTCTCTCGGCGGCGGCATCGTTCAATGCCGCCTACATCCTGCGGCTAGGCGGCTCCAATGCCCTAGTGGGGCTCATGTCCTCCCTCCCCGCCCTGGTCGCGAGCCTGCTCTACCTCCCTTCAGCGCGCCTCTTGGAGCGGCGCACCCACTACATGCCCTGGGTGGTCTGGAGCCTCTTCCTGGCGCGGGTAGGCTACGCGCTCATCGCGCTGCTCCCCTGGATCACCGGACGGTTCTTGCCAGAGCTGACGGTGGCCATCCTCGTGGCCATCAACGTGCCGTCGGTGCTCTTTTCCACCGGCTGGAGCCCCATGCTGTCCGACGTCATCGCGCCGCGCGCTCGCGCCACGGTACTGGCGTGGCGCAGCATCCTGAGCAGTGCGACCATCGCGCCACTCATCTTTTTCGCGGGGCGCTGGCTCGACAGCACCACCTTTCCGGCGAACTATCAGTGGATGTACGCCATCGGCTGGCTCGGGAGCGGCGTCATCGGCATCTATCTCGTGTCGCGCATCCATGTGGAGCCCCAGGTCGCGCGCACACCCATCGACAGGACGCGTCGCGAAAAGGGCTCCTGGCTCGGCGCCCTGCGGTCGGCGGAGGGCGCGCAGCGCGGCTTTTTCCGTATCGTGGTCAACACCCTGCTGTTTAATCTCGGCGCCTGGATGGTGGGCCCCCTCTACATGATCTTTTACGTCCGTGAGCTGCAGGCCAGCGACGGCTGGGTGGGCACCCTGGGGACGCTGGCGCACGTCGGCGTCATCACCGGCTACTGGCTGTGGCGGCGCATCGTGCGGCGCATCGGCGAGGCGCGATCGCTGCTCATCGCCGCGCCGCTGACGTGCGTCCACGCCCTGCTCGTGGCGCTGGTGCCTCACCTGGGCTTTATCCTCTTTGTCGAGTTCCTCATCAACGTCATCGTCGCCGGGGTGAACCTCAGCCATGGCGTCCTCTTTCTCGAGTTGCTCCCCGAGGGGCGCAAGCACAGCTCGACGGCGATCTATTCCATGATCATGAACATCGGCGCGTTCGTCTGCCCGCTCATCGGTGTGGCCCTCGCCGATCGCATCGGCATCGTTCCCACGCTCATCATCGGCGGCGCCATGCGCCTGGCGGGTGCGCTCCTGTTCGCGCTCTTTCCCGTCAAGCAACCGGAGCCACGCCTGCGCGTGGCGCAATCCAGCAGCGAAGGAGGTGCAACGTGAAAGTCGTGGTGATGCACGCGAGCCCCAATCGCGATGGGCTGACGGCGGCCGCAGCGGCCGCGGCGGCGGGCGCCATCCGCGCCGCGGGGCCCGAGGTAGAGGAGGTGCGCCTCAACGACCTGGACCTGCAGCATTGCCAGGCGTGCAACAACGGCTGGGGAACGTGTCGTGAATCGCAGCGGTGCTGCCAGGACGACGCCTTTCCCGCGCTTCACCGGCGGGTCGTCGCCGCGGACGCGCTGGTGCTCGTCACCCCGGTGTACTTTGGCGAGCCGAGCGAGTCGATGAAGGCGTTCATGGATCGCCTGCGGCGCTGCGAGGCCCCCCTCGGAAGTCGCCCGGGCGGGCTCGCTGGCAAGCCGATGCTCATCGTCGCCGCCGCCGGCGGCAGCGGCAACGGCGCCGTCCACTGCTTGCGGATGATGGAGCGCTGGATGGAGCACGTCGGTGCCAAGAAGCACGATTTCATCGGCATCACCCGCTTTATCCGCGCGTACCGCCTGCCTCAGATCGCCGAGGCGGCCCGGGCCATGGTGGCAGAGAGCGCGGCAGGGGCGGGTTGACGGCACCCACGCGAGGAAGTATGATGCGTTGTCGCGGCGAATGCCGCGGCATGCGCAACACCGTAGGAGGTTCGGAAGGGATTTGATGGGCGACGAGAACAAAGAACAGGAACTCAACACCGTCATGGTCATCGGTGCACACCCGGATGATCCCGAGTTCGGCTGCGCCGCCACCATCTGCAAGTGGGCGTCCATGGGGCGCGACATCCACTATGTGCTGCTCACCAGCGGCGACAAGGGCTGCCATGACCCCGCCGTGCATCCCGGCCAGGTCGCGGCCCAGCGCGAGGACGAGCAGCGCGCCGCCGCTCGCGAGCTGGGCGTCCGCTCCGTTCGCTTCCTGCACTACCCCGATGGCATGCTCGAATACACCATGGACCTACGCCGCCAGCTCTGCGAGCTGGTGCGCACCCTCACGCCGGATATCGTGCTGGCCATCGACCCCTGGCGTCGGTACCAGCTCCACCCCGACCACCGCGTGGCCGGGCAGGCGGCCCTCGATGCGGTGTGGGCCGCCCGAGAGTGGTACATCTTTCCCGAGCAGCTCATCGACCGTGAGCCCTGGCGCGTCAAGGAGGTCTATCTCTACTGGACAGATGACGCCGACTACTGGGAGGATGTCACCGAGTCGATGGACAAGCGCATCGCCGCCCTGATGCACCATGACAGCCAGGTGAACGGCCGCATGGACCGCATCGAGGAGCGCATCCGCAAGACGGCCGCCCAAGTCGGCGAGCCGCACGGCATCGCCTACGCCGAGGGGTTCAAGCGCATCACGCTCAGCTGAGCGCCGTGCGCCGTCCCCAGGAGCCCCCGCCGGCGCCGGGGGCTCTTTTCGTTCGCCCACGCCTCGCCTATAATGGACGGCAAGAACGTTCGGGCCGGACAGCGGGTACACCGAGGAGATGCAGGACTATGGCAGAGACCGAGAGTGGCGTCGAACGCCGATCCGCCGACATCATCCTGCGGGGCGGCACGGTGGTGACCATGAACCCGACGCGCGATGTGCTGGCCCCCGGGGCGGTGGTTATCCAGGGGCGCGACATCGTGGCCGTGGACAGCGTCGAGGCCATTGACGCCGCCTACGAGGAGACGTCCGTCATTGACTGTGGCGGCCACATCGTCATGCCGGGGTTGGTGAACGCCCATACCCACCTGCCGATGGCCCTCCTGCGCGGCTTGGCCGACGACCTGCGCCTCGACGTGTGGCTCTATGGCTACATCCTACCCGTCGAGCGCGAGTTCGTGAACCCCGAGTTCTGTTTTCTCGGCACGCAGCTCGCCTGTGCCGAGATGCTGCGCGGCGGGGTCACCTGCTTTGCCGACATGTACTACCACGAGGAGGAGGTCGCCTGGGCGGCCGTGCAGGCCGGTATGCGCGGTATCTGCGGCGAGACGGTGATGACGCTCCCCACGCCGAACGCCGCTAGCTATGAGGATGCCCTGCGCTACTGCGCCGACTTTGTCGAGCATTGGCAGGGGCACGAGCTCATCGTCGCCGCCCCGGCGCCGCACTCCCTCTACCTCAGCCCGCCCGAGATCCTGCGCGAGACCACCGAGCTGGCGCGTCAGTACGACGTGCCGCAGCTCATCCACATCTCAGAGACCGCCGACGAGGTGGATGAATGCCTGGCGACCACGGCGATGCGGCCGGTGCGGTGGCTGGAGGAGCAGGGGCTGTTCGAGTCGCGCGTGCTGGCCGCCCATTGCGTGCACGTGAACAGCGAAGAGATCCGCCTGCTCGCCGAGTACGATGTGGGCGTGTCGCACAACCCCACCAGCAACCTCAAGCTGGCCAGCGGCATCGCCCCCGTCGCCGAGATGCTCGAGCGCGGCGTGCGCCTCGGGGTCGGCACCGATGGCAGCGCCAGCAACAACGACCTCGACATGTTCGAGGAGATGCGGTTGGCGGCGCTCCTCCCCAAGGTGGTCCGCCACAGCCCGGTGGTCGTACCCGCCGATGAGGCCCTGGCCATGGCCACCATCCTCGGAGCACGCGCCCTGCACATGGACCACCTCATCGGGTCGTTGGAGCCGGGCAAGCGCGCCGATATCATCGTTGTGGGCAACAATGGCCTCCACTCGGTGCCCCACTATGATACCACCGGCCGCAACGTCTACTCCCAGCTCGTCTATACGGCCAAGAGTGCCGACGTCCGTGATGTGCTGGTGAACGGTCGCATGGTGGTGCGCGATGGCCACGTGCTGACCGTCGACGCGCATGCCCTCACGGCCCAGGCACAGGAGCTCGCCGCGCGCATCAACCGCTTCTTTGTGGCGCACGAACGCAGCGTCCTCGACAAGCTCGTGGCCATCGGCGGCCTCCAGCAGCATGAGACGTTCGAGGTCCAGGCCAAGGGCGTGGTGCCCGATCGCGCGGCGTTCGAGCGTGGGCTCCAGAGCCCTCAGGTGCGCATCACCAGTCGCTCCTCGCGCGACCAGTACGACACGTACTTTATGTTTGCGGATCCCAACCAGGGGCGGCTGCGCTACCGCGAGGACAATGTGATGGACGACGCGGGGGTGGTGCACCCCATCTACAACCTCACCCTCACCGGGCCGGCGCGTGAGGCCGAGTACGCCAACAGCGTCGTCCTCAGCCGCTCACGCTATACCGCCCCCGCCGATCGCAGCCTGCGCTTCTACCGCGAGTACTTTCAGCCGGTGGAGGAGCACGAGATCATCAAGCACCGCGAGCGCTACCACATCCGCTACAAGGGCGTGGACTTTGCGGTGAACCTCGACCGCATCCAGCAACCACCCCAGGAGCAGCTCTTTGCCGAGGTCAAGAGCCGCACCTGGTCGCGTGCGGACGCCGTACGCAAGGCGGAGCTCATCGCAGAGATCTTTGAGATCCTCGGCTCGCAGCCCGAGGACATGCTGCGCCACGAGTACGTCGACCTGTTCATCGAGCGGTGAGCGCCCAGGAGGGGGTGCGATGCGCCGAGGGGCCCCCTGCCGCGGCTGGGGCCTTGCGGCGGCGGAAAGGGCCACAGGGCCGGGCAATGACAAGGAGAACGCATTCATGACGACACGGGATGTGGGCAGGTTGCGCCGGTTAGCGGCCGAGCTGCGGCTCCACGTGGTGCGGATGATGGGGGCAGGCGCGGCGCACCACTTTGGTGGGTCGATGTCTGCAGCCGATATCATCACGGCGCTGTACTTTGATGCCATGCGGTTCGACCCCAAGAACCCCACGTGGCCGGAGCGCGACCGGTTCATCATGAGCAAGGGGCACTGCGTGCCGGCGCAGTACGCGGCGCTGGCCATGCTCGGCGTGCTCCCCCTCGAGGAACTGGGCACGCTCAAGCAGCTCGGGTCGCGCCTTCAGGGGCACCCGGCGATGCACCTGACGCCGGGGCTGGAGGGCTGCACCGGCTCCCTGGGGCAGGGATTATCGTACGCCAACGGAATGGCGCTGGCTGGCCGCATGCAGGGGTACGACTATCGCGTGTATTGCCTGCTGGGCGACGGCGAGACGCAGGAAGGGCAGGTGTGGGAGGCGGCGATGACGTCCGTCACGCACGGCCTGGGGAACGTGACGGCCATCATCGACGCCAACGGGCTCAAGGCGATGGATGCGACGTCCTGCGGTAAGGTCATGGAGCCCATCGGCGAGCGCTGGGCAGCGATGGGCTGGCGGACGTGCGACATCGACGGCCACGATATGGCCGCCCTCTGCGCAGCGCTGGATTGGGCCGCAGAGGACGCCGAGACGCCGTCGCTGATCGTGGCGCGTACCGTTAAGGGCAAGGGCATCTCGTTCATCGAGGGGCAGCCGGCGTTCCACAACGCCGCGCTGACGCCCGAGCAGCTTCAGCAGGCACTGGCCGAGCTCGAGGAAGCCGTGAACACGCTGGCCTGAGGGCACGCGGAGGCACGCGGGTTACGGAGGCGCATTCGGTGCGCCCCGCCGTCCGCGCGCCGATGGCGCGCTATCTGGGCCCATCTGATTCTCCACAGAGGTGACTATGCCAACGCGGGAGACGCGTTTTGCGTACGGCGATGCGCTGCTCGAGGTGGGCAAGGCGCATCCCGAGGTAGTCGTGCTCGACGCGGACCTCTACAAGTCGACGCGCACGGTGGTGTTTCGGGAGGCGTTCCCCGAGCGCTTTTTCGACATCGGCATCGCCGAGATGGACATGGTGAGCACCGCCGCCGGGATGGCGGCGAGCGGGCTGGTGCCCTACTGCAACTCGTTCGCCATGTTCCTCACGGCCCACGTCTACGACCAGGTGCGCATCCAGATCTGCTACCCCCGGCTCCACGTGGTGCTGGCGGGGTCGAGCGCGGGGCTGACGCAGGGGCCCGATGGTGCGAGCCACCAGTCCCTGGAGGACGTGGCGCTGATGCGCGCGCTGCCCCACATGACGGTGCTCGTTCCCGCCGAGGGCGTCGAGACGGAGGCGGTGACCAGGGCCGCGGCGACCCTTGGCGGGCCGGTGTACATCCGCCTGGGGCGCTATCCGGTGCCCGATCTGTTCGACGGCAGCTACCGCTTTGAGCTGGGCAAGGCGCGCGTGCTGCGCGAGGGATCGGATGTGGCCCTCGTGGCCTGCGGCCACATGGTGCACGCCGCCCTCCAGGCGGCAGAGCTGCTGGCGGGGCGCGGCATTACCGCCGAGGTGGTGAACATGGTCACCATCAAGCCGCTGGACGTCGCCTTCGTGGCGGGCCTGGCCCGGCGCATGCCGCTCATCGCGACGGTCGAGGAGCACAGCATCATCGGCGGCCTGGGCAGCGCCGTGGCCGAGGTGATGGCCGAGTGCGGCAGCGGCGCCCGGTTGGTGCGATTGGGCACGTCGGACGTGTTCGGCGAGTCTGGCACGGCGGACGAGCTCCTCGCCAAGCACGGGCTCACCGGAGCGCAGATTGCCGAGCGCATCGCCAGGGAAGCCGCCCGTTAGCGTCGCGCGGCACCGTGCGCGGCCCCCCTACCCGGGGTGCCGGGGGTGGGGCCGCCGCCGGGCCCTAGGGCGTGTGGTGCAAACGCACCCGCCGTAGAAACGATGTCGCCCCGAGCGTAAGTGAGGGGCCTTGACGCCCATCGCCAAGGGTTCTCGCCACGCTCAGAACGACGCGGCGCGTGGCCACAAAGAAGGAGAGGATCGCGGACGATCCTCTCCCCATCGCAACGCACTATCAGTACGACGCTCTCCACGGCAGGCGTCCACAGGAGCGCCCGCCGACGGGAGCCGTATCGGCTATCGCGGTTCGACGATGAGCGTGACCGCCGTCCGCTCCTGATCGGCCACCGAGACGGTAGCAAAGGTGGGGATGCTCACCACGTCGAGCCCGTCCTCTGCCAAATAGTTGCGGGCGATGGCGATCGCCTTGGTGGCCTGGTTAACGGCACCAGCGCCAATCGCTTGCAGCTCGACGCGCCCGTGCCCACGAATGACGCCCGCAATGGCGCCCGCGACAGAGGTAACGTGCGAGCGCGAAGCCACCTTGAAAACCTCGGCGTGCTGCGACGTAGGGCGATCCGGTGCGTATACGGCTTCCATGGTTTGAACCCTTTCTCACGAGCTGGTTGTGTGCTGTGAACTGGTCGGCCTGCTGCGATGCGTCCTCGCGAACGTCCTCGGGCCGCGCCATACTGCGGCCCCTCCTCACTCCCGTAGCGTGCGCTCATCCATCCGATCGTGTGTGGGGGGGTGGGGCGACGCCTGCGGGTCGCCCCACCGCCGGGACCCTGGGAGGCGATATCACCGGCAACCACTGCGCTCATTGTGCCACAGGGGGCGCTGGACGTCTATGGGGAGACCTAGACAAGAGATTGCGGGATCCTTGATCCGCACCGCCCACCACCCCTCCTGCCCGCGATGCCCCGCTACGGCGATTGACACCCCTTCGGGCCCCTGTTATAATCCTCTCAACAAAAGCACGAGAAGAGACGCGAAAGAAAACGAAAGGGAGCCGAGGCAGGGATGTGCCCATCGGCGAGGTACCCGGCGCGGCGCATGTTCCGCCAGGAGCGGTTGGACGCCATCGTGCGCCGGCTGCAAGAGGAAGGTTGCGTCACCGTCGCGGGGCTCAGCGCCGAGTTGGGAGTCTCGGCGGTCACGGTGCGGAGCGATCTGACGGCGCTAGAGCGCGCCGGCCGCCTCACGCGCACCCACGGGGGCGCCATCCCGGTACCCCTCGGTGACGGGGCGCTGTCGTTCTCCGTGCGCCAGTCGGAGCGCATGGAGGCGAAGGAGCGCATCGGCGCCGCCGCCGCGGAGCTCGTCTCCGATGGCGAGGCCATCGTGCTCGACTCGAGCACCACCGCCTGGCAGGTGGCCCGGCACCTCCTCTGTCGGCGTGATCTGACGGTGCTCACCACCGGCCTCTACGTGGCCCTCGAGTTGCTGCGCGCGCCGGGGATCACCGTGTTCATGCCCGGCGGGCCCGTGTGGCGGGAGGCGGCCTGCGTCGTCGGCTCGTGGGACGGGGACCTCCTCCGCGAGGTACACCTCGGGCGAGGGTTCTTTGGCGGCCGAGGCCTCACCATCGCCGAGGGGCTGACCGATCCACACCGCGGCGAGGCCGAGCTCAAGCGCCGCCTCGTTGCGGCGGTACACGAGGTCACCGTCATCGTCGATGCCACCAAGCTGGGCAAGGTGTCGCTGGCCCCCTGCGCCGCACTGGAGGCCATCCATCGCGTCATCACCGACCGTGACGCGCCAGAGGACATTGTCGCCGCCTTGAGAGAGGCGGGGGTTGAGGTCATGTTGGCCTGAGGGGACGACGGATCACTGTCAACGAGTACAGGAGGCACCATGGCAATCGCGTGGAAAGAGGCGTATCGGCTCTTGGCGGACGATCTGGACGCTCGCGGGGTGGATATCGAGGCGGTCAAGGACGCGCTCAAGGCGCAGCGCATCGAGACGCCCTCATGGGGCTATGCCGACTCGGGTACGCGCTTTCACGTGTTCCCCCAGCCGGGGGCGGCGGTGACGGCCTACCAAAAGCTCGCCGATGCCGCCCAGGTGCACAAGTTCACCGGCGTGGCGCCGTCGGTGGCCCTGCACATCCCCTGGGACAAGGTGGATGACTATGGCGCCCTCCAGCAGTACGCCGCGTCGCTGGGCCTCTCCCTGGGGGCCATCAACCCGAACCTCTTTCAGGATGACGCCTACAAGCTGGGCAGCCTCTGCCATCCCGATGCGGCCGTGCGGCGCATGGCCATCGATCACTGCCTCGAGTGCGTCGGCATTGCCAAAACGGTGGGCTCGAACATCATCAGTCTCTGGCTGCCCGACGGCACGAACTATCCAGGGCAAGACAACATCCGTGAGCGCAAGCATCGCCTCGTCGAAGCGCTGACCAAGGTGTATGCCGCCATGCCCGCCCCCATGCGCCTGCTCATCGAGTACAAGTTCTTTGAGCCCGCCTTCTACCACACCGATCTCGCCGACTGGGGCATGGCGTACGTGCTGGCAACCAAGCTCGGCGACCGCGCCCAGGTGCTGGTGGACTTGGGCCACCATCCGCTGGGCACCAACATCGAGCAGATCGTGGCTTTTCTCATCGATGAGGGCCGTCTGGGCGGCTTTCACTTTAACAGCAAAAAGTTCGCCGACGACGACCTCACCGTGGGGTCGATCAACCCCTACGAGCTCTTTCTCATCTACAACGAGCTCATCGACGGCGAACGCGATCCGGCCGTGGACATGAGCGTGGCCTATATGATCGATCAGAGCCACAACATCAAGCCCAAGGTCGAGGCCTCGATCCAGTCGGTGATGAATATCCAGGAGGCGTACGCCCGAGCGCTGCTCATCGATCGCGCCTCGCTGGCCCAGGCGCAGCGCGCGGGGGATGTGGTCATGGCGGAAGAGATCGTGCAGGCCGCCTACCGGACGAACGTCACACCGCTGCTGGCCCAGGTACGCGAGGAGATGGGCCTGGCGCCGGATCCTCTGACGGCATACCGTGCCAGTGGCTACTATGAGCGCGTGTGCCAAGAGCGCACGCGGTAGGGATTCGTGGTCCCGTTGTCCGAGGTCCGTGGTTCCCTCCGGCAGGAGGGCTGTGCGCCGCGTGCGCAGCGCGGACACCCGATACCTCGGAACAGACCACGCAGTGGAGCAAAAGATGGCCAATGCAGATATCGTATTGAGGGCACTCGTCGAGATGTCGCGCAAGCTGGGGCAACCAGAGCGCGACCTGGTGATCTTGGGCGAGGGGAACACCTCTGCCCTGTGTGATGACGGCACCTTTTGGGTCAAGGCGAGCGGCACCGAGCTGCGCACCATCACGGCGGACGGCTTTGTGCGCCTGCGCATCGACGCGGTACGCGCCCTAGCAGAGCGTACGACCCTCTCCGATGAGGAGCTCAAGGAGGCCCTGGCTGCGGCGCGCGTCGATACGGACTCGCCGCGGCTCCCCTCCGTCGAGACGGTGCTCCACGCGCTTGCGCTGTCGGACGGCGGCGCCAAGTTCGTGGGGCACACCCATCCCGTGGCCGTGAACGCTCTGACGTGCTCGACGGCGATGAACGAGGCGGCGCTCGGCCGCCTCTTTCCCGACGAGATCGTCGTCCTCGGCCCGGCGCCGGCCTATGTACCCTACACCGATCCGGGGCTGCCCCTGGCGCGGGCGGTGCGCGAGCGTATGCGCCGCTACATCGCCGAGTGGGGCGTTCCGCCAAAGACGATCCTCCTGCAGAACCACGGGCTGATCGCCCTGGGTGCCAACCCGCAGGAGGTCGACAGCATCACCGCTATGAGCGTCAAGACGTGCCGCGTGCTGGCGGGCACCTACGCCTTTGGCGGGCCGCACTTTTTGTCCGCCGAGGCCGCCCGTCGCATCCACACGCGGCCCGACGAGGCCTATCGACGGCGGCAGCTCAAGCTCGAATAGGCACCGATCGGAAACACTGCGGTACGGGATGGGCGTCTGCGGCCATCGGCCGTGGAACGCCCATCCCCCCACCCGATACCCACGACCCATAACCGTATCCCATGAGGAGTACACGATGAGCGATACGTTGGCCGCCTACCGGCGAGCGGAGGGGCCCGTGCCAGAGCGATACTGGCTGTGGCCGCTGTACGGCGCCGGCATCGACGCGCTGGGGCGCGATGGAGAGCCGATCGCCGTGGACACGCCACCCTGTGGCCCAGACCAGCTCCTGGTCCGCCACGACGCGGTGGGGCTGTGCTTCTCGGACACCAAGGTCATCCACGCCGGTGGCACCCATCCCCGGCTGGCGGGGCGCGACCTCAGTAGCCAGCCGGTGGTGCTCGGCCACGAGGTGTCGCTCACGGTGATGCAGGTGGGGGAGAACCTCCGCGACCGCTTTCACCTCGGGGAGCGCTACATCGTCCAGGCGGATATCTACTACCGGGGCGTCGGGCTGGCCTACGGCTATGCCCTACAGGGCGGTCTCTCCCAGTACAACCTCATCGGCCCCGAGATCCTGAACGGCGACGAGGGCTGCTACCTGCTGCCGGTGCGGCCCGAGACGGGCTATGCGCAGGCGGCGCTCACCGAGCCGTGGGCGTGCGTCGGCGCCTCGTACGACGTCGTCTATCGTGCCGGCTGGCTGGGAGGCGGGGCGGTGCTCATCGTCGCCGGGCCGGCGGCGACCGCCGGGGCGCCCCTGCGCCTGGGTGAACCCTTCGCCGGCGGGCAGGCGCCGTCGGTGGTGGTGACCGTGGGCGTCGAGGGGGAGTTGGCCGACGAGTTGGCCGCGCGGGCCACGCGCGACGGGTTCCGGCTGGTGCAGCTGCCGGGAACCCCCTCACCCCAAGGAGAGGCCGCAGCGATCCTGGCGGCGGCCGGGGTGGAAGCGTTCGATGACCTGGTGCTGCTCGGGGCGGACGCGGCGACGTACGCGGCGTACGAGCCCCTCGTCGGGCGGGGCGCCGTCATCAACCTCGTGGGGGGCGAGGCGCTCAGCGAGCGCGCCCCGGTGGACGTGGGCCGGCTGCACTATGACTTTTTGAGCCTCACCGGTACTCCCGGCCCGGTGATCGCCGCTGCCTACGCGCCGGTACGCACGCAGCTCGTGCCCAGAGGGCGAGCCGCCTTTCTCGGTGCGGCGGGGCCCATGGGGCAGATGCACGTGCAGCGCGCCCTGCAGGCTCCGGATGGGCCCGGCCTGCTCGTCGCCACGGACCTCGCGGCCGAGCGCCTGGCCGTCATCGAGAGCAAGTACGCCGCACTCATCGACGCGCGCCGCGGCGCGACCAAGGTCGTCCTCCGTACCCCCGACGGCGCATCGGCGGAAGCGTTCAATGAGGGGCTGCTCGCGCTCACCGGCGGCGCCGGCTATGACGATATCATCGTGCTGGCCCCCAGCGCCGCCGTCATCGCCGGCGCCGTGCCGTTGCTGGCATCCGGCGGCGTGATGAACATCTTTGCCGGCCTCGCCCGTGGCACCAAGGCGCCCATCGACCTGCGCCGCGTGGTGTGCGATGGCGTGCGTTTTACCGGCACGAGCGGCTCCTCCATTCGTGACCTGCGCACCATGCTCGACGCGGCCGAGAGCGGGCGCCTCGACCCGAACCTGTCGGTGGTGGCCATCGCCGGGATGCGTGCCGCCAAGCGGGGGATCGAGGGCGTCATGCAGCAGACGTTCCCTGGCAAGATCGTCGTCTACCCCCAGGTTCTGGATTTCCCCCTCACCCCACTAGCAGAGCTCGCCTCATCGCTGCCCTCGGTGTACGCGCTCTTGGGGCCGCACGCATCGTGGACGAACGAGGCAGAAGCCCAGTTCCTCAAGGAGATGCTGTGAGATGGCCGCCAACGCACTGACGACGCCGACCAACGCCCCCCTCGCGGACGCTCGCCGCCTGCAGGGCCGCGTGGCCGTGGTCACCGGTGCGGCGCAGGGCCTCGGCGAGGCGCTGGCCCACCGGCTCGGGCGCGAGGGCGCCCACGTGGTGGTGGCCGACATTGCGGATGACAGGGCCGCCGCTGTGGCCGAGGCCATCGCTCGCGCGTACGGCGTGCGTACCCTGTGGACCCACACCGACGTCACCGATCCCCAGCAGACCGAGGCGATGGTGGATCGCGCCGTGGAGGAGCTCGGCGGCCTCGACATCGCCGTATCCAACGCCGGCATCCTCTTCTCCGACGCCATCACCGACTTTGATCCGGACCGCTGGCGCAAGGTCATCGACGTCAACCTCGTGGGCTACTTTCACGTCGCTCGCGCCGCCGCCCGGGTGATGATCGCCCAGCGGCGCGGCGTCATCATCCAGATCAACTCGAAATCGGGCAAGCGCGGCAGCTACAAGAACTCGGCCTATGCTGCAAGCAAGTTTGGCGGCATCGGGCTGACCCAGAGCCTGGCCCTCGAGCTCGCCGAGTACGGGGTGCGCGTCAACGCCATCTGCCCGGGCAACCTGCTCGACTCCCCCCTGTGGGTCGACAGCCTCTACGATCAGTACGCGAAAAAGTGGGGCATCACCAAGGAAGAGGTGCGCGCCAAGTACCTGGGACAGGTGCCGTTGGGCCGTGGCTGCACCTACGACGACGTAGCCAACGCGCTGGTATTCCTCGCCTCGGACGAGGCCTCGTACATGACGGGGCAGGCGGTGAACGTGACGGGTGGGCAGGAAATGCACTAGTGGGCAGTGCAGCTGGTAGCGATTGGTCAGCAAGCGTCCGTGCGGGGGGCGCGCCCCCTGACGCGCCACGACGGACTATGGGCCTCTGCTGACAGGTACCACACACGCCGCGGAGCGGATATGCCACCACAGGCCATCATCTTTGGCGCCGGAAACGTCGGACGTGGGTTCCTCGGGCAGCTGTTCAGCGAGTCGGGGTATCGGGTCTGCTTTGTCGACATTGACGCTGCGCTCGTCGCGGCGCTCCGTGCGCAGCAGGCCTATACCATCCGCCTGGTGGACAACACCCACACGGAGGAGGTGCGGGTGGGCCCCGTGACGGCGCTGCTGGCCGAGGCCCCCGCCCAGGCGCCCACGTCCCCGGTGGCCGAGGTGCTGGCGACAGCGTCCCTCGGCGCAACGGCCGTCGGGGCGCGCGCGCTACCGTCCATCGCCGCCACCGTGGCGGCGGGGATTCGCCTGCGCGCCGAGCGACGCGTCGCCGCGCCGCTCAACCTCATCATCTGCGAGAATCTCAAGGGAGCCGCGGCCATCTTTCGCGACATGGTCTCCGCGCACCTCGACGAGGCGACGCGTGCCTATGCCGCCGGACACGTGGGGTTTGTCGATACCGTGATCGGCCGCATGGTGCCCGCCCTCACGCCCGAGCTGCGCGCCGAGGATCCCACGCTGATCGTCGCCGAGCCGTACAAGGAGCTCCCGGTGGATCGCGCCGGATTCGTGGGCCCCATCCCCACGATTGTCGGTATGACGCCGTGCGACGATTTTGCCCTCTACACGGCGCGCAAGCTGTACCTGCACAACGCCGGGCACGCCGTCCTGGCCTACCTCGGCTATCGCCGCGGCTATGTCCTGGGCTACGAGGCCCTGGAGGATCCCCACCTCCGCCCCGTGCTTACCGGGGCGCTCGAGGAGGCTCTCCAGGGGATCGTTCGGCGGTACGGCGCCGAGGCGGCCTGGCTACGGGCCCACGTGGCCGACCTCCTCGACCGCTTTGCGAACCGTGCCCTGGCCGACCCCGTGCTGCGGCTGGCGCGCGACCCACTGCGCAAGCTAGCCGCTGCCGATCGGCTCGTGGGCGCCGCGCGGGTGGCCGAGACGACCGGCCAGGTGCCGGTGAACCTGGCGCTGAGCATCGCCGCAGCGCTGCTGTTCGATGCGCCGGAGGATCCCTCAGCTCAGGAGCTACAGCGGCGCATCGCCGCCGAAGGCATCGAGGCGGTGCTGGCGTCGGTGTGCGCCATCGCACCGGGTGAGCCGCTGGGGCGCGCCGTCATCGAACGCTACCATCTCTTGCGCGAGGCCGATTGATGATCTATACCATTACCCTGAATCCCAGCATCGACCGCACGATGCACTTTCCGCAGCTCGCCATCGGCGAGCTGAACCGCGCGACGCGTACGCGGAGTGATTTCAGCGGCAAGGGCGTCAACGTCAGCGTGGCCCTCGCGCGCTTTGGGCTGGATTCCGTGGCCATGGGATTCATGGCCGGAGCCTATGGCCGCGTGCTGGTCCCGGGGTTGGAGGCCATGGGGCTGCAGTGCGATTTCGTCGAGGTGCCGGGCGAGACGCGCTCCAACGTGACGGTCATCGACACCGCCACCGGCGTCACGACCAAGCTCAACGAGCCGGGCCCCACCGTCACCCCCGAGGACCTGGCGGCGTTCGAGGCGCGCCTGGGCGAGCGCCTCGCGCCGGGCGATGTGTGCGTCATGTCGGGCGCCCTGCCCGCCGGGGCGCCCCCCGACACCTATGGCCGGCTTATCGCCACGGTGCAGCGCCGCGGCGCCACAGCGGTGCTCGATTCCAGCGGCGCCGCCATGGCAGCGGGCTGCGCCGCAGCGCCCGACCTCGTCAAGCCGAACGCCGTCGAGGCGGAGGACCTCGTGGGGGTGCCGGTTGCGGGCGGGCCCTGTCTGAACGGCAGCGTAGTCGCCTGCCTGGAGGCCATCCACCGCCTGGGGCCGCGCCGCGTGCTCCTGTCGCTCGGCGCACTCGGCGGTGCCTACGCCGATGGAGTCGCGGCCTGCCTCGCCGAGCCCCCGCCCATCACGGAGGTGAACGCCGTGGGCGCGGGCGACACATTCCTTGCCGTGGGCCTGTGGGCCTGGATCGAGGGCCTACCGCCGGAAGAGATCACCCGCTGGGCGGTGGCGGGCGGCACGGCGGCGGCGATGCAGGACGGCACGGTGATCCCCAGCCGCGCCGAGATCGAGGAGGTGTACCGCCATGTGCACGTGCGCACGCTGGCATAGACCGCTAGCAGGGGCACTAGGTAGTGTGTGGAAAAAGGGCCACAGCGTCGTTCTGAGCGTGGCGAGAAACCTTGTCGATGGGCGTCAAGGCGCCTCGCGTACGCTCGGGGCGACACCGTTTCGACGCCGGGGGCATTGTTGAAACACGGCCGAGAGGCGGATCCCTGCAGACCGCCGATGCGGCCTGCGGCCGCGCAACGGGCAGGGCTCGCCCTGGCATAGCCCGAGCAACTGACGTGGGACGCCGGGAGATATCCGCGCGTCACCTGGAATCTGCGTCCACTGTGACGAGCCATGATGCGGCGCGAGCAGCGCGCTGCGAGCGCCGCCAAGGAAGGACACCATCCATGACGAGCCAAGCATCGGAGACCGTACGGGAGCTGTCGCCCCAGGAGCTGCGGGATATCCTGCGGCGCATGTGGGAGATCCGCCTCTTTGAGGACAAGGTGTACGAGCTCCTGGGGGAGAACGTCATCAAGGGCGCCTCACACCTCTACGCCGGGGAGGAGGCGGTGGCCGTCGGCGCCATCGCCGCGCTGCGCCCCGACGACCTCATCACCTCCACCCACCGCGGCCACGGCCACTGCCACGCCCGCGGCGACAGCCTCGCCGAGACGCCGGAGGACCGGCAGGAGCACCTCAACAAGATGATGGCCGAGCTGTGCGGCCGCGCCACCGGCTACTGCCGCGGCCGCGGCGGCTCGATGCACATCGCCGACGTGGAGAAGGGCAACCTCGGCGCCACGGGCATCGTCGGCGGCAACATCCCCGTGGCCACCGGCGCCGCCCTCTCCATGCAGCTGCAGGGCACGGACCGCTGCGTGCTGTGCTTCTTTGGCGACGGCGCGGCGAACACGGGCAACTTTCACGAGGCGCTGAACGCCGCCTCCGCCTGGAAGCTGCCCGTGGTGTACGTCGTGGAGAACAACCTCTACGGCATGTCCGTGCCCTTTGAGACGGTGAGCGCCCTGCCCGACATCGCCGCCCGCGCCGCCGCCTACGCCATGCCCGGCGTGGTGGTGGACGGCATGGACCCCCTCGCCGTGTACGAGGCGGTCGCCGCCGCGCTGGAGCGCGCCCGCCGTGGCGAGGGCCCCGCGCTCATCGAGTGCAAGACCTACCGCTGGTACGGCCACTCGCGCTCCGACCCCCGCGCCTACCGCACCCGCGAGGAGGAGCAGGCCTGGCGCGCGCGCGACCCCCTGCGCACCTTCGCCGAGCGCCTGCTGGCCATGGGCGTGGCCACCCCGGAGGAGCTGGCGGACATCGAGGCGCGCGCCGCGGCAGCCATCGAGGCGGCCACCGCCTTCGCCCTGGCCTCCCCCCTGCCCGACCCCGCCGAGGTGGAGGAGGACGTCTACGTCCTCGCGCCCCCCACCCCCGCGGAGGTGGCGGCGGAGCGCCAGCGGCGGGAGCAGGTGCGCACCGCCGCCGACCTCCCCCAGAAGCGCTACTGGGAGGCGATCCGCGACGCCCTCCAGGAGGAGATGGCCCGCGACCCGCGGGTGATCATCCTCGGGGAGGACGTGGGGCTCTACGGCGGGGCCTACGGCGCCACCCGCGGGCTGTACGAGGCCTTTGGCCCCGCGCGCGTGCGCGACACGCCCATCTCCGAGGCGCTCATCGGCGGGGCGGCGGTGGGGGCGGCGATGACCGGCCTGCGCCCCGTGGCCGAGATCATGTACGTCGACTTTACCCCGCTGGCCATGGACCAGATCGCCAACCAGGGGGCCAAGAACCGCTACATGTTCGGCGGCAAGACGACGGTGCCCATGGTCATCCGCACGGAGGGCGGCGCGGGGCGCAGCATCGCCGCCCACCACTCCCAGAGCCTCGAGGCGCTGTGGACGCACTTCCCGGGGATCTATGTCGCCATGCCGGCGACGCCCTACGACGCCAAGGGGCTGCTCAAGGCGGCCATCCGCGACGACAACCCGGTGATGTTCATCGAGCACAAGATGCTCTACGGCACCACCGGCCCCGTGCCGGAGGAGGACTACACCGTGCCCCTGGGCGTGGCCGACGTCAAGCGCGAGGGCAGCGACGTGACCATCGTCAGCTACTCGCGCATGGTGCTGCGGGCGCTGGAGGCGGCGGAGGTACTCGCCGCCCAGGGCATCAGCGCCGAGGTCGTCGACCTGCGCACCCTCAAGCCGCTGGACCTGGAGACGGTGGTGGGCTCGGTGCGCAAGACGGGCCGCCTCGTGGGCGTCACCGAGGCCTACCGCACGGGCAGCTTTATCAGCGAGCTGTTCACCCAGGTGAACGAGGTGGCCTTTGACTGGCTCGATGCCCCCATGGTGCGCGTGGCGGCGCGCGATGTGCCCGTGCCCATGGCGGAGACCCTGGAGGATGCGGCCATCCCCAGCGTGGAGCGCATCGTAGCCGCGGCGGCATCCATCTGCCGGTAGGGCCGCGGGCGCGCTGGCC
>DUUT01000105.1 GCA_012841405.1 Chloroflexota bacterium
AGGCGCGCCGCGAGGTTGAGGGCCAGCGCCTCGTGGAGCGACAGGCGCACGGGGGGGATGTAGCACCCCTCCACCATGGTGTAACGCGGGGGATGCTCGCCGCTCTCGGTCACGGGGATGCCCAGAGTCTCGAGGGAGACGAGGTCGCGCTGGATGGTGCGCTGGGACACGCCGCACAGCCGTGCGAGCTCGGCGGTGCTGAGGCCGTGAGGGGCGGCGTGGAGGAGGGTCGAGATGCGGCTCAGCCGCTCCGCCCGGGTGAAGGCGCGATCGGTGTGGTCGTCCATAGTGCTGCTCCGATGGTGGATGGTGGAACGGCCCTACCATAGCACACGCCCGCGACAGGTACCGTCGCGGGCGACAGGATGTGACGGATAATGGGCGCGGCGCGATCGGGGAGCTGTGTGCCGCAGGCGGGCCCTTGGCGACAGCAAGGTGACAGGCAGGGCAGGACGTGAGTACATCGACGCTGACGCTCCACTGATACTCCGGGGTGGCGCTCGTTGCCCCTGAGGCGAAGTGGTGACCATGGTAGCACAAGGCATGGGGCGCGTACAGCGGGGCGGCCGACGCTCAGCGAGTGCTGGCACGCAGCGCGTGCCCGACGGCACTTGCCGCCGCGGGCCGTTCGCCCTATCATCTCGGGTACGCTGAGCGCCGGCCGGGTGGCGGCGGCGCATCCTGCATGTTGACCAAAGGCGGAGATATGGCTCGCGACCAACGCATCGTCTACCTCAACCCGCGCGACCTGGAGCCCAGCCGGCCCGGCTTGCGCTCCGACCCCGGCGACCTTGCCGGGTTGGCCGAAACGATTCGCGAACACGGCGTACTGCAGCCGCTGGGCGTGGCCCACACGGCGGACGGCTACCGCGTCATCTATGGCAACCGGCGGCGCGACGCCGCCATCGTCGTCGGGTTGGATCGCGTCCCATGCATCGTGCTGGAGGGGCTCGACGATGCCGAGGCGCTGGTACAGCAGGCCCTCGAGAACCTGCAGCGGTTGGACCTGAACGACCTCGACAAGGCGCGTGCCTTCGAGCAGCTGCTCGTGCAGGCTCTCGACCAGGGCCTCTCCCAGGGAGAAGCCCTGGAGCGCATGGCGCGCACCCTGGGCCTGTCGTCGCGCCAGATCCAGCGCTATCTGCGGCTGCGACAGCTCGCGCCGGGGGTGCAACAGCTCATCGCCGCTGGCGAGCTGGGCGTCACCCACGCTCAGCACCTCGCCGAGATTACCCCGGCCGTCCGGCAGGAGGCCGTGGCCGAGGTAGCGGTGGAGGAAACCCTGTCGGCGGCCGAGTTGGCGCGCCTCTGCGCCGCGCTCCAGCACAATGGCAACATCGATCCCTACGAGGCGCTGATGGCGCTGCGCCGCGGCGAGCGCATCGCCACGGTGGAGGCGCCCACGCGCGAGCCCCTCGCGTGGATGGGCGCAACGCCCGCCGAGCTGGCCGAGCCCACCCCGTGGGACGATGATGCGGAGGACGACGATGCGGACGATGACGACGGGATGGAGGGGCCGGCGCACGATCCGCGGCGCGCCCTGCCGCCGGGGGCGTCCCGCGATGGGGACTATGGGCATCTAGAGCCCACCACGCGCGACGGCAACCGGGTGCGCCGCATCCATACCCTCGATGCCTTTATGGACGAGGTGCAGCGGCTGGCGGTGTGCGTGCAGGAGGGCGACCTGCAGCGCCTCATCGAAGAGTCCGAGTCGGGCGACGTCAAGATCCAGCTGGCGGCGCGCCAGCTGCGCTTTCTGGCCGAGGCCGTGGCGGCGCTGGCCTCGGCGTGAGGG
>DUUT01000106.1 GCA_012841405.1 Chloroflexota bacterium
GAGGCCGCCCCGCGCGTGCGGGGCGGCCTCTGACTCGGAAGGGAAGAGGGAAGCTATTTCGCCTTGCGTGCGAGCACTCCCGCCCAGGAGGGCTCACGTCGCTTAAAGTGGGCGGCCATATCCTGGTTGTAGGGCTGGGCGAGAAAGTCGTCGAGGTAGGCCTTGGCCTGCTCGTACGAGACGGTGTGCCCGCCCGACTGGAACGTGTCGATCATCATCAGGCCGTCGAGCAGGAGGTCATAGTCGCCGGTGAGGAACGCTTCGAGCTCCCACTCGGCCTTGTTCACCATGGGGTTGATGACCTCGAGCATGATCTTTTTCGGGAGCGGCGCCATCTTGATGGGATGGATGCCGCCCTTGTCGATCACCGCCGGGAACTCGGTGGCGATGTCGTCGGGGATGCCGGGGATGACGCCCTCGTTGGGCCGGTTGATCTGGAAGGTCCCCGGGACGTCGTTTGTCAGGGCGTCGATGATGGGCACCTGCTGCTCCCGCGTCTTGACCGGCGGGAACGCCTCCAACACCGAGCGAGACGCGTCCTCGGCCACCTGGCGAATCTCCTCGATCCGCTCGTAGTGACGCTTGAGGAAGGGGCCGATGTGCACCTCTGAGAGGAACCCACCGGTGGGGCCGTACCAGTGGAGGCGCGTCTCCAGATCTGCCTTGTACCACCAGCCTCCGCCGCGGGTGGTATCGCCGATGGGCAGCAGCCCAAAGCGGCGATACATGTCGATGACGGCCCTGCTCATCTGGTCCTCGAGGCCGTACTTCTCCGGGTGGTCGGCGCGCTCCTGCCAGTAGGCTTCAGCCTTGGTCGCGATCCACTCGTCGAGGATCGGGTAGGCGTCCTGCCCCTCGTAGCGGAACTCGGTGAGCCAGATGGTGTGGTTGACGCCGGGCGCCACCCAGGTCACCTTGTCCGGGTCGATCCCCAGCACGTTGGCGACGTTGATGCAGCCATAGTGGCCGTGGCACAGGCCGATCACCTTGACGTTCGTCTCTCGCGCCATGAGGGTGGTGCCCTCATAGACCCGGTTGCCGGACTGGATCAGCCAGGCATTGGGGCAGACGCGCTCGATCTCGCGCGCCACGTTCAGCATCAGGTTCAGGTTATAGTAGTTGACGCCAAAGGGCGCGCCCGCGTAATAGCCATGCTTCCGGGCCAGGTCGATGCGCTCCTCCATGCTGCCGTACTCGCCGCCGGCAGTGTTGATGACGAAATCGGCGTCCTGGAGCGACTGCGCTAGGTCGGTGGTGCGGTCAAAGGTGATCTTGCCGCCCAACTCGGTGATATAGCGCTCGGCGAGGCGATGGATGCGCTCGAGGCGCGCCTCGTCGATGTCCATAAACGTCACGTGGCTACCGGCGAGGTTCTCGGTGAGGCACAGGTCCTTGACCAGGCCCATGGAGAACGTGGCGCTGCCGGCGCCGATGACGGTGATCTTGACGGGAATCCCCATTGCGCAGCCCCCCTCCGGCGTGTGGGCGCGGCACGAACATCACCGCGCGGCTGATACGGCTCTTCACCATCCTAGAGCATGGCGCGGCGCCGTACAAGGCGATTCGCGCCGCTATTGCGCCATGCAGTGGCCCGGTGTCGACGGGGGAGGGCGGGGGTGCGAAGGGAAAGGGGCGGTGCCCGTGGCCATACGATGAGCGACGCCCCTGGAGCTGCCGCGGGGACCGGCGCCTCCAGGGGCGATGGTGCTCGTTACGCGTATCCAGCGCTTGTGGCGCTGCGCCTAATAGTTCTCTGGCTTGAGCTCGTAGTACGCCTGCGGGTGATGGCACGCCGGGCACACCTTGGGCGCCGACTTGCCCTCGTGGACGTAGCCGCAGTTACGGCAGCGCCACAGGACCACCGTATCGCGCTCAAAGACCTTACCGTTCTTGACGTTGTCGAGCAGACGCAGGTAGCGAGCCTCGTGCTGTTCCTCCACCTCGGCGATCTCGGTAAAGATCTCTGCGATGCGGGGGAAGCCCTCTTCCTTGGCGACGGCGGCAAAATCGTTGTACAGGGTGGTCCATTCATAGTTTTCGCCCGCCGCCGCTGCTGCCAAGTTCTCGGCCGTGTTGCCGATCACGCCAGCGGGGAATGCGGCCGTAATCTCGAGATCGCCCCCCTCGAGCTGTTTGAAGAACATCTCGGCGTGCTCTTTTTCGTTCGCGGCAGTATCCTCAAAGACCCAGGCGATCTGCTCATAGCCTTCCTTGCGCGCTACCGAAGCAAAAAAGGTGTAACGGTTGCGGGCTTGCGACTCGCCTGCAAAGGATATGAGGAGGTTCTTCTCTGTCTGGGTTCCCTTGATACTCGGCATGTTCAGCTCCTTTGGTATGGATGATCACCTGTGGTGCGATGCCATCGCTAGTGTAGCTAATCATGGCTCGGGCGACAAGAGCGCGCGGACGCCGGGGCGTGGCCCTTCGGACGCACCCCTTGACACGTACTCACCCCATCGGCTACGGTGTCGAGGGCTCCACGGCGCTGTGTCTTTGATGGGCGCCCGCCACTCGTGCCGTATCGGACGCGTGCTGCCCTCGGCGATCCACCGCGCAACCGAGGTCGGCGCGCCAGCAGGAGCACGCGCACGCCAACCGCCTGCGCAGAGGAGGATGCATGAAGATCACCAACGTCGAACCGCTTCCCGTTACCGAAGATGGCCGCAGCTACCTGTTTGTGGTGGAGGATACGGATGAGGGGATCTGGGGGGTGGGCGAGGCGGGGCTCGGTGGCCGCGTGCAGGCCGTCATTGGCGCTATCGAGCACCTCAAGCCGGTGCTCATCGGGCAGGACCCCTTCCGCATCGGGCACCTGTGGGAGACCATGTGGCGCGGCGGGTTCTTCCCGGCCAAGCTCATCCTGTCGTCGGCGATTTCGGCCATCGACATCGCCCTGTGGGACCTCAAGGGCAAGGCGCTGGGCGTGCCGGTGTACGAGCTCTTGGGCGGCAGGCACCGTGACCGGGTGGTGTGCTACCCCCACAACGGGATGGATGGCTTTGAGATCACGCCCCTCGTCGAGTCGTGCCTCCGGAGCAAGGAAGAGGGGTGGAAGTTTGTCCGCTTTAGCGTGCCCTACGCCGGCGAGGTCTTGGAGCCCCGGCAGTCGGTGCGCGCGGCCATCGAGCAGTTCCGGGCAGTGCGCGAGGCCGTCGGTGACGAGATCGGAATCTGCTTCGATGTGCATACGCGCCTCGATCTACCGGAGGCGGTGTGGTTCTGCCGCGAGGTGGAGCCGTTCCATCCCTTCTTTATCGAGGATCCGCTACGCTCTGAGAATCCCGATGCCTTCAAGACGCTGCGCCCGCGGACGGCGGCGCCCCTGGCAGCCGGGGAGCAGTTCGGCAGCAAGTGGGAGTTCCGTCAGCTCATCGAGGAGGAGTGGATCGATTATGCCCGCATCGACGTGTGTATCGTCGGGGGCTTGACGGAGGCGGCCAAGATCGCCGGCTGGTGCGAGACGCACTATATCAAGCTGGCGCTCCACAACCCCCTGGGGCCGGTCTCAACGGCGGCCTGTCTGCAGCTGGACCTGGCCAGCCCGCTCGTGGGCGTCCAGGAGCAGCCGCGCAAGCCGGGTGTTGACATGACCCGCGTGGTGCCGGTACAGGTGCCCTGGGAGGACGGCTACTTGCTGCCCCCCGACCTTCCGGGGCTGGGCATCGTGTTCGATCGCGAGGCGGCGCGCAAGCACCCGATGCAGCCGCGTGCCCCCCGTCCCAGCTTGCGTCGCTTGGACGGCAGCTTTACGAACTGGTAGCCGGCGGAGGGGACACGTTCGCGGGGGATGCCGTGTTGGCGAATCCCTCCTCTTTGTAGGGATATCCCTACAGACGCGTTGGCGTCGGTGTGGTACAGTGGGCCTCAGACCTTTGTGAGAGGGGTATCGCACACCAGAGGTACACTGTTGGAGGAACACGCCATGGGTGCCAGGGCAGTCACAAGGATTCCCTTGGGCAGATACGTGAACGCCGCGCGCATCGATCAGCTCCAGGAGGCCGCACGGGTGGCCCATACGCACGGCAAGACGGGGCTGGCGGAGTCGCTGCGCGAGTGGACGGAGCAGCTGATCGAGGTGCTGGCCGAGGAGGCCAGCAGCCGGACGAGCGATTCTCTGGCACGCATCCGACCGATGGATTGAGTGCCGATCGTCAGATCGCTAGAGGGCGTGAGAACCCGCGGATGTTGGCTGATAGCCACTCCGCGGGTTCTCGTATGGTGCCAACCCCCCTGTGACGTTCACCGCTCGTTGTTTCGCCATCCGTCGCGTGGTATGCTGATCGCGCTACGCTCGTCGCGCCGCGCTAATCGCGCATCGTTTGTCCGCAAACCCGCCATCGCGAGGTCGGAGAGGGAGGGGCTCATGCACCTACTGGAGCCAAGTGCTCGTGAACGTCTCTTCCCGCTGTGTGAGGGGCTGGATGCGCACGCCGCTGTGGGGGCCATCCTTAGGGGGGCAGCGACGGGTGACGTCTTTGTCGATGACGTCGCGCGCCCGCGTTCGGCGCTGCTGCGGGTCAAGCGGCGCCTCTTCCTGGCTGGAGTGGCGGACAACGACCGCTTCACAGAAGGGGTAAAGGCATGGTTTGGGGAGTACCTCTATCCCACTGCGGCGCGGGAGGGCACCGTCGAGTGGTGGCTGTGCCATGACGGAGAGCCCTGGGAGACCACGATCGCGACGATGGTGGGCGAGCGCCACCCCATCCGCGATGACAGTGTGTGCTACGAGTTCACCGCGCGGCGCGCTCCAACCGAGCTGCCCGCCGGGATGAGCGTGCGCGCGGTGGACCAAGCCCTCTTGGCGCAGGGTGCCCTGCGCAACCTGGATGCTCTCCGTGAGGAGATGTGCTCCGAACGGCACACGGTGGACGAGTTCCTCGCTAAGAGTCACGGCGTGTGTATCGCACGGGCGGATCCGGCGGGCGACGAACTCGTCTCCTGGTGCCTCTCCGAGTACGACCATGACGCGCGCTGCGAGATCGGCATCGAGACCGTCGCGGACTACCGGCGTTGCGGCCACAGTCGCCAGGCCGCGACGGCTTTGGTGGAGCGCCTCTTGGCGCGGGGGACGACGCGTATCGGCTGGCACTGCTGGCGGCAGAACGTCGCCTCGCGGGCGACGGCGCAACGCGCGGGGTTCACGTGGGTGGGCGAGTACCCCGTCTATCTCGATTGGTTCGACGAGGCCGCCAACCTGGCAGTGAACGGCATGGCTCGGTTGCGCAACGGCGATCCCAGCGCTGCCCTGGCATGGTTCGCGCGCGCCATGGCCATGGCGCAGGCACCCAACTGGGCGTGGTTCGGCGCAGCGCGCGCCGCGGCAGCCCTCGGGCGGGTGGACGAGGCGCGGGAGCTCTTGAGCGGCGCCGTGGCACGAGGGTTTGACGACGGCGATGCCTTCTGCGGTGCCGCCGAGCTCTGCGTGCTGCACGATAGCGAGGGATGGCGGCGTCTGATGGGCCAGATCGGGGCGGCCTAGGCCGTGCTTCAGAGACGCACCGGACGGAGAAACGATGCCGCCCCGCGCGTAGGCGGGGGGCCTTGACGCCCATCGACACGGTTTCTCGCCACGCGCAGAACCACGCTGTGGCCCTTTTCCAAGTACTACCTAGAGCGGCAAGCGACGGCGGACAGCCGGCTCGTTGCTCGCCTCACAGGCATCGACCACGGAGGATACCATGGATGCACAGGAGCTCTTGCGCGGTGCGCTGGTCATCGACGGTCACAACGATACCATCGTGGCCCACATTCGTCGCGGCAATTGGAGCGTGGTACGCGGCGGGGAGCACTGCGTCGGCGATCACGCCGGTACCATCGGCTTTACCCGCGGGATCGAGGCTCCGCGGGGGAGCGCTGCCGACATCCAGATCAATGCCCCCCTCATGCGGGCCGCGGGCATTGATGCCGGCCTGTTCGCCATCGATGTGACCCTGGCACGGCACAACCACCTGGCCTATGCTCTGGACGGCCTGGGCTACCTGTTCCGGGATCTAGCAGAGAGCGGCGGTGGCCTGGTCATCGCCCGCTCGGTGGCCGACCTGGAGGCCGCGCGAGCGGCAGGCACGCCGGCCGCCATCCTGGCGATCGAGAACGCCGATGTCACCGAAAAGAGTTTGTACGTGCTCCAGACGCTGCACGCCCTTGGGGTGCGCGCCATCGGCCTGACGCACAATGTGAGCAGCTGCGCTGCCGACGGTTGCCTGGAGGCGCGGCCCGGCGTGGGGCTGACGGCGTTTGGCGTCGCCATGGTGCGCGAGATGAACCGCCTGGGGATGGTGGTGGACCTGGCCCACGTGAGCCCCGGCGCCTTTTCCCATGCCCTGGAGGTCGTAGAAAAGCCGGTGCTCTTTTCCCATGGCAACGCGCGCGCCCTGTGCGACCACTTTCGCAATCTGACGGACGACCAGCTTCGGGCCCTGCGAGACAACGGCGGCGTCATCGGGCTGAGCTATGTTCCGGATTTTGTCGACGCCATGCGCCCCACCGTGGAGCGCCTGCTCGACCACGTGGACCACATCGTGGGGGTGGCGGGGATCGAAACGGTGGGGTTGGGGAGCGATTTCGACGGCGGCGGCACGCTGCTGCGTGACGCCACCGAGACGTGGCAGATCGTGGAGGGGTTGCTCGACCGCGGCTATGGCGAGGCGGATGTGCGCGCTCTGCTGGGTGGCAACATGCTGCGCGTGCTGCAGGCGGCGATGGGCTGAGGGGCGCGGGCGCGACACCTGCGGCCATGGGCTGCGAATGTCGCGCGATGGGCCGCCAGAATCCTCTACAGACCCGAGCATCTGGTTGCCTTGCTTTCGGCCACCGGTTGCGTAGAATGGCGCCGGTCTATGGCGTGCTTTCATCCAGTCAAGAAAGGAGCCCGTGATGGCCGAGACACCTCTTACGACAACGCCTGACATCGTGCGCCCGCCGAAGGAGATCATCGAGGGCCTGCGCGGCATTGGCAGTGCCTTGGCCGCTGGTGAACTGAGCCGGCTAGGGATTCGGGATCCGCAGATTCGCGGTCCCGTGCCTTTTTCACCGGGCAAGTCGGTGGTCGGCCCGGCACTGACTCTGCAGTTCATGCCCAAGCGCGAGGACCAGTACGGTGAGGGAGAGTACGTCGGGCCAGAGCGGCAGCTCCATCGCCATGTGCTCTACCATACTCAGCCGGGCGACGTGGTGGTAGTCGACGCCCGCGCCAACATGGCGAGCGGCGTGTTCGGCGAGATGATGCTGACCTACTTTATGGGCAAGGGTGGCATCGGCGTCGTGATCGATGGCTGCATCCGCGACTTTCCCCATGCCAAGGAGCTGGATCTCGGCTACTGGCTGCGGGGCGTCACGCCGAACTATCACACGCAGACGGACATCGTGCCCTTTGCTGTGAACGTGCCCATCGCTTGCGGTGACACGCTCGTCATGCCGGGCGATATCATTGTCGCTGACGATGACGGCGTCGTGGTGGTACCCATCAAGTTGGCGCCCGAGCTCGTCAAGCGGGCGAGCGAGCACGCCGAATGGGAGGACTTTACGCGGCTGCGCCTGTCTCAGGGCGGTGAGCTGGTCAAGTACTACCCGCTGAGCGATGAGGCCAGAGTCGAGTACGAGGAGTGGAAAAAGGCGCAGGGCAAGTAAGCGCGTCGCCATCCAACCCTGTTCGAGGGGGCCGGGCCAAACCCGGCCCCCTCGTCGTTTCGGCGGGCGGCCGGCGATGGCGCGGCGCTGGACGCCTCTTTTTGTCTGAAGCGACCAATCGGTGTAGCATCACGCTGCGACGGCGGGGGCCGCTATATGGCGGTGAGGAGCGGAACGGGGGAGACGTATGGCCGCGACGATGCAGACGACCTTTACCGAGACGGATGTCGTTGCCGAGATCGATGATGAGCGCGCCAGCCTGGTGCAGGCCCTCACGGTGGCCCTGCCGCTGTTGGGGTGGTTGTGGCTCTACTACTCGCTGACGCGCAACTGGTCGCCCCTGGAGCCGAGCGTCCCCATGCTGGTGCTGTGCGGCGCGGCCTATGGCGCCCATCGGCTGCGACAGACGCGCCTCGATGCCGCCTGTCGCCTCATCGTGGCAGGGATGGTGATCGCCCTGTGCAGCGTGGTGTACGCGCACCCCGCCATCCTCACCATGACGTTCGGTGTGCTGGGCGTCATCATGGCGAATGCGCTCTTGGGAGCGCGCGACGCGGCGCTGACGGCGGCGGTCACGGCGGCGCTGGGAGCGGCCGCCTATCGTATCGCCACGGGGCAGCCGGTATCCACCGGCGGCGAGGCGGAGGTGCTGGCCCTCTATGCCCTGGTCGCGGCGGCCAACTGGCTGGCGTCACGTCCACTGCGGAACTCGGTGGAATCGGCGCTCACCGGCTGGGCCCGCGCTCGTGACGCCCTGGTCGAGGTACGCGAGCGCAAAGGGGAGCTATACCGCGTCGTGCGGGCTCTGGAAGAGGCGAGCTATCGCATCGATCGCATGAACCACGACCTTATCGCGGCGCGGCGCGAGGCGGAGGAGGCGCGCGCCCTCAAGTCGCGCTTTGTCGCCACCGTCAGCCACGAGCTGCGCGGCCCGCTGAACCTCATTCTTGGCTTCAGCCGCCTCATGTCGCTCTCCCCCAAGAGCTATGAGGAGCCGCTGCCCCGCTGCTATCGGGCCGACATCTATACCATTTATCGCAACTGCCAGCACCTCGTCGCTTTGGTCGATGATATCCTGGATTTGTCTCAAATCGAGGCGCAGCGGCTTCCTTTGGTAAAGGACCGCATCAACCTAGACGAGGACGTCATCCAGCGGGCCGTGGCCATTGTCGAGTCGCTGGCGGCGCGCAAGGGGCTGTGGATGCGCGTCGAGGTGGAGCGCGATCTGCCCTGGGTGCTGGCCGATTCGGTGCGGCTACGGCAGGCGCTCCTGAACCTCCTCTCGAACGCCGTACGGCTCACCGCGAAGGGGGGTATCACCGTGCGCGCTGCGGCGCGCGATGACGCCGTGGTCGTGAGCGTCCAGGACACGGGCCCGGGCATCGCCCACGACGACATCCCGCGGCTGTTCCAAGAGTTCACGCAAGTGAGCGCCACGCCGAGCGGAAAGGCCGAGGGGAGCGGCCTGGGTCTGGCCATCAGCAAGCAGTTGGTGCAGCTTCACGGCGGCGACATCTGGGTGGAGAGCGAGCAGGGGGCGGGCACCACCTTTGCGTTCTCTGTGCCGCTGCCCGGCGCCGTGGCGGGCAGCGCTGGCACGGTGCGCACCGGCGACGGGAGGCAGGTCTCGGTGGCGCAGCACTGCCTGGTGGTCCACGACGATCCCGACGTGGTGCGCATCCTGGCGCGCCACATCACCGGCTATCGGGTGATCGGCGTGCCGCCGGAGCGCGATATCGTCTCGCTGATCCTTGACCTACACCCGCGGGCCATCATCGCCACGCCGGCCTCGCTCGATGCGGTGCGTGCGCAGCTGGAGCTGACGCCGTTCGTCGTGCCGATCATTGTGTGCGCGCTCCCGCACATCCACGAGCGCGAGGACCTGGGCTCTATCGTGGGCTATCTCGTCAAGCCGCTCCTTCCCGAGGCGTTGACCGCCATCTTGAAGCGCATCGAGCGAGAGGACGAGACGACGGTGCTTCTGGTGGACGATGACCCCGATGCCGTGCGTCTTATGGAGCGTACGTTGACTGCCCTGCCACAGCCCTATCGCCTCCTAAAGGCGTACGATGGGACTGAGGCTCTGCGGGTCATGCGCGGTCAGAGGCCGGACGTGGTGCTCCTGGACCTGGTGATGCCGGGGATGAATGGGGAGGGGGTGTTGCGCGCCATGCGCGAGGACGCGTCGTTGAGCGACATCCCTGTGGTCGTCATCTCGGGGAGGGACTGGCTCACGGGCAGCGTCAGCATGGGCTCATCGCTGGCGGTAGAGTATCGTCGGCCCATCCAGTTGAGCGAGGGGATCACGGCGATGGAGGCGCTGTTGGATGCACTGTCGCCGGACTATCTTCCCGATGAAGCAGCTGCGCAACCGTCTGGAGAAGGTCTTCCTGGCTGATAGGCTTCTGTAGCACCGCCGTGGCGCCGAGGGCCAGACCGAGCCGCGGTTGGCTCAGCATGGAGCAGATGACCACCGGCACGTCGGCGGTAGTGGGATCGGTTCTCAGGCGTTGCAGAACGCTCCATCCGTCTTCGTTAGGCATCAGCACGTCGAGCAACACGAGATCGGGAAGGCCGTCAGCCAAACGCTGCGCCACTTCCTGGGCATCGGACGCAGCCCACAGGACGCAATCCAGGTCCTGGAGGTAGCGTTGGTAGAGCTGTGCCGCCTCGGGCTTGTCGTCGACAATGAGGATCGTCCACGGCCGCGCCGTTGGCAGCGTGAACCGCAGCGTCGCCTCCTCGCCCTTACACTCCAGCCACAGCCTGCCCCCGTACACGTCCAGCAACCCCTGGCTGACCACGAGCCCATCGGTCTCGGCGACGTCGCAGCCGGCGGCCTCCTCGGCGTCGAGCCCGTGCAACACCCACTCCACGTGGCCCCCTCGCGGCTCCACCAACAGCGTCAACGCCTCCGTCTTGGCCATCGCGGCTGCCTCGGGGATCAGGTTCAAGATGATCTGGCGCAGCATGGCAGGGTCGGCGTAGGTCGCGGGGAGGCCGGCGGGGGCCGCGACGGTGATCTCGAGCCCCTCCTGTTGTCCATAGAGGTTGAGGAGGGGGAGCACGTCGCGAAGAGCGTCGCTGGGGCTCACGCGCCGGCGATGGGAGGAGCGTGCCAGCGCCGTGGCCTCCGCGCGCGCGTGAGAGCGCGGGTCGACGTCTACGGGCGGCTCGTCGGCGGCCGCCTCACTGCCGGGGAGGCGTTGATAGCGCTGCCAAAGGATATCGGTGACGGCGGCGAGGGCCGCGCGGTGGTGGCGGTAGTAGGTGGTTCGCCCCAGGCCCAGTTCATCGCAGACCTCGTCGGGGCTGAGGCACTCGACGTAACGCTGGCGCATGACGCGATAACCCATCCACTCGGGGTGGCTGAACGCGATGACGTTCGAGGGGCGCAGCATCTCGATGGTCTCGGCCAGCACCTCGCGCAAGGCGAGTCCCCTGGTTTCCTGGGGAGAGGGGTTCGGGATGAGGCAGCGCGACAGCGGATGCGTCTCGAGATGGGCGGGGTCGTAGAAGCCGGCCAGCGCATCCTTAACATAGCGTGAGAACTGCGTCTTGGAGATCATGGCGACGGCGCCAAGGGCAAAGACTCCATCGGGTGAACAAAATCGGCACTTTTACGGTACGTGGACCATTGTTCCAGGGTTCAGCATATTCTATCATGGGGATGAAGCGAGGGCAAACCAGCACCGGCGCCTCGGTCGCTCCGCATCGCCAGGGCACGCGCCGAGCGCCTCGGCGTTCTCATTAGGGAGGGGGTGATCGCATACCGCGTTGCCTCAAGCAGTGTTCAGTTTCGTGACGAGTTTCAAGGAGTGCGAGAAAGGAGCAGCATGTCGACCCAGAGTCTTAGCCGTCGTACGTTTCTGCGTCGAGCCACCGTATTGGGCGCGGGCCTAACGGCAGCGCTCGCCGGCTGCCAGCCGAAGGTCGTTGAGGTCGAAAAGATCGTCACACAGGAAGTGGAAAAGATCGTCAAAGAGACCGTCGTCGTTGAGGGCACGCCCCAGGTCGTCGAAAAGGTTGTGAAAGAGACCGTGGTCGTCGAGGACGAGGGCCTCATGGCCAAGGCCGACGAATCGGCCATCGTCTCGGCCGCAGGTTCCGGAAGTGTCGTCATCGAGTACTGGAACGGCCTAACCGGCGAAGACGGCATCACCATGCTCAAGATCTGCCAGCAGTTTACCGAACAGAACCCCGACGTTACCATCAAGACGCAGCGCATCCCCTGGGGCAATTACTTTGACAAGCTGCTGCCGGCCATCGTGGCAGGGGCGGGCCCCGACTATTTCATCCTGCACCGCGGCGAGCTGCACGAGTGGAAGCCCAAGGGCGTCCTCATGAACCTGGACGAGCTGTTCGACAGCGGCGAACTGCCGAGGGACGATTTCAACACGGTGATCCTCGAGGACTGCATGCACGAGGGTCATATCATGGGCGTGCCGCTCGATTCCTACGGACCGGTCCTGTGGCTCAACCTCGATCTCCTGGAAAAGGCGGGGATCACGTACGAAGAGGAAGAGGAGCCGATGGACCGCACCAAGTTCCTTGAGACGATGACCGCACTGACCTGGGACGTGAACGGCAAGCACCCCGGCGAGAGCGGTTTCGACCCCGGCAACGTGGACATCTGGGGTTACGGCGGCGGCAACAACGTGGGCACCTATGCCAAGCAGAGCGGCGTTGATAGCGTTAGCACGGACGGATCCTGCAAGGCGCAGGTCACAGAGGAAGGCTTTGTCGACGCGCTGACCTTTGAGCGCGACCTGCGCTGGAAGTACTATGTGCAGTCGTCGGGTGATTTCGCCGCCGATCAGGGGTTCGCCGCCGGCAAGTTGTCGGTGTTCTACAACGGCAGCTGGTTCTATAACTGGTTCAAGGAGTATCCCGATTTCCGACCGGGCGTGTGGTACCTCCCGACCATCGGCGCAAACAAGGGCGTGTGGAACGACTCGCATTGCCACGTCCTGCCGCTGGACCTGGAGGCCGACCTCCTCGATTGGTGCAAGAAGCTGACCGTGCACATCCACAGCAGCCACCTGTGGGCGTCCGAGGCGGGCATGCCGACGCCTCGAGCCTCCGTGGCGGCGCACCCGCAGATCGCCGAGAACTGGGCGTTGCCGGTGCAGTTGCGGCAACAGGACTGGATCCAGAAGCCCAATCGCAGCTACCCTTGTGGCACTGAGATCAGTGGCGTCCTGGACCCCGAGATCGCGGCCGCGCTGAACAACGAGAAGGAGCCGCTCCAGGCGATGCAGGATGCGGCGGCCAGGATGCAGCCGATCCTGGATCGCTGCTGCCGCGCATAATCGCTGACCGTGTCGCCACCAGGCCGGACGTGGCGTCCGGCCTGGTGACCGTGGACCCAGATAGACGGAGTCGCCATGACCCCAACTGAGATGGAACTGAAGGCGGCCGCCAAGACCGGGTTCGGAATGGATCGTCGGGAGTGGCGGCGCATCTCCAAACAGCTTCCGAACTATCTTTTCATCCTGCCGTTTTTGGTCGCGTTTCTCTTTTTCACTGTGTACCCGGTCCTCTTTGGCGCCTGGATGAGCCTTCACGACTGGGACATCATCTCCAAGGCGCCGCCGATGATCGGGTTGGCCAACTATGAGGAGCTACTACACGACGACCTCTGGTGGCTCACGTTGCGCCAGACTTTACAGTATGCCCTGCAGACGGTCCTCTCTGTGGTCTCTATGGGGCTGGTAACGGCGCTCATCACGTTTCAGGACTTTCGGGGGCGCGGTTGGTTCCGGGTGATTTACTACTTTCCCGTGACCATGTCGGTAGCGGTGGTCGCCCTTGCTTGGCAGTGGCTGCTCAATACGGACTATGGCTTGGTCAACTATGTTCTGAGCCTGTTTGGCATCGGCAAGGTTCGGTGGCTTCAGGAGCCGGCCCTCATGCTGCCGTCGCTCAGCATCGCCTCTCTGTGGGGTAGCTTTGGCTTCCCCATGCTGATCTTTCTCGCCGGCCTCACCGATATCCCGCCCCATCTCTACGACGCAGCCCAGGTCGATGGCGCCAACGGCTGGCAGAGGTTCTGGAAGATCACCCTGCCGCTCCTCAGGCCCACGCTCCTGTTCGTGCTGGTGACCCAGTTCATCAGCCGCCTGCAAGAGTTCGGCATTCCCTATACGATGGTGGGGATCACGACGCAGTACACCGGCGCGTCGGGATTCCACCACTGGACGGTGATCGTCTACCTGTTCCAGGTCGCATGGCACTGGTACCGCATGGGGTACGGCTCGGCGCTGGCCTTTGCGCTGGCCGCGGTGATCGTGGTGATCACGGCGATCCTGTTCCGTCTGCTGGGCCGACGGCTGCAGTACTAACGATACCCGCCCAAGTGGCCTGAGAAGGGGTGAGCCATGTCCATAGCGCAGCAGCGCACCGGATCCTTTGAGACCGCCGCATCGGAAGCGGGTCGACGCAAGACGATCCTCGGCCGGATCATGCTGTGGGCGGTTTCCATCGCCATCGCCATCTATGTGTTCGCTCCGCTGTATTGGGTTTTTATTCAATCCCTCATGCTAGAGCCGGACATCTTTCGCTGGCCGCCGTACGTCGTGCCGCCCAGGGTGACCTTGGCGAACTATACCAAGGTCTTTACGATGCCCGACACCCCGGTTATCCGTTGGATCTTTAACAGCGCCTTTGTGTCGTTCTCGCGTATTGGGCTAGAGTTGACGATCGCAACGCTAGCCGCCTATGCCTTTGCACGGCTCGAGTTCCCGGGCCGGGACAAGATCTTCTTTGGTATCCTCACCACGATGATGATACCCGGCCAGGTGACGCTGATCCCCACGTACCTGATCATGGGCCGGCTCAAGTGGATCGACACCTACCACGCGCTCATCTGGCCCGGGGCGGCCAGCGTGTTTCCCATCTTTATGCTGCGGCAGTTCTTCCAGACGATCCCCCGGGAGCTGGAGGAGGCGGCCATCCTCGACGGCTGCGGGCGCCTACGCGTGCTCTGGAAGGTGATCGTGCCCCTCTCGACGCCGGCGTACTCGGCCCTGGCCATCTTTATCTTTATGGGCAACTGGAACGACCTCTTCTGGCCGCTGATCATCACCAACAGCTTGGAGATGCGCACGCTCGTGCCGGGCCTCACGATTTTGCGGGGGACCTACAGCACCCAGCGAGGCCTGGTGATGGCGGCGGCGGCCTTTTCCGTCGTGCCCGTGATGATCTTTTACGCCATTTTCCAGCGGCGCATCATCGAGGGCGTGGCCATGACCGGCCTCACCGGGCAGTAGCATCCAACGCCCTACATAGGAGCGAACAGCATGCGCAAGGCGCGTATCACCTGTCACACCGGGCAGCGTCTCGGTGCCATCCATCCGTTCATCTATGGCCACTTTATCGAGCACCTGGCCGAGTGCATCTATGGCGGCATGTGGGCAGAGATGCTGCGCAACCGCAAGTTCGCCGGCCACGACCAGCCGAAGGAGGGCGAGGACCGCGCCGCGCAGTACGGCATCCCCGCCCCCTGGCGGGCGGTGAACCGCACGGCAAGCGTGCGTTACCTGCACGACAACACCATCACTTACAACGGCGTGCAGGCGCAGCGCATCGACCTGCTCGAGGAGGACGGAGCGCCCCACGGCGTTGGCCAGCCGGGCATCGCCCTGGAGGCCGGGCGCAGCTATGACGTGCGCCTCGTGCTCAGCGGCAAAGACCTGGAGGGGCCCGTGACAGTGGCGCTTGTCCAGGGCGAGACGGTGTATGCCTCCAAGACCATCGACGTGGGCGACGGCTGGGACACCCACGCCTTTTCCCTCACCGCTGCGGCCGACGACGCCGATGCCGAGTTCCGCGTCACCATCGACCGCCCGGGCAGGCTCTGGATCGGCGCGGCCTCGCTCATGCCGGCGGACAACGTCAACGGCTGGCGGCGCGATGTGCTGGAGTTGATCCGGGGCATCAAGCCGCCCATCATCCGTTACCCAGGCGGCAACTTTGTGTCGGGCTACCACTGGGAGGATGGCATCGGCGACCGCGACCGGCGCCCCATCCGCTACGACTATGCCTGGAACGTGTGGGAGCCGAACGACGTGGGCATCGACGAGTTCATGGCACTCTGCAAGGAGCTGGACGCCGAGCCGTACATCTCGGTGAACGCCGGCAACGGCACCGCCGCCGAGGCGGCCGCCTGGGTCGAGTACTGCAACGGCGCGGCCAACACGCGCTACGGCGCCATGCGGGCGGCCAATGGGCACCCCGAGCCCTACGGCATCCGCTATTGGGGCATCGGCAACGAGATGTACGGCAACTGGCAGATCGGCCACTGCGACGCCGAGACCTTTGCGCGGCGCCACGTGGCCTTTGCCCACGCCCTGCGCTCGGTGGACGCCTCGATCGTGCTCCTGGGCGTCGGCGATATGCCCGACCAGCCGGGATACTGGCTGGAGACGGTGACCGAGATCGCCGGGGCCGATGTCGATCTCATGACGGTGCACCACTATACCGACGTGCCCTCCGACATCGATGAGGCCACGCGCGACGCGCTGGTGACGGCCTGCCCCGAGCACATCGGGCGACTGCTGGACGACACGCGCCGCGTCCTCGATGCCTATGGGCCGGAGGGGCACCGCATCGCCATCTCGTTCGATGAGTGGAACGTGGCGCATCGCGGGGTGGGACGCCGGCAGAACTATGCCCTGCGGGACGGGCTGTACGCCGCGGGGATGTTCAACGCCTTCCAGGCACGTTGTGATAGCGTTACCATGGTCAACATCGCCCAGCTCGTGAACCTGCTGGGCGTCATAGAGACGGGCCCGACGGCCGCCTATGGCACGCCCATCTACTATGCCCTCAAGCTCTACGGCGAGCACTGCGGCGACACGGCGCTGGCCGCCGAGGTCGACTGCGACACGTTCGACCTGCCCGCCGTGGCCAACATCCCGGCGCTTGAGGGGGTGCCTTACCTGTCCGTGTCGGCGACGCTCGACGCGACGCGCGGCGTGGCCTGCCTCGCCGTCGCGAACCGCCACGCCAACGAGAACTTTACCGCCGAGATCACCCTGGACGGCGTGGCCGACGGGGCGCCTGGCCGCGCCTGGGAGCTAAACGGGCCCGGCATGGACGCCCGCAACACGTTCGACGCGCCGAATCGTGTGGCAATCCGCGAGGTGGGCGAGGTGACGGCCGGGCCGCGCTTTAGCTACACCTTCCCGGCGCACTCGGTTACGGCGCTAGAGGTCCCGCTAGTATCCTAGGGCGCAGTCGCGCGCGCCCCCCGACCAACACCCATGGAGGTACGGCATGCCTCAGAGGCTCGATCTGTTCGATTTTCGTCCCCAGCCCGACCAGGGCCGGGCTACGCTAACCATCGACCCCGCGGTGCGCTCGCCGCATCGCGTCAGCCCCTACCTGTTCGGCAAGTTCTGCGAGCACCTCGGGTTCAATATCTACCAGGGGATGGAGGCCGAGATCCTCTTCAACCCCACCTTTGGCCAGTGGCTGTTCAACGCTACCACCGACCGGGTGGACGGCGGCATGGCGCCCGAGTACGACGCGACCAAGATCGCCGCGCTGGTCGCCACGCGCGCCCGACGCCTGGGCTTCCCCGACGCTGCTCCGCTCTATGAGGACTGGCAGGATGCGCTGGCGTTCGGCTGGTTCCGCCTGGGCACGCGGGAGGAGGTGCGCGTCAGCGCCGACGTCGGGCCCCACGGCTCTCGGGCGCAGCGCGTCGAGGTGCTGGCGGCGCCCGGCAGCGCGCCGCGTGGCGTGGCGCAGTGGACCTACCTCCCCCTGCACCGCACGCGCGGCTACGAGTACCGCGTGGTGGCGCGAGCGGCCGACCCCGTGGAAGTGACGCTTTCCCTGGCGCCCGTCTCGGCGGACGGCGAGGCGGGGGAGGTGCTGGCGCAGGCCACCCTCTCTGTCGAGGGCGAGTGGAAGACGTTCGAGGGGCGGCTGGATATCCCCGCGGACGCCGAGATCGATGCCGAGGGACTCTACCTCGTGGCGGTCACGACGTCCAAGCCGGCCAACCTCGTGCTGGACCGGGTGCTGCTCTATCCGGATGACCACGTGGAACACCTGGATCCCGACGTGATCCGTATGCTGCGCGACGCCAAGCTGCCGCTGCTGCGCTGGCCGGGGGGCAACTTTGCCTCCGGTTACCACTGGCGCCATGGCGTGGGGCCGGTCGACGCCCGCCCGACGGAGCCGAACCCGGCCTGGGAGTCGCTAGAGTATAACCTCTTTGGCACCGACGAGTTCATGGCCTTTTGCCGGGCCGTGGGCTGCGAGCCGATGATCTGCGTCAACGCCGGCAACGGCACGCCCCAGGAGGCCGCCGACTGGGTAGAGTACTGCAATGGCTCCACCGACACCCCCATGGGGCGGCTACGCGCCGAGAACGGCCACCCCGAGCCGTACAACGTGCGCCTCTGGGAGATCGGTAACGAGTTGGACGGCCGCCATCAGGTGAGTTGGACGACCGCCGGCGGTTACGCCGACCGCTACCGCCGCTTTGTCGAGGCGATGAAGGCGGTCGACCCGGCCATCCGCTTTCTGGCGTGTGGCGCCGAGTGGCGCGTCGTGGGCACCGAGTGGAACGGCGAACTCATCCGCCGGGCGGCGCCCGAGCTGACCACCATCACCCACCACGTGCTGAACGGCGGCATGGTAAACGAGCGCACCGACCGCATGGACCTCTTTCACTCCTTCATGGGGTATGCTACCTCCCTGGGTGACAAGTACCTCGCCCTGGCGAAAGAGATGGAGGACGGCGGCGTGCGCGACCCCAAGGTAGCCATCACCGAGCTGCAGCTCTTTGCCCACTATACCGGGCCGGCGGGCATCGGCCCTGATCTCTCGCCCGCCACGATGCCGACCAACAGCACCATCAGCGAGGCGCTGTACGTGGCTGCCATCATCCATGAGGCCATCCGCCTGGGCGACCTGGTGGAACTCATCACTCACTCGGCCACCGTGAACCACGGCGGCGGGCTGCGCAAGATGCGCGAGCGCGTGTTCGGCAACCCCATCCACTATGGCCACGTGGTGATGCGCGCCCTGGCCGATGGGACGCCGGTCAAGGTGGCGCTGGAGGGCGGGACCTACTCCACCAAGCAGTCGTTCGACAACGGCGTCATGCCCCAGCTGACCGATGTGCCGGCGCTGGACGCCGTGGCGGTGCTGGCGGAGGACGGCGCTTCCCTCATCGTGAGCCTGGTGCACCGCTCGGCCACCGCCGGTCCCATCACCCTGGACCTGAACCTGGGGGGCCTGAAGGCGAAAGAGACTGCCGAGGTACTCACGCTGGCGGGCGCGCACTGGTGGGACGAGAACACCCTCCAGGAGCCGGAGCGCGTCTCGCCCTGCCCGTCCCAGGTGGCGGTGCGCGATGGCGTGGCGACCCTCGCCATCCAGCCCTACTCCCTCACCCGGGTCACCATTGGGCTGCAGTAGGACAGAGCCATGATCCCGCGGGTGCACCTCCTCCTCGGGATGCTGGCCGCGTTGATGCTCCTCGCGGGCTGCGTGGGCGCGCCGACTCTGGCGCCCACGCAGCCCGTCGCGA
>DUUT01000107.1 GCA_012841405.1 Chloroflexota bacterium
CATGCCGCACCTCGCGCGCCGCAGCAGTGCTTGTACTTGCGCCCCGAACCGCAGGGGCAGGGGGCGTTGCGCCCCACGGGGCGGGGCGCCGGTGCCGCCCCCGACGCGATGCCCCGCTGCCGCCACAGCCGGTCGCGGAGCGTCAGAAAGCGCTCGTGGCTGTGGGCAAAGAAACGCTGGTAGGCGCGACAGAGATAGTGCCGCCGCTGCCCCTCCACGCCGACAAAGCGGGGGCACCCCTGCTGGCAGTAGGGCAGCCAGGCGCAGGCCTGGCACTCGCGGCGGGGATCGGCCTTGGCGGCGGCAAAGCGCTGCACCGTGGGGTGCTCAAAGAGGCGCTCCAGCGGCGTCTCGAGGATGTTGCCGACGCGCAGGTCGTCCTGCACGAAAAAGTCGCAGGGGTAGACGTCGCCGTTGTGCTCCACCACGAGGTAGCTGCCGCAGCGCTCCTGGTAGCAGCACAGGGGCGCCTCCTGCCCCATATAGACCGCGAGGATAGCCTCGAAATCGCGTACCGAGGCCTCGGGCTGACCACCGTTGTACCAGCGGTCGAACACGGCGCAGAGGAAATCGCCGAACGCCTCCGGCTCCACCGAGAAATCGGTGAGCCGGCCGGTGGCCGGGTCCACCTCGACGCAGGGGATGAACTGGAGAAAGGCGAACCCCTCGTTCAGCAAATAGTCATAGATCTCCACGGGATGCTGCGCGGTGACGCGATTCACCACCGCGAGGACGTTGAACTCGACGCGGTACTGCCGCAGGAGACGCAGCCGGGCCAGAACCTCGGCCTGCGTCCCTTTGCCGTTCACCGTGCGGCGGTAGGCGTCGTGGTGGGTCGCCGGCCCGTCGAGGCTGACGCCCAGCAAAAAGTTGTACTGCCGGAAAAAGCGCGCCCACTCGGCGTCGATGAGCAGGCCGTTCGTCTGCACGCCGTTGCTCACCGACTGGCCGGAGTGGCCATACTTTTGCTGCAGGCGCACCACCTCGCCGAAAAAGTCGAGCCCCATGAGCGTCGGCTCACCCCCCTGCCAGCCAAAGGTGGCCTGGCGCCGGTCCAGCGCCATCCCCTGGGCGATGAGGGCATCGAGCACCGCGGCGTTCATGCGATGGCGCCGGCTCTCGCCGCCGTAGGGGTCCGTCGGGCGGTCGTGGTAAAAGCAGTAGGTGCAGTGCAGGTTACAGTCGCCCGACGCGGGCTTGATGAGCAGACTACGGGCTTGGGCGTTCTCTGGCACGCGGGCGTGACTCCTTTCGCGTTCGTCAAAGTCAGCGACATCGATGGTGGGCGGCGTGACGCGGTGCCACCGTGAGGCCTGCGGATGACACCCCTCCCCCCGCCGCGTCTTGGCCGAACCGCCCAACGATGTTACAATCATAGTCTGTGCAAGGAATGGAGCCAAGTTGCCATGCGCATTCTCGACGGACTCAACCCAGCCCAAGCACAGGCGGTCCAGGCGGTCGATGGCCCCGTGCTGGTGCTCGCCGGCCCCGGATCGGGCAAGACGCGCGTGCTGACGCACCGCATCGCCTACCTCATCCGGGCCCTCGGCGTGCGCCCCTACGAGATCCTGGCGGTGACCTTTACGAACAAGGCCGCCCGGGAGATGATGGCGCGCCTCGACAGCCTCATCGGTGCCGACACGTCCCAGCTGACTATCGGCACCTTTCACGCCATCTGTGCCCGCATCCTGCGCCGCGAGGGGGTTCACCTCGGCATCGGCAGCAGTTTCGTCATCTATGACGAGGACGACCAGCGTCGCCTCGTGACGCGGGTGCTCAAGGAGCTGAACCTCGACACCAAGGTGTACGCGCCGAGCTCTGTCCTGGGGGCCATCTCGCGCGCCAAGAACGAGCTGCAGACCGCGGCGACCTATCATCCGCCCTCCCTCTGGCATGAGGGTGTGCGGCGCGTGTTCGAGCGCTATGACGCGTACAAGGCCGAGAGCAACGCCCTCGATTTCGACGACCTCCTCCTCAAGACGGAGGAGCTGTTGCGCACGGTGGACGCGGTGCGCGAGCGCTACCAGCGCCGCTACGCCCACATCCTGGTGGACGAGTTTCAGGACACGAACCGTGCCCAGTACGAGATGATCCGCCACCTGGCGGGCGAGCGGCGCAACGTGTTCGTGGTGGGCGACGAGGACCAGAGCATCTACTCGTGGCGCGGCGCCGATTGGCGCAACGTGACGCGCTTTCGCAAGGACTTTTCCGACGCGCAGACCCACCTGCTGGAGCAGAACTATCGCTCCACGCGCACCATCCTCGACGCCGCCCAGGCCGTCATCGCGCGCAATGCCCAGCGCACGGACAAGGCCCTCTGGACGGAGAACGACCACGGCGAGCCCATCCGCCTGTTCGAGGCCTTTGAGGAGAGCGAAGAGGCCGCCTACGTGGTGGACGAGATCCAGCGCCTCATCGCCCAGGGCAAGGTGCGTGCCCGCGACTGCGCCGTCATGTTTCGCACCAACGCCCAGTCGCGCGCCCTGGAAGAGGTGCTCATGCGCCGCGCCGTCCCCTACCGGCTGGTGGGCGGCACGCGCTTTTACCAGCGCCAGGAGATCAAGGATGTGCTCGCCTACCTGCGGGTGGTGCACAACCCGGACGACACCGTGGGCCTCCTGCGCGTCATCAACGTGCCCAGCCGCGGGATCGGTGCGCGCACCGTGGAGCAGCTCGGTGCGTGGGCCGATGCCCAGGGGATCTCGCTGGGCGCCGCCGTGCGCCGCATCGCCCAGGGTGCCGAACCCCCCTTTGGTGGGCGCGCCCTCAACGTCCTCTGCCGCTTTGGCGAGATGCTCGACGAGCTGGTGAAGGCCAAGGAGGACCACGACCTGTCGAGCCTACTGCAACTCGTGCTCGACCGCTCGGGGTACGTCGACTACTTGCACGACGGCACCGAGGAGGGGCAGGATCGCATCAACAACGTCCAGGAGCTCTTTACCGTGACGGCGAACTATGCCGCCATGCCGCCCCAGACGGCGCTGGCCACCTTCCTCGAAGAGGTGGCCCTCGTGTCCGACGTGGACAGCCTGGACGATCGCAACGACGCCGTGACGCTGCTCACCCTGCACACCGCCAAGGGGCTGGAGTACGATGCCGTGTTCATCGTGGGCATGGAGGAGGGGATCTGCCCGCACAGCCGCTCCATGGGGGATCCCAATGCCATGGAGGAGGAGCGGCGCCTCTGCTACGTGGGCATGACGCGCGCGCGGCGCTACCTCTACCTCCTGCGCACGTTTCGGCGCACGCTGTACGGCAGCTCCGAGCTCCGCGAGCCCTCGCGCTTTCTGGCCGACATCCCCTCCGAGCTGATCGCCGGGAACGGCGTACGCCGCAGCCTGGTGGCGCGACCAAGCGCCGTCAGCGCCGCGCCGCACAACCGCGAGGAGCGACGGTCGTTGTTCGCACGGCGCCGCGCGCGTGCCGAGAGGACGCGCGCCCAGCGGCGTGCCATCGAGTCGCGCGGGCTCACACCCGGGAACGGCTTGCGGCACGACCTGCCCCCGCCCATCGCGCCGAGCTTTGGCTCGCACACCAGCAGCCGTCCCGCGCGTGAGGCGACCTTTGCGCCGGGCGAGCGCGTGCAGCACCCCATCTTTGGCGCCGGCACCGTGGTGGCGAGTGCCATCGCCGGAGACGATGAGGAAGTCACCGTGGCCTTTGAGGGGCGCGGGGTCAAGCGCCTCATGGCCAGCATCGCCAGGCTCGAAAAGCTCTGACGGGTAGCGGGGCGCGACCCTGCGCTCCGCCAGCCCGACTCGGCGACAGCGGCCATGATCGCGGGCCCAACCGGCCCCCCGTGGGGAGACTAGACCTGGGCCGCCGTCGTCTGCAGCACGGGGCGGAACTTGTAGCCGTACTGGATGAGGCCGTCCTCCCCGTCCGCGCGCATGCGCCGCGTGACCATCTCCACCGGCATACCGATGGCCACCTCATCGGGGTGCACATCGGTGAGCTGGGCCGTCACCAGCGGCCCTTCGTCGAGCTTGACGAGGGCCACCACGTAGGGCGCGTACTCCGTCCACCCGGCGGGCGCCGCGTACATGGTCGCGTACGAGTACACCGTCCCTTTGCCGCTGAAGCGGAAGGGCTCCTTGGCCGGCCCGCCACAGTGGGGACAGATGTCCCGCGGCGGGAACAGCTTGGCCGCGCAGTGGGGGCACACCTCCCCCGTCAGGCTCAGCCGCTGGGGACTGGTCCGCCAGTACGACGCGTTTCTCATCCTCATTTCCTCTCTCGACGTATCGCAGGGGGCGCAGATCCCCGCTGCACACCGCGCACCCCTCCGCGATCGCGGCGCGTCCGCGTTCCACCCGTGCGGATCCGCGCCCGCTGCCATCAGCTAGTCATCGATCCGTTCCAGGATGTGGGTGACGACGTTAGCGCCGCTCCCGCCGATGCTCTGCGTCATGCCGACGCGACAGCCTGGGATCTGGGCGTCGCCCGCCTCCCCACGCAGCTGTAGCACGGCCTCCACCACCTGGTACAAGCCGGTGGCCCCCACCGGATGGCCGCGCGCCTTGAGCCCCCCCAGGGTACTGATGGGGATGCGGCCCGTCGGCGCGATGGCGTCCTCCATCGCCAAGCGCACGCCCTGGCCCTTGGCGGCAAACCCGCACGCCTCCAGCGAGAGGGCCGCCATGATGGTAAAGGCATCGTGCAGCTCGAAAAAGTCGATCGCCTCCGGCCCGCGGCCCGCCTGGGCATAGGCGCGCTGCGCCGATGCGTGCGCCGCCGCCAGCACCAGCGGATCCGGCCGGTCGTGGAGCGCGACGGAATCGGTGGCCACGGCGGAACCGGCGATCCGTACGGCACGCAGGCCGTGGCGACGCGCCAGCTCGGTGGGCGCCAGCACGACGGCCGCCGCCCCGTCGGCGATGGCCGGTGAATCGAGCAGGCTCACCGGTTCGGCGACCATCTTGGCGCGGCTGTACGACTCGGCAGTGATGGCACGGCGGAACATGGCGTTCGGGTTGTGCACCGCATTGCGGTGGGCATTCACCGAGAACCCCGCAAAGGCCTCGCGCGTGTAGCCGTACTCGTACATGTAGCGCCGCATCAGCAGGGCATTCAAGGCCACGAAGGACAGGCCGTGCTCCCCCTCATAGACGGCGTCCGCGGCGCCCATGAGGGCCACCGTGTTCTCCTCGCCCGAGGCATCGGTCATCTTTTCCACGCCGCAGGCCACCACCACATCGTGGAGGCCCCCCGCCACGGCGCTGTACCCCACGCGCAGCGCCGCCGCCCCCGAGGCACAGGCCGCCTCGATCTTGGCCGCCTCGATGCCGCGCAGCCCCGCGTGGTCGGCGATAAGCGCTCCCACGTTCTCCTGGGCAGAGATCTGGCCGGAGAGCATGTTGCCCACGTACAGCGCCCCAGGGCGCTCCACGCCGGCATCCTGCAGGGCCAGTACCACCGCCTCGGCCCCCAGCACCTGCAGGGAAACGGCCCAGTGCTCCCGCACCGGGATCTGTCCAATACCAATGATGCTTACATCACGCACGGTTGCGCGCTGCCTTCCCTGTCCTTGCCTGCGACACGTAGAGATGACACTGCCGGGAGCCCCCCGATGGCGCCGCCCCCACGCCACGGCCGGGAGCACGAGCCCCACCCTGTGAACGCCCGGCTGCCCACGCGGGCAGCGATCCACCGTCGCGCCACGATCCTCCCCCTAGTGTCGATGGAGGATGCCGCGATAGCGGGCGTACAGGCCATAGTCAATGGCGACGCGGCGGGCGATGTAATCGCGCGTCTGTGGCGCCAGGCGCTGGCGCTCCGCGAGGGCGTCGCTCACGGTCCACACAAAGGCGTCACTCCCGGCCCCCGAACCGAACGAGACCTGCAGGATGCGCTGCCCGGGTGTGGCGACATCCAGCACCGCGCTCAGGCCGAGCAGCGAGGAGCCAGAGTAGGTGTTGCCGATCTCGCCCGCCAGCATGCTCGGGGCGATCTGGTCCCGCGTAAAGCCCAACTCCGCCGCCGCACTCGCCGGAAAGCGCACGTTCGGCTGGTGGAACACGGCCCAATCGCAATCGGCCGCCGAGAGGCCCAGCGCGTCCAATATGTGCCGGGCAGCCGCCAGGGAGTGGCGAAAATAGGCGGGCTCACCGGTAAAGCGCCCGGCGTGCTGGGGAAAGACCTGCCCCGGACGCCGCCAGAAATCGGGCGTATCGCTGGCATAGGAGTAGGACGCCTCGAGCACCGCCAGGCTCTCGGCGGCCGGGCCGACGATGTAGGCGGCGCCTCCCGCTGCGGCGGTGTACTCCAGGGCGTCACCGGGGCGCCCCTGGGCCGTATCCATGCCGATGGCCAGGGCATAGCCCGCCATCCCCGAGCCGACGAGGGCGATGGTCGCCTGCAGCGCCTCGGTGCCCGCCTTGCAGGCGAACTCCCAGTCGGCACCGAGGACCGCTGGCCCCGCCCCGATGGCATCGGCCACGATCGTAGAGGTCGGCTTGACGGCATAGGGGTGCGACTCGCTCCCCACCCACACGGCGCGGAGGGCGGTCGGGTCGAGCCCCGGCGCGCGGCGCAGGGCGTTGCGCGCCGCCTCGATGGACATGCTCACGGTGTCCTCGTCCGGCCCAGGCACCGCCTTTTCACGGACCGGCGCGTCCCCCGCGCCACCGTGCCAGACGCGATTGATCTCTTCGGCCGGCAGGCGGTAACGCGGCACGTAGGCGCCATAGCCCACGATTCCCACGGCACGATCAGGCCTCATCACGGACACAACCATCCACTCCTCACACAAAGCGCTCCCAGGGCGCACGGATGCGCCCAGTCTTGCCGCGGGTGGCTGCGGATCCCCTACCCCCCGGCGGCCACTACCGCGGCCCTGCGGTTCCCGTCGTTCCCTTATGGTACGTCTGGAAGCACAAATCTGCGAAAATCTGCGGTGCCCGCGCTAGGAGGCACCGTACTCTGCCAGGATGGCCGCGGCGCGGTCGAGGCGGATGACGCCCTCGGCCACGAGGCGCGCGGCGACGCGCTCGACGAGGTCGCCCGTCGCCCCGGCGGCCATGGCCACCTGCCGGGCATGGAGCGCCATGTGGCCGCGCTGGATCCCCTCCATGGCCAGGGCCCGCAGGGCGGCAAGGTTCTGCGCCAGCCCGACGGCGGCCAGGATCTCGGCCAGCGCGCGCGCGCTGCCCACCCCGAGGATGCGCAGCGCCACCCGCGCCTGCGGATGGGCCTTGGTGGCGCCTCCGACGGTGCCTACCGCCAGGGGTAGCTCGATGCTGCCGATGAGGTTCCCGGCGGCGTCGCGCTCCCAGGTGGTCAGGGGGGCGTAGCGGCCACTCTGCGCGGCATAGCTGTGGGCGCCCGCCTCGAGGGCACGCCAGTCGTTACCGGTGGCGATGGCCACGGCATCGATGCCGTTCATGATCCCCTTGTTGTGGGTAGCGGCGCGATAGGGGTCGACGGCGGCAAAGGCGTACGCCTCGATGATACGCTGCACGCCCTCGTCGCCCGTGAGCCCCTCGAGGGCCAGCTCCTCCTTGGGCACCACGCCCCACGCGCGGGCCAAGCGACGGTCGGCGAGGTTCGACAGGATGCGCAGGCCCACGCGCCCGCCACTGATGCGCTCCACCTCGGGCGCCAGGGCTTCCACCGCGGTGTTCACCGCGTTGGCACCCATGGCATCGCGGGTGTCGTACAGCAGATGGAGCACGAGCATCGGGCCGGCGGAGCTCTGAGGGATCACGCGCACCTCGATGTCGCGCGCCCCCCCGCCCAACCCGACGATCACCGGGTCGATGGCGTTGGCCCGCGCGAGCAGCTCGGCGCGCGCGGCCAGCAGGCGCGTGCGGGCCGCCGCCGGATCGCTCACCTCCAGGATCTGCATCTGCCCGATCATCACCGGCGCGTCGGCCTGCGCATGGAACCCGCCGCCTGCGCGCACGAGGCGCGCGGCATAGCTCAGCCCTGCCACCACCGAGGGTTCTTCCACCGCCATGGGCACGAGGACGTCACGGCCATTGACGGTGAGGTTCGTCGCGATCCCCAAGGGCAGCCCGTAGACGCCGATGACGTTCTCGGTCATCGTGTCGGCCTGGGCGATCTGCAGCCCGCCGTCCGGCGTCAGGGTGGCCAGGTCTTCGGGACTCAGGCCCAGCACCTCGCCGATGCGGGCGGCCCGTTCGTCGGGGGTCAGCTTGTAGAAGCCGGGTAGGCGTGAGGTGGGCGACACGCATTCCTCCCATCGATTGGATCGCGGCATCTGGTGGCCGCGTGCTCATGAGGTGCGCCAGTGCACAGCGAGGCGCAATCCGGTGGCCGCGGGGGAAGCGCTGGGTAACGGTCTCCTGCGGCTCACCCTGCTTGCGGAGAGTATAGCACGGGGGCGCTGTCAAAAACTGTCAGCGGGTGCCGTAATACTGCCACGTCGCCATGGGAACCTCCCTCGGCATCCACCGGGCAGGCATCACGGGGCGTGGAGGCGGCGTGGTGCCGCCGGCAGGCTCACGCTGCGCTCCCCCTACCCACGCGGAGACACTTGTGGTACGATCCTGCGAATGGGACCGAACGACCCCACAACGACGGGAGGCACGCCGCCGCGCGCGGAGGCGCCGCGACGTCCACCAGACACAAAGCCGGGGGCCATATGGCCCCCGGCTTGACACACACACACCGATGCGCAGCGGCAGGGCTAGACCTCTTCGCCCTCGTCCGAAATGGTCGGCGACGGCGGTGTATAGTCGCCATAGCTCGTCGCAGCGGCAGCAGCCGGCGGCGGGTTCGTCGCCGCCCACAGCTGGCCGAGGATGTGGCCCATCGTGAGCGTCGCCCAGAACATGGTAAAGAGGACGCCGATGCCACAGGCGATGACGCCAAAGCCACTGAGGATGCGCGCCACAATGATCACCAGCACGGCGATGATGTAATCCTTGGCGTGATCGCGAATCCACTGGAAAATCTCGGCGAACTTGAAAAAGCTGCTGAACTCGCCCTCCTGGGCATACTTGAGGATGGCCGCGGGAATCACCACAGCGATCAGCAGGCCCCACAGCCCCGACAGGCAGCTCAGCGCCGTGGAGCACAGAGCCATCACGCTCTGGACGCCGTCCGAGTTCGCCGAGCTGGCGATGATGCCAAAGATGGCCGAGATGCCGTTGACCAGCAGGATCGGCAGCGCGTAGGCGAGCCCGGCAAGCGCGACCAGCAGACCCTTCATAAAGTCGTCGCCCCACTGGTCCCACTCGGGCAGCGGCCTGGTGTCCCCCTCGGCCACGTTGCGCATGACGCGGATCATGTAGCCGATGGCGATGAAATTGACGACGGGGATGATCAGCAGCACGGCGCCGATGATCAGCTTTTTCACCCACTCCTGGTCGTCGAAGGGAAAGGTGAATGCTTTGCCGATGTCCATGAGATGCCTCCTTGCTCGCAAGTCGCTGATGTGGTCAAGATGCCCTACGCACGCACTACGCCATACACGCCCGAGATAAACAGAACGCAGCAGCGCTGGGCCTCGGAACCGTCTATTGATCGGTGTGTCTACCCCCATGCCGCGGGGGGCACCCCGAGTCAGAGCCAGCGTCCGGCGATACGGACTGGAACGTACTGGAACCGTGATCGCGACAGACCCGAACGTGCTGCGCTATGGCGCTCAAAAAACCGTGGTATCCGACAAGGGTTCGCTACTTCGAACGGCGAGAATGCGCTTGCTCCGGTAGATTCTCGTCATCGGGACGCCCCGTCCGCTGGCTGCACGGCTCCGTCCAGGGCGAGCAGTGCGGTGCTCACACTGCGAATCCCCTCGACCCTCCTTTCGCTAGACGGCGCTGCCATGGTACCACCAGCTACCGTCGCGTGTCCAGGTGGCGCTCGCTCCCCCGACACCACCCACGGCACCGTACGCAGGCGCGCATGCATTGCTTACCGTCCCGCCGCCAGGCGCGCTGGGCGATTATAGCGCAGCGCTGCAAGGTATACAATGCCCCCAGCGTGCCAGAGGAGGGAGAGCGCCGCGGCGCATGGGCGCGCCCACGCCTTCGCCCGCAGCCGCTACCCCACGACGAGCCGCCGCACTAGCGCCAGGGTCCCCGTTTCGGCCAGTGCCGCCCCCAGCCCCGCCACCCCGTAGAGCGCGACGCTGCTCCACCGCTGGGCGGTGCCCTCCCTGTTGAGCGCCAGGATGATGAGCAAGGCGTTGACCACCGTGAGCACGCCCGTCGTCGCGGCCGCCAGCGCGATGGCCCACACGCCATAGGGTGCTATGGTCGCAACCTGCAGGGTCGCGACCTGCAGGGCCCCCGCCAAGGGCAAGACCAGCCCATCGCGCGGCCGCGCCAACACGGGCTCGTCGCCCGCCTCGGGCGCTAGGGCATAGTGGATCGTCGGATACAGCAGCACCGCCAGGACCAAGCCGAACCCCGTGCCCGTGACGAGCCGCAACACGTTGTGCGGCGTATAGAGCCACACCCTACCGAGGAGGTCACCGACAAAGGCATTGGCGCCGTCTAGCATCCAGGCCACGACGGGGAGAACCAGCGCGATCCACACGCGACCCCGCGGCATCCCGCTGCGGCGCCCCTGGCCGGAGGCCCACAGCGCCAGCAGCCCGACGGGCACGCCGAGAAAGGTCCCCGTACAGCGGGCGCACAGGGGCAACGCTTGGCCGCCTACCACCAACGCGTGCTCCGGAAGTTGGTGACAGACGCCGCTCAGCAGCCATCGCGCAATATCAAGGAACACAGCTCTCCACACACCACCCCTACTCGGCGACTCGTACCCTATACGCGGCCGCGGCGACACGGTTGCGCCCGGCCCCGTCGGCGCCGCGATTATAGGGAAATGCGCCAGGCGGTGCAACCCGCACGCCGCCGCCCGAGGTTGCGATCCTCACCCCGGATCGCGATCCGCATCCTGGATGGTGGCGCCAACATAGCCAGGCCCGCCACGCGATGCCCGCGCAGGGTGGCGTGGCGCTCCAAGCGCCGGCTTTCTGCCGCGACAGGAAAGGCTGCGGCGTCACCCCTCCCTCGCCCCGCCTGTGGGGAGAGGGGGCATGAGGGGTCAGCGGCCAACGCTCGGCCGTGCCGACCCCTTGCCAGCGCGTGGTAAGCGTCGTACAATGAGGCCATTCATGCAAGGGAGCGTGCAACCATGCCGATCAAGGACATCCAGGCCTTTGCCGAGGCGGTCATCGACAACGTGGAGCGCGTGATTGTCGGCAAGCGGCGGCAGATCGAGCTGTTGCTGGTATCGCTCCTGTGCGAGGGGCACGTGCTCATCGAGGACGTGCCCGGTGTCGGCAAGACGATGCTGGCCCGGGCATTGGCCATCTCGCTGGGGTGCAGCTTTAAGCGCCTGCAGTGTACGCCTGACCTCTTGCCCAACGACGTGACGGGCGTCTCGGTGTACAACCAGCGCACGGGCGAGTTCGAGTTCCGAGCGGGGCCGGCCTTTGTCAACATCCTCCTGGCCGACGAGATCAACCGCGCCACCCCGCGTACCCAGTCAGCCCTCCTGGAGGCGATGGGCGAGTACCAGGTGACCGTCGACGGCGTCACCCGCCACCTGCCGCGCCCCTTCCTCGTCCTCGCCACCCAGAATCCCATCGAGTATGAGGGCACCTTCCCCCTGCCCGAGGCGCAACTCGACCGTTTCCTCCTGCGCACCCAGGTAGGCTATCCCACCCAGGAGGAGGAGGAGCAGATCCTGCTGAACCTGCGCCGGGTGCACCCCATCGAATCCATCAGCCAGGTGGTGGATGGCGCCAGGGTACCCGCCCTCCAGTCGGAGGTGTGGGACGTGACCGTCGACGAGACGGTGCGCAGCTATATCGTGCGCCTGGTGCGCGCCACACGCGAGCAGTTCGACCTCTCGCTGGGCGCTAGTCCGCGAGGGAGCCTGGGCCTGTTCAAGGCGGCGCAGGCGTGGGCCGCCATCCACGGCCGGGACTTTGTGCTGCCCGACGACGTCAAGCTGCTGGCGCCCGCAATCCTCGGGCATCGGCTGATCATCAAACCCGAGAGCGCCCTGCGTGGCCGGAGAACGGCGACGGTGCTCCGCAACCTCCTGGAGGAGGTCCCCCTCGATGTCGGTGAGCTGGACCGCGCCTGAGGGCTTGCAGCGTCGCGAGGCGCAAGGGCTCGCCGCTACCTGCGCCCCGCCGCTAGAGGTGTAATCCGCGATGCGCAATCTGCTCGCTTTTATCCTCGGCCTTTTTGTCGTCGCCATCCTCTTCCGGGTGGATTTCTTTTTTTACTTGTTGTACCTCTTTTTTGGCATCTATTTCCTGTCCCACATCTGGCTGCGCCGTGCCATCGAGGGTATCAGCTGCGCCCGCGAGTACCAGGATCGCGCCTTCCCCGGGGAAAAGGTGACCGTGACGCTGCAGATCCAGAATCGCAGCCTCCTGCCGATCCCCTGGCTGCGCATCCATGACAGCGCGCCCATTCAGCTCAAGGCGCCCAGCTTTTTCCAGAGCGTCGCCTCGCTCCTCCCGCGCGAGTCGCTCACGCTGCACTATGAGCTCGATTGCCGCCAACGCGGGTACTACCACCTGGGCCCGCTGATCCTCCGCTCCGGCGATCTCTTTGGCATGCGCACCTACGAGCGGCGCACCTGCGTATCCGCGCCCCTCCTCGTGTACCCGCGCGTCGTGCCCCTCACGGCGATGCGCCTGCCCGCCCAGACTCCCTTTGGCGAGATCCCCACACGCCAGCGCATCTTTGAGGACCCTTCGCGCATGGTGGGCGTGCGCGCGTACCAGAGCGGCGACAGCCTGCGCCACATCCACTGGAAGACGAGCGCCACCACCGGCTCGCTGCAGGTCAAGCGTTTCGAGCCGGCGATCTCGATCGAATCGCAGATCCTGCTCGACTTGGACCGCGACACCTATAGTGCCACGCGTGTGGCGACGGCCACCGAGTTGGCCATCGTCACGGCGGCGTCCATCGCCCACTACCTCACGGAGAAGCGCCAGACGGTCGGGCTGGCCTGCAACGGCGTGGATCCCCTCGTGGGGCTGGGCCAGCCGGTGGTGCTGCCGGCGCGGCGCGGCCGCGAGCACCTGATGACCATCCTCGATGCCCTGGCGCGGGTGCAATCCTCCCGTGAGGTGATGGCCTTTGGCGACCTGCTGCGGCAGAGCCGGCTGCACATGCGCTGGGGCGGCACCGGCATCATCATCGCCGCCGATGCCGATGACGCGCTCTTTGATGGCATGGTGGCGATGAAGCGGGCGGGCTTCCACGTCCTGCTCGTCCTCGTCGACCCCCGCACCTCGTACGCCGCCACCCGCGAGCGCGCCAAAGAGGTTGGCATCCCCACGTACCTCATCTGGCAGGAGAGTGACCTCGATGTCTGGCGATAGCACACCGCCCGAGACAACGTCCCGCGAGACCGGGCTCCCCGCACCGCAGAGCGTCACCAGCGCACCGCCGCCCGCGGAGGAGCTGCCGGCGTGGGCGCAGACGGCCATCGAGGAGGTGGCACGGCCCCTGGCCATCGCCGCCATGCTCACCTGCATCGCCGAAGCGATATCGGGCGTGGCCCGGCAGATCGCCGCCTCGTGGCCTGGCACGGCTTTTGCCGTGATCGTCTTTCTCGTCTCCCTGGAGGGCATCCACGCGCAACGCCGCCTGTCGCGCGTGCGGCCCACCACGGAGGACAGGTGGCGCTTTCACTTTGTCGAGATCGTCGTGCTCCTCCTGGTGGTGCGCTTTGGCCTCTACCTCAGCTACGGCGCCGGGCGCCTACTGGACGATCTCGCCGCCTGGACGAGCAACATCGGCACCTTCTTTGACACCGCCTTTGTCATCATCAGCCTGATCGCTCTCGGCTTCTGGGGCGTCGCCAAGTCCGTCGCGCAGGCGATCCACGAGATGGAGACGACGCCCCTCGAGCGCGCGCCATCCTCCACCCTCGATCCCCATGCGTACCTGCGGGATACGATGCCCGGCCGGGGCCGCACCGACCGCCAGGGGTTACTGAATCGCATCGTGGGCATCTTTTTCTGGGGCGGTGTGGTGCTGCTGGTGCTCTCGGGGCTCGGCCACGTCGACGTGCGCCTGCTCGTTACGCTGGGGCACGGCCGCACGTCGGGCGTCATGATGAACGCCTTGCTCTACTTCCTCCTCGGGTTCCTCATCATCAGCGAGGCGCAGTACACCATCCTCCGCGCGCACTGGGAGCTGCAGCGCATCCCGCAGCTCGGCAGGGTGGGGCGCCGCTGGCTCTACCTAGCAGTAGGGTTCCTGGTGGTGGTGGGCGTCATCGCCGCCTTCCTTCCGACGGGCTATTCCATCGGCATTCTCGATGCCCTCGCTGCCGGCTTTCGCTGGCTGATCTGGGCGGTGGTCCAGGCGGTCTTTTTTGTGCTGTTCGCCGTGTCCTGGCTGTTGGGCAGCGCCATGCAGCTCCTCATGGGCCGGCCAACGTCCATGGGGCCAGCGGGAGCGGCTCCCCGCATGGTGCCCCCGCCGGAACCCATCGCCCCCGAGGGCACGGGATGGGCCTGGTGGCCGCTGGTGCGCTCCCTCCTCTTTTGGCTCGTGCTCACCGGGGTGATCGGCTACTCGCTGTTCCACTTTATCAGCGATCGCTGGGGCACGGTAGCGTGGCTGCGTAACCTCCGGCTCTGGCACTGGCTACAGCTGCTGTGGGCGGGGATGCGGCGCGGGGCCGGCCGCGTCGCCCAGCGCGTGCGCACGGAGGTCACCCAGCGCCTCACCGCCCGCCGGGCCCGGGAGGCCTCGCGCGCCTGGCGCTTCTTCTCGCTCCGTGGCATGTCGCCCCGCGAGCGGGTGCGCTATTACTACCTGTCGGTGCTCCATCGCGGCGCCCGCGCCGGGATCGCTCGGCCACCGGCGGCCACGCCGCTCGAGTACGAGGCGCTGCTCACGCGGCACCTGCCAGAAGCGGACCAAGACCTCCATGACCTCAGTGCCGCCTTTATCGAGGCGCGCTACAGCGAACACAGCATCAGCCACGGCGATGCCGAGGCCGTCAAGGGACGCTGGCAGCGCGTGCGACGGGCACTGGCGCACCTGCGGCGGCGGCGAGCCGAGGCGTCGTGAGGCCCGTGGGCTGGTTGCGCTGCACGCACGGACGTGCTACGCTTGTGCATAGGATACGTCGTGCGACGGACACTCCGGTGTGACGGTGCGCTGTTGGAGGTGGAGACAGAGAGCACCACGCCAGCGGTGCGCAGGGACGCCCTCCGCAAGGCCACACGCCGGGCGGTGCGGCGCAACACCTCCCCGTCGCGCCTCCTCACGGAGACTCTCGAGGTGTTGGTCGCGCGCGAGGACCGGGACGAGGCGGCCCGCCGCAAGCATCTGGCGACGCGGGAGCATGGCTGCGCCCGTGGCAGCGCGACGCGGCGGAGGAACGACCTCCATGAGCGATAGCGACCCGTCCCAGAGCGTCGATAGCGACTTGCTGATCTCTGCCCATGATCGCACAGCGGGCCCCAGTGCAGCACCCCTAGGCCCACCGCCCCACACGATACGACCGTAGACTATGACTGACCTCTTTGCCCACGCCATGCAGGAACGCCTGCAACACGAAGGGCCTCTGGCGGCCCGCATGCGCCCGCGCACCATCGACGAGTTCGTCGGACAGGAACACGTCATGGGGCCGGGGCGCCTCTTGCGTCGCGCCATCCAGGCCGATCAGCTCTCCTCGCTCATCTTTTACGGGCCGCCGGGCACCGGCAAGACGACCCTGGCCATGGTGATCGCCAACACCACGCGCTCCCGTTTCGTCACGCTGAACGCCGTGCTGGCGGGGGTCAAGGACATTCGCCAGGTGACGGCGGACGCGCAGGAGCAGCGCCGCCTCTACAACCAGCGCACCATCCTCTTTATCGACGAGGTGCACCGCTGGAACAAGGCGCAGCAAGACGCGCTGCTCCCCTGGGTGGAGAACGGCACCATCATCATGATCGGCGCCACCACCGAGAACCCCTGGTTCTCGGTGAACCGCGCCCTCCTCAGCCGCAGTCGCGTCTTTCAGCTCGTGCCCCTCACCTCCGAGGATCTCTACACCATCGCCCGCGCCGCATTGGCGGACCCCGAGCGTGGCTACGGCAGGCTGCAGGTCGAGGTACACCCCGACGCCCTCGACCACCTCGTGGATGTCGCCAACGGCGACGCCCGCTCCCTGCTGAACGCCCTCGAGCTGGCCGTCGAGACGACCCCGCCCGACGAGCGGGGCATCATCGTGGTCGACATGGCCGTGGCGGAGGAGTCGATCCAGCAGCGCGCCGTCCTCTACGACCAGGAAGGCGACTACCACTTTGACACCATCAGCGCCTTCATCAAGTCGGTTCGCGGCTCCGACCCCGACGCGGCGCTCTACTGGCTCGCCAAGATGGTCTATGCCGGTGAGGACCCCCGCTTTATCTTTCGGCGCATGCTGATCCTCGCAGGGGAGGACGTCGGCCTGGCGGACCCGCACGCCCTCGTGGTGGTCGAGGCGGCGGCGGCCGCCTTTGAGCGCGTCGGCCTGCCCGAGGGGCGCTTCCACCTCGCCCAGGCGGCCCTCTACCTGGCGACGGCACCGAAATCCAACTCGACGATGGCCTTCTTTGACGCGCTCGACGCGGTAAGCAGCGAGCGCGACAGTGCCGTGCCCACGCACCTCAAGGACGCCAGCCGCGACCAGGAGGGGTTCGGCCACGGGGAGGGGTACCTCTACCCCCACGCCTATCGCGACCACTGGGTCGCCCAGCAGTACCTGCCCGACGCCCTGCAGGGCAAGGTGTTCTACCAACCGAGCGACCAGGGGTACGAGCGCACCATCCGCGAACGCGTGGCGCGCCGCCGCGAGGAGCAGCTGGCGGCCATGACCGAGGAGGGCGCGGGGCAGGGTGAGGTGCTGACTTTTTCGCCCACCGGGCGCGCCCGCGATCGCTGGCTCATGCGCGCCATCAGCGACACGGGGCGCCACCTGGGCGACGTGCGCGACCGCCTCTTTGCCGAGGCGCAGGTGCCTCGCCACGCACTGATCCTTGACCTGCACGCCGGTAGCGGCCTGCTCACTTGGGAGGCGCTGCGGCGCGCCCCCGAGGGGGGCGTGTTCGCCCTGGCGCGCGATGCCACCGCCGCCACGGCACTGCGGGAGCAGGCGGAGCGCCTCCCCGAGATCGAGCGCCCCCAGGTGCTGCAGGGCGACCCGCTCGACCTGCCCGCGTTGCTGGCAGAGCACGGCTCTGGCGAGGTGCGCTTTGACCTCGTGGTGGGCCGGAACGCTCTCACGCAACACCCGGACAAGGCAAAGGCGCTGCGCATCGTGGCCGCGCTGCTGCGCCCGGGGGGCGCCATCCGCCTGGCGGAGGCCGTGCCGCGCCACGCTCAGCGCCTCTACGACCTGGTCGACCTCGCCCCCCTCGATGCGGCGGTGGCCGAGGCGCTCCGCGCCGCCGAGGAGGCCATCTATGCCGACGCCCAGGATCCCATGACGAACTGGGGCCTCGAGGACCTGCGCCACGCCCTCGAGGCCGCCGGGCTGGGCGATGTGGCCATCGAGGCGACCACGATGACGCGCGAGATCCCCGTCACACCGGACCTCATCGCCCGCTGGTTCGATGCCTCAACGAGCGACCGGCCCAGCTATGGCCAGTGCCTCAGCCGCTCCCTCGATCCCGCCGCCCTGGCCGCCGTGCGGGCCCTCTATGCCCGCCAGCTCACGGGTCAGACGGTGACCTGGCGCAGCGAGGTGGCATTTGTCGTGGCGCGCCGGGAGGGTTAGGGCCCGGGCGCCGCGCGTGTATCCAGCACGAAGGAGAGAAAAAGATGGTGATGCCGATCGGTCCCCTGATGATTGAGCATCGCACGATCGAAAAGATGATCGCTCTCTTGGCGGTTGAGGCTGACAGCGTTGCAGAAAGCGGAACAGTCCATCCCGTCCTGCTGGATTCGGCGGTCGACTTTATTCGCACCTATGCCGACAGAACACACCATGGTAAGGAAGAGGACATCCTCTTCAGAGACCTCGCCAAGAAGGACCTATCTGCACAAGACCAAAGCATGATGCAGGAGCTCATCAACGAGCATACCTACGCCCGCCAGGCGGTGCGGGATTTGGTGGAGGCCAAAGAGCGCTACCTGACGGGCGACACCGCCGCTATCGAGGCCATCGTGGAGCAGCTCCGGGCGCTGGTAGGCCTCTATCCCCCGCACATCGAGAAGGAGGACAAGCACTTCTTCCCCGCCGCGATGCGGTATCTGAGCCGCGCCGAGCAGGACGCCATGCTCGAAGAGATGCACGCCTTTGACCAAAAGATGATCCACGAGAAGTACAAGTCCGTCGTCGAGCAGTTCAGTGCACAGCGCGCATAGTCGCGCGCCCGGCGCGCCAGGGCTGTGATATCGCCCTCACGCGCCGTCGCCGTTCGCTCCGCTGGCCGCCACGCCACCGCAAGCGGCGATGGCGGCCAGCACCTGCTCCACGCACGCTTCCAGCGCCGCGCTGATGTCTCCCACGCCCAGCCGCAGGAGCACCCCGTCGCGCCCCCACGCCGTGCGCGCCTCCCGCAGCGTCGCCCCCTCCGCAGGGACCTCACAGTCGACCGCTACGATCCCCCGCCGGCACCGCACCGCCAGGTCGACGATGCGGCGCGAGGCGCCATCCTCCACGACATAGTCGCGCTCGGCGGGGACCTCGCGGGCCTGCAACGCTCGCCAGAGGCGGTCGCGTGCCGCCTCCCGCTCCCAGAGGTCATTGATCTCGTGAGCGCTGAGCAACCGCCGCAGCGTGGTAGCGATGAACGTCACGCGGCGGAGCTTGAGGCTGGGGATGGGGCGGGGCAGGGGCTCCAGCGCTCCCAGCTCGACGCGGTAATAGAGGTCATCGGCGCGGGGATGGTCCGGCTCATCGGGGACGAGTTCGCGGCGGCGCACCAGGCGAAAGCCGCGCACCGCCGCATAGTGGCTGATGGTCCAGCGCAGCTCCCCGCCATCCTTGGTGTGGTAGAAGGCCAGGTACTCGGCGCCCAGCCGCTGGGGCGCCCGCGCGAGGGGGATGCGGTACCACCCCTCGTGCTGGATCCGCTCCCAGTCCCGCGCCGTAGGGACGACGGCCACCAGCACCCGCCCATCGTAGAGCGAGGGGCCGCCCGTCCCCTCCGTTGGCTCGATGACGTCCCACACCTGCGTGCCCTCCCCTGATGGGGCGAGTATATCCCCAGCCGCAAGGCGTGTACAGTGCGCCGCCTGGCGCGCCGCATCGCTCGCCTCAGGATCCCCCGCTCCCCGCGGAACGCCGCCCGGGGTCATCGGCCAGGGTACCGCCGGGTGCCCAGCGCTCCAGCACGACACGCATCCGCTCCCAGTGGGTGCCGCGCCAGTAGAAGCGGTTGCACACCGGGCAGAGGCGGAACCACTCCTGGGTGCAGAACACGTACGGCGGCACCAGGCCCCAGGCCCGGTCCTTGGGGATCTCTTCTAGCGGCGCGTTGCAGATGAGGCAGCGCGAGAGGGGCGCCACGGCGCCGATGCTCAGCGCGTCATGGAGCTGATCGAGCTGCGCGGGCAGATCCTCGGCGGCGATGAGGAGGCTGCGCAGTCCACGGCGCTGCGTCAGGGCCACGTCGCGCGTCAGGAGGACGCGATCCTCGCTGCGGGCCAGGCGCGCGAGGTGGGCGTCGGGCCAGGCAGGGTCGTAGAGGGTGTCGTAGCCGAGGATGCGCAACCACCGGGCGAGGCGACCCAACATCGCGTCGACCACGAAGCGGGGTTCCATACGTCCCATCCTCGGCGCGGGGCGACGCCGCCGATCGCGGGTAGTCCCGCGCCATCCACCGGCACGCCGCCGGCGTCAGCCGGCCAGCGTGCCCCGAGAGACGTCGTACTCGGCGCGGCCGCAGACGGACACCGGGCAGCAGCACAGGCCCAACGCACCGATCCCCACGTGGGCACCGATGACGGGCGTCAGCGGCACGATCTGCGTCTCGATCACGTTCAGGTGCTCGGGTAGCATGGCCGCGAGGGCCTCAGCACGCTCGCTGCAGGCCGCCTCCATGATGACGGCGCGCTGCGGCTCGCCGTCGGTCCAGCCGGCCATCACCTCCACCAGGCGGGCGAGGGCGCGGCTCGACTTGCGCACGCGCTCGAGGGCGTTGATCCTGCCCTCCGTAAAGGTCAGCATCGGTTTGAACTGTAGCAGCGATCCGAGCAGCGCGGCAGCCCCGCCGATGCGCCCCCCCTTGTAGAGGTACTCCAGCGTATCCACCGTGAACACGGTGCGTTGCTGGGCAATGGCGTGCTCTACGGCCGCCACCACCCCCTCCAGATCGCTGCCCTGTGCTGCCGCCCGGGCCCCCGCCTCCACCGCCAGCATGTGCGCCGCAGCAGCACAGCGCGTATCGATGACGCGGACCGGGAATCCCTCGAGCTGCTGCGCGGCCAAGCTCGCCGAGTTGACCGTCCCGCTAATGCCGGCGGAGAGGTGCACGGAGACGATCCCTGCGGCTCCCTGGTCCTTCAGTGCCTGGTACACGGTGGCAAAATCCCCCACCGAAGGTTGCGAGGTCGTCGGCAGCTGCACGCACTGGGGGAGTTGCTCGTAGAACGCGTCCGGGGTGATGTCGACGCCGTCGCGCAGGGTCCGATCCCCCATCTTGATGTACAGCGGGACGACACGGATATGGTGTCGCTCGATGGTGCTGGGGTGCAGGCAGGCCGTGCTATCGGCAACCAGTGCTACGAAGGACATCGAGCCTCCTTGAGGATGACAGGGATGATGGCGCGCCAATGGTCTTTTACCTCAACACCCCCACTCCTGCCAAGTTACGGGCGAATCCGCAGAGTATTGACCTCTCGCGTGGGAGCGCTAGAATGCCGCCGAGACACCACCCGAGACGGAGGGAGACCCATGCGTAGCGTGCCACGGATCACCGTCGGACAGGCTGGAGCGGATATCGTGGGCACCGACCACCGCGCGCTGCAGGCGGCGGTGGACTATATCGGTGGGCTCGGACAGGGCATCGTCGAGATCGGCCCTGGCCTCTACACCATGGGCGATTCGCTGCACCTGCGCAGCGGCGTCCACGTGGAGGGCGCCGGCGCCGATATCGTCCTGCGGGCGAATGACGGCGTCACCTCGCCCCTGGTGCTCGACGGCGACTATGGCGAGGAGCAGGTGACGGTGGCCGATGCCACCGGGTTTGTCCCCGGCGGCGGCATCACCGTGCGCGACGACCGCGCGGGCGGCTTTCACGTGACGGTGACGCGCATCGTGGCGGTCGAGGGGAACGTGCTCCACCTGGCCCAACCGCTGCTGGCGGATTACCTGGTGGCGCACGGCGCCGTCGCCCAGCGCGGATTCCCCGTGCTGAGCGGCTACTATGTGCGCGACGTGACCATCGAGCACCTGACCATCGACGGGAACCGCGAGACCAACGCCCTCCTGACGGGCTGCCGTGGCGCGGGGATCTTTTTGTACCGCAGCCATGGCACGCGCATCGCTGGCTGCACCGTGCGCTGCTTCCCTGGGGATGGCATCAGCTTTCAGCAGTCCGATGACGTGGTGGTCGAGGATTGCCTCTGTGTGGAGAACGCCGAGCTGGGGATGCACCCGGGCAGCGGCAGCCAGCGCCCCACCATCCGCCGCTGCACCTGCCGCGACAACGGCCGGATCGGCCTCTTCCTGTGCTGGCGCGTCCGCCACGGCACCTTTGAGGACAATGTGCTCGAGGGGAACGGCTTTACCGGCATCTCCATCGGGCACAAGGATACCGACAATGTCTTTCGCCGCAACCGGGTGGCGGGCAATCGCGTGTGGGGCATCCACTTTCGCGACGAGAGCGAGGCGATGGCCGGGCACCGCAACCTGTTCATCGGCAACACCATCATCGGGAACGGCACCGCCGAGGAGGGTGGCGGCGTGCGGGTGGACGGCGAGACGCACGATCTCACCTTTGAGCACAACACCATCGGCGGCGACGCGCCAGCCGCTCAGCAGCGCGTGGGCATCAGCGCGGGCCCGGGCGCGCGACGCATCACCCTGCGCCGCAACCGCATCGCGGGCAACGGTGACGGCCAGCTCGAGAGTGAGGCGGGTGAGGATGTTTGGGTACACCTGGAGTAGCCCCGCGCGCCTCTTGCCACCGTCTGCCGGGCCGGTGGTTTGTTGTCGCCCACTAGGCGCTATGCTATAATCGCGACCAAACGACCGGCACGTTGCCGTCTGCAGTCACAGGGGCGAACGGAGACCATGAATTGTCCAAATTGTGGCACGTACAACCCAGAGGGTCGCACCACGTGTTGGCGGTGTGATAAGGAGCTTCCCAAACCCAAGCCTCAGAAGCGCCGGAACCCCCAAAAGTCGGCGCAGACCTGGCTCTATGTCATCGTCGCGGTCTTTTTGGTCTACACTCTGCTGCAGATGTGTGGCGTGCCCCTGCCGTTTGGGACCCAGGCACCGATCCCGGCCGAGCCCAGCGGCGGCCTCCTGCCCTCCATGCCCCCACCGGCGGCGCTCGGTGCGCTCCTGGCGGGGTTCCTCTAGCCTAGGCGTCGTTGCCCTGCAGGGTCGAGCCATCCGCTCGACCCTGTTTCGTGTCGGCGACGGTATCCTCCAGCGTGATCTGCCAGGCGCGCAGCAACGGTAGCCGGGCATAGTCCGTTAGGTCCAGGACGATGGGCGTCACCGAGACGTACCCCGCCTCCAGCGCCCCGATATCGGTCCCCTCCTCGGGCACACCAGAGGGCGGCTCCCCGCCGATCCAGTAGTACGTGCGCCCGCGCGGGTCGCTGCGCTCCACCAGCGCGTCCCGGTACACGCGCCGCCCGAGCCGCGTGATGTGCACCCCGCGCAGCGCGCTCTGTGGGAGGTTCGGTACGTTCACGTTCAGGAGCAGGGGCGAGTCCTCCGCATCCCGCGGGTGCGTGGCCATCTCGCGCAGCGCCAACTCGGCGAGCCGGGCCACAAAGGCCGCCGCCACCGAAGGATCGGCGATATCGAACCCGTCCACCGATGCGGCGATCGCCGGTATCCCAGCGACGACCGCCTCCATCGCCGCCGCCACCGTCCCCGAATAGGTGATGTCGCTGCCCACATTGGCGCCCGCATTGATGCCCGAGACGACGAGATCGGGCGCGCGGTCCAACAGCCCCAGGAGCGCCAGGGCAACGCAATCGGACGGCGTGCCGTTCGTGGTGCGCGCCTCCGTGCCGTCGGCCAGGGTGACGGTCCACACGCGCAGGGGTTTGTGCATCGTCTTGGTGTGACCGGCGGCAGACCAGTTGTGATCCGGCGCCACGACATCGACGTGGGCAACGGCGCGCAGCGCCTGCACGAGCGCCAGGAGGCCGGGCGCCTCGACGCCGTCATCGTTCGTGAGCAGGATGCGGGGTTGTGTGGGGGCATTCTCGGACATGGGCACTACTCCTCTGGTCAGAGCGTCGCCACTCGGGTCGTCACGCCGGAAGCCTCACGGGGGGCCCCCCGTGAGGCCGCTCATGGGGCCACATCCTCCGCGCGCGGCGCCTTGAGCGCGCTCGCCGGGGCCTCTGGCGTCTTGACGAGTCGCGCATGCAGCTGCTCGGTGAGCGTGGCGAGCAGGGCGCCATACCCCGGCGCCACGATGGAATCGGTAGTCATGACGAGGGCATCCTCACGGTTATCCGTATAGTACCCCTTGCGCCGCCCAACCACGCGAAAGCCGTACTTGAGGTAGAGGTTCTGTGCCGTCACGTTGCTCACGCGCACTTCGAGGGTCATCACCTCGGCGCCGCGCGCACGGGCGCGCTCAATGAGGCCGGCGAGGAGCAGCTCCCCCAGCCCACGCCCCCGCCAGGCGGCGCGCACCGCCAGGGTACAGATGTGGCCCTCCTCGAGCACCATCCACAACCCGCCATAGCCGATGAGCGACGGATCCTGCTGGGGAGGCTTGAGGAGCCGCCGCATCGAGCGGGCGAGGCGGCCCTCCGCACGCTCGGGCGCCATCCAGGGGAGGTAGCGCACGACGAGGTACTCTGCGTTGGGGTTGTTCGTCAGATCGTAGGTGAACGCTGAGGTAGACCAGGGAAGCGAGAAGACGCTGCGCTCAACCGCCGAGACGGTGGGTACATCCGCCAGCTGCATGGGCATGAGCGCGTACGGCGTTCCATCGAGGTTCATACGCCATTCACCCTATCACCCCTCACATCACGCGCGGCGCGTGGCAGACCGCGCTAGCTTCCCGAGGTGGGTTGATGGAGGTAGACCGGGGCGAGGCTGTCCAGGTCATCGCTCTCACCCGCCTCGAGCCGCTCCCAGGCCAACTCGGCGAGGTATCCCGCCCGACGCACCGACCCGGCGAGCGACGAGATGGCCACTCGCTCGGCATCGGGGAGGTTGAGCAGCCGCTCGGCGAGTGCCGCGTTCACCTCCCCCGCCACGAGGGTCAGCGCATCGAACGTGGGCGTCCACTCGCTGGCCCGCACGAGCGCCACCTCGCCCTCTTGCACCGGCAGGCCGTCCACAAAGTGGTAGCGGGCCACGCAGATGCGCCCCCGCCCGGCCTCGAGCACAGCGAGGACCGGGCCGCCGGGATCGCCCGCTGCGTAGGCGGTCACGTCCAGCGAGGGAACCCCCAGGATGGGGATCCCCAAGGCGAGGCACAGCCCCTTGGCGATGCTCATGCCGATGCGCAAGCCGGTGAACGACCCGGGGCCGGTGGTGACGGCGACGCCACGCAGGGCCTCCGGGCCCACACCGAGCTGGCTCAGCATGGCGGCGATGGCCGGCGCCGTCTCCACGGTATGGCGATTGTTCGACCGCCAGCTGTGCTCCGACAGGATGCCGGTGGCGTCGTACAGCGCCACACTGGCGGTGCGGGTGGCCGTATCGATGGCGAGAAGCATCCTACTCCATTCCGATGGCGTTACCGCCGGTGTTACCGGCGGCGTTAGCGGCGGTGTTAGCGGCGGCGTCATCAGCGGCGTGACCGGTCAGGGCTTCGCGCAGCGCGCGCACCACCTCCGCATAGTGCGCGCCGACGGCCTCGAACCGCAGGCGGCGGCTGCTCGGGTCGAGGTACGTCAGCGTGACCCACAGCCGCTCCCGCGGCATATAGTCACGCGCCCGCTCGGCCCATTCGATCACCGTGATCCCATTGCCATAGATATAGTCTTCGAGCCCTAGCGTCACGAGGTCATCCTCGCGCTCGATGCGATAGAGATCGACGTGGTACAGCCGCCCGCCCCGTTGGCTGGGGATGTACTCGTTGATCAACACAAAGGTGGGGCTCGTGATCACATCGTCGACGCCCATGCCGTGGCCAATCCCCTGCGTCAAGCAGGTCTTGCCGCTGCCCAGGTCCCCCTCCAGACATACCGTATCCCCCGGGGCGAGTAGAGCACCGAGACGCGTGCCAATATCAAAGGTCTCCCGGGCGCTGTGAGTGACGAGTTCCAACGATTCGACGTGGTTGCGCGTCAACGGCCTCTCCCCGCACATGGTATCTATCACAAAAGCGACGGCACGGTGCGCCCGTCACTGCGCGCCCCGTGCCGCCCGCCCCGCGCGATCAGACCTCGATCGCCTTTCCCGGCACACAGAACTGCCTGCCGCCAAGGTGCAGCAAGGGGCAGAGTTCCTCCTGATCCTCCGGAGTGTCGCCCTGGGTACACCGCCATGTCCCCGCGAACGCCTCCTCCTCGACCCAGGCGCCAATGATCTCGGCCACGAACACCGTATGGTCACCGGGCGTCACCGCCGTCACGACGGCACACTCGATGTGCGCCAGGCACTCGGCGATCCCGGGAACCTCCACGCGATGCCCCGACTCGAGGGTGAGCCCCGTCGTGGCGATCTTGTCCACGTCCGCGCCCGAGGCCTCGCCACAGGCCGCCACCTGTTCAGCCAGCGCCCGTCCGGGGATGTTGAGCACGGCCTCCTCCGAGCGCTGCAGCATGCCATGGGTGTAGGTGCTTGGGTGGATGGCCATCATCACCATCGGCGGTTCCAGGCTCACCGGGCATACCCAGGCAATCGTCATCACGTTCACCTGACCGCGATAGCGGGTGGTGAGCAAGCACGCGGGCCGCGGCGCCAACAGGCGATGGGCCTGGCTGAGTGGTATCTCGACCTTCATGATGGACCTCAGTGACAGATTAGGAAAAGTATGACACAGGGGGGGAGGGGTGTCAAGACGTGCGGACGGCGTCGCACGGGCACTGGGGGGCAAGGCGCGACGTCGGCGCCGCCCCGCCGCCTCCGGTGGATCCGAGGACGGGGTCCCCGTGCGGCGTGGGGGCGCCGCCCAGCGACGAGGCCTCTCGGAGCCGCCGCCCGCTGGGCGCCTATCGTGCCGGCGCCATCCGGTACCCGATGCCGCGCTCCGTGAGGATGTAGCGCGGCTGGCCAGGGTTCGGCTCGATCTTTTGGCGCAGGCGCCAGATGAACAGCTTGGTATAGTCGACGTTGTCGACGTACTCCGGCCCCCACACCTTTTCCAAGAGCTGCCGATGCGAGAGGACACGGCCGGCGTTCTCGGCCAAGAGGAAGAGGAGGCGCAGCTCCGTCGAGGTCATATCGACGCGCTCCCCATTGCGGCGCACCTCCCAGCGCTCCGAATCGATCACTAGATCGTCGGTGACGTACAGCACGCGGGGCGTATCGCTATCCCCGTGGGACATGGTGCGGCGCAGGATGGCCTCGATCCGCGCCTCCAGTTCCTTGAGGCTGAAGGGTTTGGGGACATAGTCGTCGGCGCCCAACCGCAGGCCGGTCACGCGTTCCGTCTCTTGGCCACGTGCCGTGAGCATGATGATCGGCACCGTCGACAGCTCGCGGATGCGCCGACACGTCTCCCAGCCATCCATCTGGGGCATCATCACATCGAGGATCACGAGATCAGGGCGCAGGGCAAAGAGCTGCTTCAGGCCATCGGCTCCGTGGCCGGCGGTGAACACCTCGTACCCCGCCCGCGTCATATAGATCTCGAGCGCCTTGAGTAGCGTGACGTCATCGTCGATGAGCAGGAGCTTGGCCTTGGATTCCATTGCACCTCCAGCCGGGCCGCGCGTGATGCGGAACATGACCTACGGAGCAGGTGGCTGCTGGGCCGCCATCGGTAGCGACCACTGCCCATGCTTGACAATATAGCACATCGATGCGCCGATAACTACACGGATCCCGTAAAATTCACGTCAAAATAGTACAAGCACCACCACCGGAGGCCGGTTTGGCCACGCCTTCTCTTCGCCCTATAATCACCCGAGGGCGTGCAGCGCCCTCGGCCCAGCGCGCAGAGCTCCCTTCAGTGCGGCCTGCGCACCCACAGATGGGCCAGCGGTAAGGGCGTACTGCCGTCCATCCGGCACACGGCACTCAAGGAAGTGTATGGCGTGGACCAATCCGTGACCATCGTACTCGCCTCGGGGTCGCCGCGCCGGCAGGCGTTGCTGGCCAGGCTCGGACTGCCCTTTGAGGTGCACGTCGCCGACATCGACGAGAGCCCACGGCCAGAGGAGACGCCCGACGCCATGGCTCGGCGCCTCAGCCTCGCCAAAGCCCGTGCAGTGGCTGTCGTCAAGCCGCATGCGCTCATCATCGCCGCGGATACGCTCGTTGTCGTGGATGGAGACGTCCTCGGCAAGCCGGCCGATGCGCGCGAAGCCTTTGCCATGCTCACGCGCCTCCGCGCCCGAGAGCACCATGTGCTCACCGGTCTCGCCCTGGTTGATTGCGTCCACCACAGGGAGAATGTCGAGGTAGTGGTGACGCGCGTCACGATGCGCCACTATTCCGATGACGACATCCGCCGCTACATCGCCACAGGCGATCCCATGGACAAGGCGGGCGCCTATGCCATCCAGGCGGTGGAGATGCACCCGGTAGCCCACATCGAAGGGAGCTACACGAACGTCGTCGGGTTGCCCCTCTGCGCCTTGTACCGGCGCCTACGCTCCTGGGGCGTGCCGATACCCATTACCCCACAGGTGGTCTGCGCGTTGGACGGTGGTGGGGCAGTTGCCCCCGCGCACACGGCGGGCGGCCCCGGGGACAGCGACGACTGACCGCCATTGGGCGTGGCGGGTTGCCCCCTCCGCACGGCCACACGACCGCATCTATGGTACCTCAGTTCTGCAGGATGCGCAAGCGACTGCGCGTGCCTTGTGGCCCTATCATGCCCTTCGTCATGGCGCCCGTTATGGTCAACTCGACACCTCTGCCTTGTAGTGGTTCTCTCCCTGCACTACAATGCGGGAGGTGTCGCCCTGGCCCGTACCGCGCGGCGCGGAGGACGGCGCCCCGCGGCCCCGGGGAGGGCACACACGGGGGCAACGGCGCAGCCTTGCCCTCCACGAGCGACGCCCAGCGGTATCCGGCGGCACCCCCGGCATCGCGCGGCACCGGGCGGTGTCCGCAGCATCGACCTTTTTGCCTCTCAAGTCTTGTACGTGAGGAGGTTCCCCATGCAGGTCGAGATCGTCTACCGTCCCGCCTTTTCCCTCGCCATCGTCACCCTACAGCCCAACGAAAAGATTCGCGCCGAGGCGGGCTCGCTCGTCAGCATGTCCGATGGCATCGCGCTCGAGACCAGCGCCGGCGGCGGAATCATGGCCGCTCTCAGGCGCTCGCTCCTCGGTGGTGAGAGCTTTTTCGTCAACGACTACCAGGCCCCACCCCAGGGGGGGTACCATCTCCCTGGCGCCCCCCCTGCCCGGCGACATGTTCACGCTCGAGCTCACCGGCGCGCCCCTCATGGTCCAGTCGGGCTCGTACGTCGCCTCCTCCGAAGAGATCGCGATCGATACGCGGTTCGGCGGCGCCAAGACCTTTTTCGCCAGCGAGGGGCTGTTCATGCTGCGCTGCACGGGCGCCGGCACCCTCATCCTCTCGAGCTATGGCGCCATCCACGAGGTGCGGCTCGCCCCCGGCGAGCGCCTGACGGTGGATACGGGGCACCTCGTGGCCTTTGATGAGGACATTGGGTTCTCCGTGCGCGCCGTGGGGGGACTCAAATCGACGCTGTTCAGCGGCGAGGGGCTCGTCGTGGACCTCACCGGCCCGGGGCGCATCCTCACCCAGACGCGCAGCACCGATGCCCTCCTCACCTGGCTCACGCCCCAGGTGCAGCGGCGGATGCCCAACCGGAGTCGCTGACGGCGAGGAGACATCGCGCACGGGTGCCGCGCGGTACACCGCGCGCTGACACGGGTTCCGCCGAGGACCGGTGGCCGCTCAGTCCGCAGCTTGGGGCAGCCACTCGATCCTGACGAGATCACCAACCGCCGCAAACCCGGGGTCGCCCGTAACGACAATACCCCCCAAGGCGAGCGCGGTCGCCACGACCAAGGCGTCGGCGTAGGCCATGGGATGCTGCGCCTTCACGTGAGCAGCGGAGAGGACCGCCTCGGTGGTGGCTGGCACGACCTCGACGGGGAGAAGGTCGAGTGCTGCCAGGGCGGCCTGGGCGGACGCCAGGCCACGCTCACGCTCGATGATGTAGGCGATCTCTCCGAGGTTGATCACCGACAGGGCGATGCGGCACCGATCCTCCGCTGCTGCTTCGAGGATGGAACGCACCCGCCCGCCGCCCGGCTCATCCCCGAGGTAGGCCAGTACGTCATAGCTATCGAGCACGTAGACGGGTCGATCAGCGCTCACGCGCTGTTTCCTCCACATGGTCGGCGATGAGGCGTTTGGTCAGAGACGAGACGCCGCGCAACATGCCCGCAGCCTCTGTGATCGGATCATCCAGTGTCGGAATCAAAGCCAGCACGCCACCATAGTCCACCAGTTGGACCTGTCGGCCCGGATGGAGGTCGTACTTGCGACGGAGTTCCGCCGGGATCACTACCCAGCCTTTCTGGGAGATCGTCAACACCGTCATGGCATTACTCCGGCCATACGTTATACATACGATAATAGTAGTATAACGCTGTGTCACTCGAGGTCAACGTGGCACAGGACGCGAGCGGGTGCGTCGGAGACTCTCCGTCGGAGGGTCTCCGCGGGATCCGCGTCTTCCTCGCCTAGCCCCGGTACACGACCTCCCCCGCGACCATGGTGAGCACCACGGTGAGGTCCTTCTCCAGCACAACGAGGTCGGCATCATAGCCGCGCGCGATGCGGCCCTTGTGCGCGCCGAGGCCCAGGGCACGGGCAGGGGTGCGCGTCGCCATGGTGAGCGCCGCGGCGCGGCCCAAGCCTGCGGCGGCGTCCATGTTGGCCACGGCACGCTCCATGGTGAGGGTGCTCCCCGCCAGGGCACCCTCAGGATCGCGGGCGATGCCGTCGCGCACCGTGATGGTGATGCCTCCGAGGGTGTACTCGCCGTCGGGCATGCCGGCGCCCGCCATGGCGTCCGTCACCAGGATGATGCCGTCGGGCCCCTTGGCCCGGGCGGCGAGCGTGAGGACCGCCGGGTGGAGGTGCACGTTGTCGGCGATCACCTGGCAGCGCAGGGCATCCAGCGCCAGGGCGGCGCCGACGGCCCCCGGGGTGCGGTGGTGCAGCGGCTCCATGCCATTGAACAGATGGGTCACCTGGCGCACGCCCAAGGCCACCGCGCGCACCATCGCGTCATAGCTCGCCCGCGTGTGGCCGGCGGCCACGGCGATCCCCTGGGCGGTCGCCTCGCGGATCAGCACCTGGTTCTCGGGGTACTCGGGCGCCACGGTGAGGAGGCGCACCACGCCGGTCGCCAGGAGGCGGCGGTACTCCGACGGCTCGGCGGGGCGCACGAGGGCCGCGTCCTGGCAGCCGCGCCGCTCGACGTCGAGGTAGGGTCCCTCCACGTGGGCGCCCAGGAGCGCCGCGCCGCCCGTCCCCTCGGCCTGTACGCACGCCACCGTCTCGAGTGCCGCCAGAATGGCGGCGGCGGGCGCCGTCATCGTCGTGGCGAGAAAGGCCGTCACGCCATGCTGCGCATAGAACCTCGCCAGGGCGCGCAGCGCCTCCGGGGTGGCGTCCATGGCGTCGTACCCCATGGCCCCATGGGCGTGCAGGTCGATGAAACCCGGCGCCAGGAGACGCCCCCGCAGGTCGACGACCTGGGCCCCGCTCCGCAGCGGCGCCTCCGCCGTGCCCACACCGGCGATGCGCCCCTCCTGGACCCACACCCACGCCTCGGGCAGCGCCTCCTCCGGCGTGTACACCGTCGCGTTCCGGAACAGGACATCTGGCATGGTAGCCCCCCGCACTCCCTCCCCTACACCTCGGGCACGGCTGCGCGGATCTCCAGAAAGCGCGCGTAGGCATCGTCCCAGGCGGCGGCGGGCCGCGGCGCATAGGTCGTCACCTCGCAAGACCGCCGCACCACCTCACGGCCCTCCGCCAGGGAGCCGATCCGTCCGCGGGCCAGCGCCTGCATGAGCGCGTTGCCCATGGCCGTGGCCTCCACCGGCCCGGCGAGCACCGGGCGCCCGGTGGCATCGGCGGTGAGCTGGCACAGCAGGCCGTTCTGCGACCCGCCACCCACCACGTGGATGGCGCGTAGCGTGCGGCCGGTCAACACCTCGAGCTTTTCCAGGACCCAGCGGTACTTGAGCGCCAGGCTCTCGAGGGCGCAGCGCACGATGGCGCCCTCCGTCTCTGGCGGGGTCTGGCCGGTGCGTGTACAGAAGGCGCGCACCCGCGCCGGCATGTCGCCGGGCGCCAAAAAGTCGTGACAGTCCGGCTCCACCAACGGCCCAAAGGCGGGGGACGCAGCGGCCATGGCCGTCAGGTCGGCGTACGAGTAGGTGCGCCCCTGCGCCGCCCACGTGCGACGGCACTCTTGCACGAGCCAGAGCCCCATGATGTTCTTCAGCAGGCGGAAGGTGCCGCACACGCCGCCCTCATTCGTCAGGTTGAACGCCAGGCTCTCGGGCGTGATGACGGGCGCGGGGGCCTCGACGCCCATGAGCGACCAGGTCCCCGAGCTGATGTAGGCGAAATCGTCCCCCGCAGCGGGCACCGCCGCCACGGCCGAGCCCGTATCGTGGCACGCCGGAGCGATGACGGTGGCCTGCAAGCCCACCTCCTCGGCCACGGCCGGCAGCAGCGGCCCGACGATGGTGCCCGGCTGGATCACCGGCGGCAGGATGGCCGTCGGCAGGTCCATCCGCTCGAGGAGGGACGTCGCCCAGGCGCCGCGGCGCGGATCGTAGAACTGGGTGGTGGTGGCATTGGAGAACTCGCAGGCCTTGACGCCCGTCAGCCAAAAGGTGAACAGGTCGGGGATCATCAGCAGCGTCCTGGCGATGTCTAGCGTCGGATCCCCGCCGTGGCGCATGGCCAGCAACTGGTAGAGGGTGTTGATGGGCATGAACTGGATGCCCGTCGTGGCAAAAATCTCTTCGCGGGGCACCCGGGCGAAGGCCACCTCGAGCATGCCCTCGGTGCGCGGGTCACGGTAGTGGCGCGGATTGGCCAGCAGGGCGTCATCCGCCCCCAAGAGGGCGAAATCGACGCCCCACGTATCGAGGCCGATGCCGTCCAGCGCGGCGCCCGCCTCATGGCGGTAGCGGGCCAACCCCTCCTTCAGCGCCGCCCACAGGCGCAGCACGTCCCAGTAGAGGCGCCCCCCCACCGTGACGGGGCCGTTGGGGAAGCGGTGCAGCGTGTCGAGCTGCAGCCGCGCACCGTCGAACCGGCCGATGATCGCCCGGCCGCTCTCGGCACCGAGGTCGAACGCCAGGTAATCGATGGTTTGCGCCATGGTGGCTCCTCTCCTTCGCGTAATGGCCAGCGCCGCCCAACGGCGTCGCCGTGATTATAGCCAGCGGGGGGCACCAGCGCCAAGCGCACTGCGGCCGGGCCTACGCCTCATCCTCGGGGAAGGGCGGCAGGCCCCGCGCCTTGCGCCGCGCATAGGCCAGAATCTCGCGGGCCGCCACGAGCACGGGGATCGCCAGGTAGGCGCCCACCACGTTCGCCGCCACGGCGCCGACGAGCACGGCAACGAGCGCCAGCAGTGGGGGGATGTCGAGGCGTCGCCCCAACAGCTGGGGCGCGATGAACAGGGAGACGACCTGTTGGATGAGGAGGAACCCCGCCAGGACAATGAGGGCAAAGGCCCAGTTCTCCACGGGCAGGACGGAGGAGCCGCGCCAGAGGGCCACGCCCACCGCGGGCACCAGGGCGATGAACTGCCCCAACGTGGGGATCACGTCGAGGATGCCGGCAATGAGACCGATGGCCAGGGGCCAGGAGAGGCCGACGCCGATGCCCAGGATCCACACCATGCTACCGGTGATGAGCGCCAACACCATCTGCCCCTTGACATACGCCCACCACAGCCCACCGATGCGCCCGATGAGGCGCACCACCTCGGGCCTCCTCCCACCGCGCCGCCGCCCTGCGGATGGCATGGGGCCCCCTACCTCCGGCCCGATCCGGCCCCGTCCAGGGACGCGTCCATGGCCACGGGGCTCGGGCGGCGCCGCAGCGGCAGCCCGTTGACGAGGAACAGCCCCCCCATGATCATCGCCAGGGCCACCAGGGCGTTCCATCCGGGGCGCTCCGCCAGCACGAGCCATCCCCACACGACGGCGAACATCGGCACGATTTGGGTAACGAGGGACGTGCTGGTGGCACCGACGCCCTGGATGAGCCGCACATAGAGGATGTAGGCCACCCCCGTACCCACGGACCCCAGAGCCAGGAGGGCACCCACGGCGGCCGGCGACGGGCGGAAACGCCAGGGCTGCTCCAGGAGGGCGCAGGGCAGCAGGATGAGGCAGCCCAGCCCCACCTGCCCGAGGGCCGTCAGCAGCGCCGGCTGATCGGCGAGGTGCCGCCGCATGTACACCGCCGAGATGGCGTAGCACAGCGCACCGGACACCACCGCCAGTTGGCCGCTGAAACTCCCCTGTCGCCCGCTGTGGAGCTCCGGCCACATGAGCACGAGAATGCCGCCGAACCCCATCAGCACGCCGAGGGCCCGCACCGGCCGCAGCTCCTCGCTGCCCAGCGCGGTGGCCAGGATGAAGGCAAAGAGGGGCGTGGTGGCGTTGAGGATGGCCGCCAGCCCGCTGGAGATGAACTGCGTGCCCCACCCGATGAGGCTAAAAGGGAGCGCCGTGCCCAAGAGCCCGACGACGACCATGCGCCGCCACACGTCCCGCGCCAGGCGCTCGGGCTGACGCCGCGCCCGCACAATGATCGCCAGCACCACCGCGCCGATGAGCATGCGCAGGGCGGAGAACGTCACCGGGCCGATCTCGGACACGCCGATCTTGATGAACAGGAACGACGCGCCCCAGATGGCACTCAGCAGCAGGAGCAGGGCGAGATCGGTGGACGACATGGCAAGACTCCGTGCACAGGGCGTCAGCACAGAGGCAGCGGCCGCGCGGCCGCTGCCCGGGCGTGCGTTGCGGGTGGCGCGTCCGGCGTCCCTGCCCTCAGGGCTTGGGGCGGGCCTCCTCGATGATGCCAAACTTTTCCAGCAGGGTGAGCACGGCGTTGTTGCCCAGCAGGCCCATGAGCGCCATGCCGACAAAGACGAGGGGCAGCGTGAGGGCGGCGCTCACGGCGAACAGCACGATGCTGAACGACACCATGAAAAAGGCGTAGAACGGATTGGCCAACACCAGGTAGGCCGCATTGCGCCACGCCAAGAGCATCCGCGGCACCTCCTGCTCGATGAGCAGCGGCCAGAAGTAGATCTGCATCGTCACCCAGAAGGCAAACACCGCCAACCAAAAGCCGCCGATCAGCACCACCCAGGTGCCCTCGAACTGGCTGGGGTAAAAGACGAGGTTGGCATAGACGAGCAGCGCAAAGACGATGTTGCCCAGGAACCACAGGAGGCTCCGCCACCAATAGGTCTTGACGCCGTCCACAAAGTCGCTGAAGTGAAAGGTCTTGCCGTGGGCGACCCGGTTGGTGACGACGTACATGCCAGCCGACGTCATGGGAAAGAGGGCGATGGCGGCGAGCAAAAAGACGGGGGACAGCCACAGGACGCTGGGCACCCCCGCGAGGAAATAGGCGATGCTCACGGGGATGAGGGTGGCGAACAACCAGACGAGGTTGACGATCGCTAGGGCGTACAGCTCTTCCCAGGTATCCTTCAAGGTCTGCCAAAAGACGCCCATCGCTTCACGGATCATCATGGTGGCACCTGCCCTTTCGCGATCATCCCCGTACGACCGTGCCGATGCGAGCGGGGAGGGAACGATGTATGTGTACAGGAACAGCAAACGAGGCAAGCGCTAGGGCTTGCCTCGCATCGAAATCCGACGTTGCCGTCCAACCGCTAGGACTGGCGACGGCGGCGGCGGGCATTCTCCCGCGCCCTCTGGAACGCCAGTTCCATCGCCGTGGGCAGCCTCTCTCCGGGCGCCTCCTGGTCCTGGGCCGCCTCGCGCCCTTGATTCGAGGGCCCCGCCACGCGCTCGTCCCCCACGTCCTTCATCGAGAGGGAGATGCGCCGCCGGCGCGTGTCCACCTCCAGGATACGGACCTGCACCTCATCGCCGACGTTGACGACCTCCGAGGGGTGGTTCACAAAGCCGCTGCCCAGCTGCGAGATGTGCAGCAGCCCATCGGTCCGCGCGCCAATGTCCACAAAGGCCCCGAAATCCACCAGCCGCACGACGCGCCCCGTTACCACATCATTCGGCTCGAGGTCACGCAACGGGGTCTTGGCTTCGGCATCGGGCGAGGCGATGGCCAGACTGATGCGGTTGTTGTCCACATCCACCCGCCGCACGACGACGTCCACCTCATCACCCGCCTTGAGCGTCTGATCCACTCCGGCCCGCTTGAGCGTCGAGATGTGGGCCAGCCCATCGCGCCCAACGCCGACGTCGATAAAGGCGCCAAAGTCCACGATCTTGCGGACCTTGCCTTTGACGATCATCGCAGGCTTGAGCGAATCGAGGCCGGGCGCGGTGGGGGCTTCAGGGGTCTGTCCGTTACTCGGTGAGGAGGGCTCGGGAGCGTTCGTGGCTCCAGACTCGGCTCCACCTGACTCTTCTTGCAGCTGGGCGTCGTTGTCCTGCCCAGCCTTCAGTTCCTCATTCGTCATTACTCCCGATCTCCCTCAACTAGATTCACGCCTGTGCGCCCGTCGCGCAACCGAATGCCATTATGACACAACCCGGCCCCCAAGTCAAAACCCTTTTTCGGGGCCCGGTGAGATGGCCGTCGCCTCGGGGGGCACCCCGCGGACGGCGCGCCTGCCCGCGGGGTGGCCGCAGGGTGGTTGGGTGCGGGCATAGCGGAGAAGCGATTCGGCGCGCGATCGCCGGGGGGGAGGCGTCGCGCGCCGAGCGTTGGGGCACTGAATTTGGGCGATGCTAGTAGCTTATCCCGCGCACCACTGGGGTCGTGTTGCGCGTGATCCAGCCGTGGAGTTCACGCGCAAACCCCTCGATCGTCTGCGCACGGATGTGCTCGACCGCCGCGCTCTCCTCGGGGGTCAGCCCGAAGGGGCGCAGCACCTCGGGCGAGCGATTCAACAGGTTGCGCCGAAAGGTGGAATCCACAATCGCAGTACCCACGATGGCTTGCAGCGCCTCATGCGCCATGGGACAGCTCCTTTGACGCGCGCTACGCGCGAAATGTGTCGGATTCAGCGCTTGAGGGCCAAGCGCTCACTCCACGGCCGCCCTCTATGCTGCCCCCTCTCACCCATGGGGCGCATGGCGCACTGGAACAGCACAAAGACGCCGACAGCCAAGAACAAATCGCCCAGGCTGAACACCGTTCGGAATGGTAGTGGGGGCGGCACGACAAAGATGTCACTGAGCAGCCAGAGCCGCGTGGCCTCGGCCGGGAGAATGATGTCCTTGGTGGCCATGAGGCGCGCCCCCGCCTCGGTGCCCAGGGCGAGATGCGCCAGGCCAGCCCGCTCTACCGCCTCCATGGTCACCGGCATAAAGCCGCCATTGACTAGCATGACCAGGAGGTTCATCCCCAGGCCGATGCCCATCACCGCCACACCCGGAACGCGCCGGTTCACCACCACGACCACGAGCACCAGCAGGTAGGACGCGATCAGGATCAGCGTCCGCGGCGCGAAGGGCCCCTCCGTGTGGGGCAGCGGAGCATAGATGATCGACCACTGCAGCGCGAACGCGGCGATGGCCAACCACCCCAGCCGCAGGGAGACCTGCGCCAGCCAGCGAAACCGGCCTCCGCGTACGAGGGCTATGGCGATGGAAAAGAGCAGTGCCAGTAGCAGAATCATGGGCTGTGGTGGGATCCGCTAGCGCTCGGCGAGCGATCAGCCACCGCCACCCGTGCCACTGAACGATACGGGAGCGCCACTCGACAGAATGAGGGCCGCAGCCGTGAGCACAAAGTAGACGACGGTCAGATAGGCACGCTTCATGGTTCGCTTCCCTCCGGAATGCTTGTAGAGTGTGCGTGCGGGGCCGTGATCAGCCACCGCCACCGGTGCCGCTGAACGAAACCGGAGCGCCGCTGGACAGCACCAGGGCCGCCACCGTCAGGACCACGTAGACGACGGTAAAGTAGATGCGCTTCATGCCGTGCTCCTTGCGAGTATTTGATGGCAGCATATCAGGCACCACTCACGAAACACTCACGGCGGCACGGTGAGCATCCAAAAAGCGCGCACCCTGTGGGTGCGCGCTCGCTGACGCCGTCTTTTGGCCGGACTAGTGGGGGATTGGTGGCGCGCTGCCGGCCACGATCGCCTCGTAGAGGTCCGCCGTTTCGAGACTCGGCGCGACACCCAGCTCATCCGCCAGGATGCGGGCACACTCGCGGTACTGGCGCACGGCGCCGGCACGGTCACTGCCCACCGCACGGCACCACATGATGCCGCGATGGGCGCGCTCATCGTAGGCGTCAAAGGCCAGCGCCCGCAGGTAGTGGCGCTCGGCGTGCATCGCCTCCCCCTCCGTGGCCACGTAGCGCGCCTCCAGGAGCAAGAGCTCGACGACGGCGCGCTGGAGCGCCTCGCGGATCTCGACGCACCACTCCTCGTCGAACGACTCGAGGAACGGCGTGTGGTAGAGGCCGATGGCCTGTACCCGCGCCTGGTGGGCGACCTCGCCACTGCCGCGGCCGATCTCGGCCAGATGTTCGAACTCGTGGACGTCATAGCGGTAGGCCACCGCGGGGTTGATGCGGTACAGGCCGTTCTCGTGCACGATGGTGTCCTTGTACAGGGCGCTGCGCAGCCGGTAGGTCGTCGAGTGGAAGAGGCTGTTGCCCCGCTCCTGGCTCACCTCGGGCCACAACAGGTCGATGACCCGGTCACGCCGCAGCCCCTGGGGATACGAGAGGAAGAGGAAGACCAGCATGCGGGCGGAGGCGGACTCCCAGTCGGTGACGAGCTGGCCCCCCTTGAGGACCTGGCCACCGTTGAGCGCCAGGAACTCGAGGGGCGGGCGCGCCGTCGCCACGACGCGCACCTCGGCCCCCACGGGCGGCGCGAGCTGGGCCATGTCGATGTGGACGCGCATGAGGTCGATCCCCGGGATGCCCATTGTCTCGGCAGCGTGCAGCATCTCGGGGTTGGCCAAGCCCTCGGCGACGACCACTTGGTGGGAGCCGAGCTCCTCCGTCAGCCGCGCCACCTCCTCCAGGGCGGCGCGCAAGGCGGCGTCATCCCCCTCGCCGTGTGCCACGGCAGCCAGCTGCAGGTGCGCCCGCGCCAGGTCGCGTCGCGCATCGCACGCCGCCAAGAGATCGCGCGCCTCCGCGAGGCGTGCCCGCGCCAGGGAGCTGTTCCCCTCGGCGAGTAGCAGGGCCCCCTCAGAGAGGCGGCACAGCCCCAGCTCGTAGCCCATCTCGTCGGCGCGCACCAAATCCGTGGCTTCGGTCAGGAGCTGCCGCGCGCGGCGCAGGTCGCCCTTGAGGCGATAGGCCTCGCTCATGGCGTCCAGCAGGTAGATCGTCAGCCGCTCGTTCTGGGCTCGCGAGGTGATCTGCAGCGCCAGCTCGTAGCACTGGAGGGCATCGTCCGGACGGGCGGTATCGCGATAGAGGTCGCCCTGACTGGCCAGGGCGTAGGCCTCGATGCGGGCATCCGCCGCGTCCCGCGCCTTGCTCAGGCCCTCCTCAAAGCGGTTTTCGGCCTCGGTGTACTGGCCCAGGTAGTGGTGCACCACCCCCAGGCTCTGCAGTGTCGAGGCCAGGGCGCTCGCATTGCCGATCTTGCGCCAGTACAGCAGCGCCTGGTGGTAGTACTGGCGCGCCGGCACGAGGTGGCCGCGTGTCGTCTCGGCGGCGCCGAGATCGTGGGTGATAAAGGCCGCCTGGGTATCGTGGGCGCCGCTCTCGGCGAGGCGCAGGGCGCTCCGCATGGCGTCGATCCCCTCGCGCGCGTGCCCGAGCATGACCTGGCAGATGCCGATGTTGTGGTGCGCCTGGATCGCGGTCAGCAGATCGCCATCGGCCGCCATGGCCAGTGCTCGCTGGCACAGGTGGATGGCGTCCATCAGGCGGCCGCGCAACCGCTGGAGGGTAGCCATCTGGATAAGGGCACGGGAAGCGCCTAGGGAATCCCCCCGCTCGCGGTAGACGTCGTAGGCCCGTTCCAGCAGGGGAGACGCCTCGTAGAGGGCGCCCGTCTCGGCGTAGAGCCGGGCGCGAAAGATGAGCAGCCGCGGGCGCGTCGCGAGCGTCTCTTCGGAGAGGCCATCGAGCCACGCCCGCAGGGCGTCCCAGTTGCCAGCATCAAAGGTCTCTTGTGCCACGACTTCGATGGCGTCCGCCGCCTCCCCGTAGGCGCGCGCCGCGATATAGCCCTCGATGGCGTGCTGCCAGTTGCCGCGGTGGGCCAGCAGCTCGGCCTGGCGCAGGCACAGGCGGCGGTAGAGGTCGGGGTCATCCTGTTCGAGCTTGGTGACGAGGAACTCGCGGAAGAGCTGGTGGTACTGGTACCAGGTGCCCTCGGCGTCGAGAGGGAAGGTAAAGAGGTTCTCCTCCGCGAGGCGCCGCAGGAGGTCCGCCGAGTTGGTGATCTCGAGGAGCGCATCGCACAGGGGCGGCGTCATCTCGTTAAAGAGGGCGCTGCCCTGGAGAAAGCGCTGCAGCTCCGGGGGCTGTCGCCCCAGGATCTCGGCGGCCATGAACTCAAAGACGCCGCCAGCGGCCCCACTCAGCTGCAGGATGTCCTGCGTCGTGCCGGTCCAGCTCGTCTGAGCCGCCAGCAACACCCCCGTGATCCACCCCTCCGAGCGCTCCGCCAGGGTAGCGATCTCTTCCTCGGAGAGATCCTGGCGCCCCAGGCGGCGCAGCAGCGCGCCGATCTCTTCCGCCGTGAAGCGGAGGTGCTCGACGCCCAAGCCCACCACCTCCTGCCGGGCGGCCAGGCGGGTGAGGGTAAGGCGCCGCGGAATGCCGCGGGAGGCGAGGATGACGTGGCACTGCTCGGGGAGGTAGCGCAGCAGGCCGTCAACCAGGGCGTTCACCGGCTCACTCTCGATGACCTCGTGGTAGTCATCGAGGATGAGCACAAAGTAGGTGTTGATGGTGTGCTCGATCTCGTTGATGAGCACGCGCACAAAGGGCTCGACATCCTCGGGCGGGCCGCCGTGGGTGCGCAGCAGCGCCCGCACCGATTCGCCGAACTGGGGAAAGCGCTGCTGGATCGACGCGACAAGGTACTCCACAAAGGTGGGGACGTGGGTGTCATGCCCGTCAAGGCTGTACCAGCACACGGGCAGGTCCGTATCGTGGGCATAGTCGATGAGCAGTGACGTCTTGCCGTACCCGGCGCCAGCGGCGATGAGGATGAGCTTGTGGTGGATGCTGTTATGGAGATGGTTTAACAGACGCTCGCGTCGCAGGTGCGTCTGGCGCAAGCGCGGTGTGCGGATCTTGGTGGCAATGAGGGGATATGTCGTACGCATGTGTCCCTGGCCAGCCGAGGTGCATCGTCCTGAGCCCCGGGCTGCCGACGCGTCGGCCGGCCAACCCGAGGGCCCCTTGTACCGCTCTCCTCTATTGTACGGAGCCCTCACCCTTTCGCAACCGATACATAATTCTACAAAGAGATCTAGAATGGAAAACCCAAGCGTAATTCCGCATAGCCGTGCGCCGCGCGCAGCAGCCCCGCCGCCTCAGCCCAACGCCATCCAGTGGCGGCGGCCCACCTCAGCCGCCATCGGACGCACCTCCGCCATGACACGACGGTACAGGGCGCTGTAGGCGCGATGCCGCTCGGGGTCGGGCGGAACGGGGTGGGAGGGCGGGGCCATCGCGGCATAGGCGTGTCGCTCGTCGCG
>DUUT01000108.1 GCA_012841405.1 Chloroflexota bacterium
CCGGAGCATGCCCATTTGCCTCAGCCCCGTGGGCCGTATCGCGAGGCGCTGAGGCTTATTTGAAAGGTATTGCGTCAAGGCCCCTCGCTTGCGCTCGGGCCGACATCGTTTCTCCGTCGGGTGCGTTCTCAAACCCCGCCTCGAGCATGCCACTTGGGCACGGTGCCGACATGCGATGCCTGGCACCGCGTGCCTATGGACAAGGAGAACCCATGAAGAACACCGCACGCAAGCTGGTGTTGGCCGTACTGCTCGTGACGCTCCTCGCCGGCAGTGTGGGGCCAACCGCTACGGCACTGACGCGCGACCAACGCCGTGCGATCATGCGCGGGAGCGTGCTGATCCTCCCGCTCACGGTGGAGGATGGCGAGATCGTCGATATTCCCTGGAGCGGCTCCGGCACGATCATTGACGCCAGCGGGCTGATCCTGACCAACTACCATGTCGTCGAGGAGACCGGTGAATGGGACATCCTCGGCGTGCTGGTGACGACGCAGTCTGACCAGCGCCCCGAGCCCGCCTATCTAGCCGAGATCGTTGCCAGAGCGCCGGACCTCGATCTGGCGGTATTGCAGATCGTCGCCGACAACAATGGGAGAGCGGTGGATCCACGCAGGCTTAACCTATCGGTGGTACCCATCGGTGATGCCGATGATCTCGAGCTGGGTGACGAGCTGAGCATCTTTGGCTACCCTGGCATCGGGCAAGGTACCATCACCCTCACCGAGGGGAAGGTGAGTGGGTTCCTTGAGGAGGAGGGTGTCTCGTACCAGCGCGCCTGGATCAAGACCGATGCCGCCATCTCGGGCGGGAATAGCGGTGGTACGGCGGTGGATGCCGACGGCTATCTCGTTGGCATACCCACGTTGGCCAGCGACGTCGATGTGCGCTATATCGCCGACACGAACGGTGACGGCGTCATCGACGAGAACGACGCGGCGGTGCCCACGGGGGGCTTTATCAACCGCCTGCGTCCCATCAACCTCGCCTACCCCCTCATCAACCGAGCCAAGCAGGGGACGGTGGACCCGGCGCCATCGCAGCCGGGCAGGAGGGAGCCCAAGGGTTCACCCCGCGAGCTGCCGCCGACGCCTGCCCCCCGTGAACGCAGCTCTACGGCGGCGGCGTTCGGGCCCCTCGTGTTCGCGTCAGAGGTTAGCGAGTATGGGGATCCATACGATCCGGGGGATCGTTTCGATCCCGGGATCCTCAACTTGCACGCCTTTTGCGAGTATGAGGGCATGGAGGATGGAACGCCCTGGACCCAGTCGTGGGAGCTCGATGACATGCTTGTCTTTGAGGGCACCTACCTGTGGGACTTGGGCGATGAGGGCACCATGTGGCTATCGCTCAACAACGGTGGCGATCCGATGCCCGAGGGAGCCTACACGCTGAGCCTGTCCATCGGCGACCGGACGGTCCAGTCGGGAACCGCCGTCGTCGGGCGGGAGCGCTCGGGGCTGGACCAGCAGCCCAGGCAGAGCAGCGCGGGCGTGTCGGTCATGGGCCTCTTGCTCGACGCAGATAATGCCGATCCCATCGCGGATGGGTTTGTCATCCTCCTGCAGCCGGGGGTGACGGTGCGCCAGTTCGCCCGACAGCAGCTCGAGGAGCAGGTTGCCGCTATCGGTCTGAGCGATCGCTACGGCTTTTTCGTTACCGAACCACCGCTCCCACGTGGCTACACGTACGGTGTGGTGATCGTCGCCGACGGGTACGAGCCCCTCGCTGAAGACGACGCCTTGCCCATCGAGCGTTCTGACCCGGACATGGTCGAGCTGGATCCAATCTGGCTCACGCGCGAGTAGGCGTGGGCCGCCGCCGCCGCGGCGGCGCGCGAGTCTTGTGTGGAGCAGAGGGGTGGCCATTCGGCCACCCCTCTGTGCGTATCTTTCTGACGTATCTGTGTCCGTTCCACTCTTGGGTGCTATGCTTGCGATGATCCTTGCGAGCCGGGGACAGGATCGGTGCCTCGCGTGACTCTTGACAGCATGCTGCGGCTGTGCTATTATGGCAACAATAGACCAGTGCTTATGGCATCACCCTATCAGCCATGTACTGCCTATACGATCGCGTATACTGTGATCGTTGACCCGGCGGTTCATCGTGTTCGTCGCCCCTGTCACTCCTCATCGATGTTCTATCGAGTCTGCCCCATTGCTGCCCAGCACGTTTGAGGCGCTACCCCTATTGACGCATCGTCCCCGCAACGGCCCTCGTTCCACTCGCGCCTGAGCCTCTTCGTGTCGGGTGCCCTCCGCCGCCGCTACCGGCCAAGCGCGCCGTGGCGTCGTTTCGGCGTGGCTCGGCCAAGGAGGCGCCATCTTGGCCTTGGGACGAGGCCTAGCCACTCTTGCGTTGCTTACTCCCCTGATCGCCACCGGTTGCGTCGCGCCGCGCGTCGACGCCCACGCTGCCCCCCTCACCTTTGCCTGTCGCGATCACGAGGTGCTCCACTATCGGTCGCTCATCGAGATTTTTCAGGCGGAGCATCCTTCCGTCGTGATCCGGTTGGCGTCGCTCGACGAGATCACCAGCCATTTCCCCGAGCATGCGGCGGGTGATATCGGCCGTATCGCCCAAGCCGTCGACGCCTTTGTCGCGAGTGCTCCCGATGAAGGGTTGGCCCTGGAGGGCGTTCTGCTCGACCTCGCTCCGTATGCGCAGGCGGGCGGGCTCTATCCGGGCGATGCCCTGTTCGCCGGGACGGTCAAGTCATTCGCTCGCGGTGATGCGCTGTACGGGCTGCCTCACCAGGCGCACGCCTTTGTGCTGTACTACGACCCCGCCGCCTTTGAGGAGGCCGGGCTGTCGCCCCCGCGCCTGGGGTGGACGCGTGATGACCTGTTGCGCGCTGCGGTGGCGACGACGGTACGCCAAGGCGGTGTCACCGAGCGCTATGGGCTGGTGGATCGTTGGCCAGGCTATACGGTTGCCGCGCTATCCGGCGGAGATGGCGCCGGCACTGGGACACTCGATGCCATGGCGCTGGCGGACAGCCTCCTGTGGTACGCCGACCTCGTCAGGGTATACGGTGCGGCACCCGATGTCTCGGACCCTGATGTTGCGGAGCACGTCGAAGCCCTGTTGATGGCGGAACGTCCTCCAGCCATGTGGACGGGGCACTCGTTCGAAGCGGGGCGATTCCGGAGACGGTATGGTGCGGAACTCGTGCCCCTTCCACAGGCGCCGCACCCTGCAGCGCCCATTACCGTGGAAGGGTACATGATCAGCGCAAAGACGGCTCATCCCGAGGCCGCCTGGCAGTGGATCGAGTTTCTGAGTCGACAGCCGTCGGCGGCGTACTATGGCGGCATCATGGCGCGCCGCAGCGGAGCGTACTGGGAGGATCTGGACGAGAGCACCGCCATGGTGTTCCGGTACTGTCTTGAGCATGGCAGACCCTATGACCCGCAGGTGTGGACGCCCGTGCAGACGGCGCTCCTGGGCGTGCTGCGCGGCGAGGCGCTGAGCGAGGTGTTGCGGGGCGGCCCCTGGGAGTCTGCTGGCGGGCGACGCGACACCTCGACGCGGCCAGCCACCCGCGGCGATCGACCTGTATTCGCCGCACGGGCGGTGGAGGCTCCGCACATGCTGCCCGAGACGGGCGGCGTTGAACCGGTCACCATCCGCTTTGGTGTGCGCAGCGGGCAGGATCTGGACGTATACGGTCACCTGGCCGACCGATTCTCTCTCGAACGCAGTGATATCGTCGTAGAGGTGGTGGGTGCCCATGCCGAGGCCGATTGCTACATCGCCGGTGCCGAGGTGGCACGGCGGTCGACAGAGGAGCTCGTGCCGGTGGACGGCATTGCCACTGCGTGGCGCTTGTCACGGGCCCATCCACGGGCACTCCTTGACCCGTTGCGGAGCCAGGGGCACGTCTGGGGGTTGCCCCTCGATGCGGATGCTCGCATGCTGGTCTATAACCGCGCGCGGTTTGACGCCGCGGGGATGGCCTATCCCACGGCGGGTTGGTCGGCGCAATGCCTCGTGGAGCATGCCCTGCTCCTGACGGACACGACGGTCGATCCCCCCACCTACGGCTACTGGCCGCGCGGGGGGGCCACCTCTTGCGTCGGGCAGATGATCGCCTGGTTGGGCGGCTCCCTGTTGGCTGCGGATGGGCTCCCGACGCTCGACAGCCCCACGGCGGTGGCCGCCATGCAGCGCTACATGGATCTGATCGCGGCGGCACCTCCCGAAGCAGATGCCGGCGCGACGGACGACGTAGCGCTGCCATGGGGGCATTACCCAGCGCCCGTGGCGGGGGGCCAGGTGGCCATGTGGCTCGACGACTATGCCAGCGCCCGGCATGCCTCGGAAGGGAACCCGTCACTGGGGTTCGCTCCCCTGCCGCTTGGGGCGGTGATGCCGCGCCCCAAGCTCGAGAGGGCGCTGTACATCCATGCGGGGACGGCGCACCCTGAGGCGTGCTGGGAGTGGTTGTGGTTTCTAGGGGGGCGCCCGGAGGCGGTGAACCTGCTGCCCGCGAGGAGCGATCTGGCGGCCAACCCCGGCTGGCGGCAAAGGGTGGGCGACGACGTTGCCCATGCCTGGGTGACGACGCTGGAGCGCTGGTACGAGGCCGGGGATGCCTGGGGGCCCTACAGCGACGGAATGACCCTCCGTTGGGTGGATCGAGCCTTCGCGGAGGTGCTCCAAGGCGCTGATCCGCAGGATGCGCTGGGCCGTGCTCAGGCACAAGCGCACGTGTACGCCGAGTGCATGGCCTCGGCGCAAGGGCCCGTCGCCTCCTGGGAGGAGTGTCTACGGGTAGCAGAAGAGCAGGCGATAGAGGCGATCGAGTAGCGCCCAGGAGCGCTACGGGGGCGCCATTCGGTCCAGCGAAGGCTGCGATGCGGGCCTCGCAGCGCACAGCTTGGCAGCGCGTCTGCGATCGCTACACCACCTCCATGCGCCGGTGGACCTGTGTCGGGTCACCTGTTTGACCGCCCCTCGGTGATGAACGATGCACGGCAAGTCCTGACTGTCCCGTGGCCGTTTTGACGGATCAGACTGGATGTGCTACACTCGCGGCCAAACGAGCCCCGCGAGTGGGGCAATCAACGAATGGACAGAAGCATGGGCAGCCGCGACTCGCTTGACGACAACCGAGATAGGGTGGATTCGCTCAGCGCCCTCCTCGCGAAGCAGAGCAAGTCGAAGAAGCCGGACCTCTGGTCTGGTTAGGCTTGCTCTACCCGAACCCGGTAACCAACGAGCAGCTTTCCCCAGACCAGAGGGGAAGGCTGCTTTTTTGTGCACCGATGATGCGTCATTGCCTGGGGAGGGCTGCCGGTTTGGCCTCTCCCATGTGATGGATGTCTACCCACTGCGCATGGCCGATGGCCACAACACCGAGAGAAGGAGACGAGACCATGACCGCAACGTGCCCCGAGTGCGCCGCCGAGTTCACCTTGGATGATGTGATGGAGGGCGAGATCGTCGACTGCCCCGAGTGTGGCGTCGAGCTCGAAGTGATCAGCGTCGAGCCGCTCGTGCTAGAGCTGGCGCCCGAAGAGGAAGAGGACTGGGGTGAGTAGGTGGCGATGAGCGTGCAGGCGTTTGGCATCATCGAATCGACGCTGCGCGAGGGTGAGCAGTTCGTGGGCGCCTGCTTTTCCACGGATCAGAAGATAGAGATCGCCAGGGCCCTCGATGCGTTTGGCGTCGAGTACATCGAGCTGAGCTCGCCTGCCGCCTCTCGCCAAAGCTTGGAGGACTGTCGCACCATTGCGAGGCTCGGGCTGCGAGCCAAGGTCCTTACCCACGTGCGCTGCACCCTGGAGGAAGCCCGCCTGGCCGCCGATACGGGCGTGGACGGTATCGACGTGCTCATCGGCACCTCCTCGGTGCTGCGCGCGTTCAGTGATGGAAAAGACATTCCCACCATCATCCGCACGGCGCGGGAAGTGGTGCGCGATATCAAGGATCGGGGCCTCGAGGTGCGCGTGAGCACCGAGGACTCGTTCCGCAGTGACCTGCAGGACATCCTGAGGGTCTATGAGGCAGTCGACGCGGTTGGCGTGGACCGTGTGGGCATCGCCGATACGGTGGGGATGGCCACTCCGCTGCAGGTGCACCGGGTGGTGACGGCGGTGCGGCGGCGGGTGTCATGCGACATCGAGTTCCACGGCCACAACGACTCTGGGTGTGCCATCGCCAACGCCTATACGGCGCTGGAGGCCGGGGCGACCCACGTGGATACGAGCATCCTGGGTATCGGCGAGCGCAACGGCATCGCCCCGCTCGGCGGGCTGGTGGCGCGGCTCTATGCCACGGACCGCTCCCTCGTGTCCAAGTACCGCCTCACCATGCTACGCGATCTCGATCACATGATCGCCGAAATGGTGGGGGTGGATATCCCGTTCAACAACTGTATCACGGGTATCACCGCCTTTACCCACAAGGCCGGCATCCATGCCAAGGCCGTGCTGAACCACCCGGAGGCGTACGAGATCCTGTCGCCGCAGGACTTTGGCCTGAGCCGGTACATCAGTATCGCGCACCGGCTCACAGGGTGGAACGCCATCACATCACGGGCCGAGCAGCTCAACCTTGGTATCAAAGATGATGACCTCAAGGTTGCCAGCCATCACCTCAAGAGGCTGGCCGATGAGAAACCCGTAGCCCTCGATGACGTCGATGCCATCCTACGGGAGTGGATCGGCGAACACATTGACCGAAATGAGTAACATGGCTTTCGATCGACCACCGAACGAGCGCGGTGATCGGCGCGCTGCGAGAGACCCATTCCATGTGAGGAGACATCGATGAACGTCGGCATGCTGCTGTCGCGGGTGCGTGTGGAGGAAAAGCTGCTGCTGGAGGCGTTCCGGCGACGGGGCGTCGAGGTGACCCTGGTCGATGACCGCGAGTTGGTATTCGATCTGCAGAATGGCCCAGCCTGGCGGCGGTTCGATGTCATCATCGAGCGCTGCATTAATCACTCGCGAGCGCTCTACTCCCTCGAGCTGCTCAATTCTTGGGGTGTGCCCACGGTGAACACCTCGGAGGTGGCCAATGTGTGTGGCAACAAGTTTTCGACCACGCGGGCCCTGATCGCTCACAACGTGCCAACGCCGCGCACGATGGTGGCCTACACCCCCGAGTCGGCGCTCAACGCCATCGAAGAGATCGGTTACCCGGCGGTGCTCAAGCCAGCGGTGGGGTCGTGGGGCCGGTTGATCTCCAAGGTCAATGACCGTGAGGCGGCCGAGGCCGTCCTGGAACACAAGACGATCCTGGGATCGTACCACCACTCGATCTTTTACATCCAAGAGTACGTCGACAAGCCGCAACGCGACATCCGCACCTTTGTGGTCGGCGACGACGTGGTCTGTGGCATCTATCGCACCTCCGAGCACTGGATTACCAACACGGCGCGGGGTGGCCGCGCCAGCAACTGCCCCATCACCCCCGAGATCGAGGCGCTGTCTCGGGCGGCGGCGCGTGCTGTCGGCGGCGGAGTGGTAGCCATCGACCTGCTCGAGCGGCGCACGGGCGAGCTGCTGGTCAACGAGGTGAACTATACCATGGAGTTCCGCAACAGCATCGACACCACTGGCTGTGACATTCCCGGACGGGTGGTGGACTATGTGCTGCAGGTTGGGAGGGCGCAGGGATGAGCGCAATCAAGGTCTCGATTCTTGGCGGTTCGGGGTACGCGGGGGGAGAGCTGCTGCGCCTCCTGCTCGATCACCCGGATGTGGAGGTGGCACAGGTCACCTCGGAGAGCAACGTCGGCAAGTTTGTGCATGCGCGCCACCCGAACCTCCGGCGCCGCACCATGCACAAGTTTGTCTCGGCCGCCGATCTCGAGCCGTGCGACGTGCTCTTTGTGGCCCTGCCGCATGGTCAGGCCATGTCGCGCATCGCGGATCTATCGCGCCTGGCGTCGCGCATCATCGACCTGTCGGCAGATTTCCGGCTGCGCAGCCTGGACGACTATGAGCGATGGTACGGCGGGGAACACGCCGCGGTGGACTGGGTGGACCGCTTTGTGTACGGCCTCCCCGAGATCAACCGCGAGGCGATCCGCACGGCCACCCACGTGAGCGGCGTGGGGTGCAACGCCACGGCGACGATCCTGGCGCTGTGGCCCCTGTTCCAGGCCGATCTGGCGGATCGCGAGCGTGGAGCGATCGTGGAGGTCAAAGCGGGATCGTCGGAGGGAGGGGCATCGGCGGGACCGGCGTCACACCACCCCGATCGCAGCCATGCCGTACGCTCCTTTGCGCCCACGGGCCACCGGCATACGGCCGAAGTCGTGCAGGCGCTCTGTTGTGAGGGTATGGCCGACGTGCCGGTGCACATGTCGGTGACGTCCATCGAGCTCGTGCGCGGTGTCCTGGCGACGGCGCACGTGTTTCTGCGGGATACGCTGCGCGAAGGCTTTGCGCTACGAGATCTCTGGAAGGCATACCGCGGTGCCTACGGTCGTGAGCCGTTCGTGCGGCTGGTACGCGAAGCCCAGGGAGTGTACCGGTATCCCGAACCCAAGATCCTGGCCGGCAGCAACTATGCGGACGTGGGGTTCGACTATGATCCAGAGACCGGCCGCATCGTGGCGATCGCTGCGATCGACAACCTCATGAAGGGCGCCGCCGGTAGCGCCGTGCAGTGTATGAACCTCATGTGCGGGCTGGACGAGACGGCGGGATTGGGGTTTCCGGGGTTGCACCCCATCTGAGGTATCCGTATGCAGCGTTCCGTCGTCGGTGATTGGCGGCAACAGGTCGGAGGCAGCGATTGGAGGTGGTGCGCCGGATGCGGCGCGGTGGCGCGCGACAGAACCTCGAGGTGGCAGATGCAGGGTTTCCGCAACCTTTGGGTGTGGGCGAAGGCCCACTCGCTGGCGCTCGAGGTGTACTGACAGATCCAGGGGTATCGGCGAAGCGCTGTAGCATATGCTGACAGCATGCGTGGCTCGGCGGAGGAAGGCCTGATGCTGGGGCCATCGCCATCCCCGAGGGAGATACGCTGACGCCTCAACGAGCACTGCGGTCCTGCAACCAGCTGTCGCTGGACGCCACTGATCACTGACAACTGAGAACCAGTCCGAGGAGAAAGCCATGCTCGTAGTCAAAGTCGGCGGCAGCGAAGGGATCGATCTCGACGCGGTATGCCGCGATGTGGCCCAGCTGGTGAAGGAAGGGCAGCGTATGGTGTTGGTGCATGGGGGATCGCACCGCACCAACGTGGTCGCCGAGGCGCTGGGGCACCCCCCCGAGTTTGTGACCTCGGTGTCGGGGTTCACGAGTCGGCGCACCGATCGCGAGACGCTCAGGATATTCGAGATGGTGTACTGCGGCGAGGTGAACAAGGGGATCGTCGAACGGCTGCAGGCGGAGGGGGTGAACGCCGTCGGCCTGTCGGGCATCGACGGTCGTCTGCTCGAGGGGCCACGCAAGGCGGCGATCAAGATCGTGCAGAATGGCCGCCGTCGGGTGCTGCGCGATGATTATACCGGGACGGTGCAGCAGGTGAACACCGGCCTGCTGAACCTGCTGCTCGACAATGGGTACTTTCCTGTGGTGACGCCCCCGGCTATTAGCACCGAGAGCGAGGCCATCAACGTGGATGGCGACCGTGCCGCCGCCATGATTGCTTCCTCCCTCGGTGCCGAATGCCTGATTATCCTCTCCAACGTGCCGGGGCTGCTGCGCGAGTTTCCCGATGAGAGCACACTGATCCGCCGTATCGATCCGGCACGCGCGGAAGAGGCGATGGCGCACGCCCAAGGGCGCATGCGCATCAAGGTGCTCGGCGCCGTCGAAGCGATCCAACAGGGGGTGGGCCAGGTCATCTTTGCCGACGCTCGCATCGAATCTCCCATCCGCCGCGCGCTGGCAGGTGAAGGGACCGTGATAGGATAGGTTGTGCGTTGCGCGTCACCTCGTATCAGGTGACCGCGTGCAGGTTGCAGCTGAGACTGTCCCGAGGTTCGCAACCCGTAGTCCACAGCCTACAACCCTCAATCAGGAGGACCCGCATGACGACCATCGAACTCGAGAGCCGCTACACGAGCGGGGTGTACCCCAAGCGCGACGTCGCCATTGTGCGCGGGGAGGGTGCCCGCGTATGGGACGAAGAGGGGCGCGCGTATATTGACTGTGTGGGGGGGCATGGTGTGGCCATCGTCGGCCACTGCAACCCCGCGGTCGTGGCGGCCATCCAGCGCCAGGCAGAGACGCTCATCACCTGCCCGGAGGTGTTCTATAGCGACGTGCGGGCCAAGCTGCTGGAACGGTTGCTGTCCATCGCACCGGCAGGGCTCGAGCGCGCCTACCTGTGTAATTCGGGTACCGAGTCGGTAGAGGCGGCGCTCAAACTGGCGCGGCTGTGTACGGGCCGCTCGGAGATCGTTGCCATGAAGCGGGGCTTTCACGGGCGCACCATGGGGGCCCTCTCGGCGACGTGGGAGCCCAAGTATCGGGAACCGTTCATGCCCCTGGTGCCAGGCTTTACCCACGTTACCTACGGTGACCTGGACGCCCTCAGCGCAGCGGTGAACGATGAGACGGCCGCGGTGTTGCTCGAGGTCGTGCAAGGCGAGGGCGGTGTGAACGTCGGTAGTGGTGACTACTTGCGCGGGGTTCAAGCGCTGTGTGCCGAGCGCGGGGCGTTGCTCATCGTGGACGAGGTCCAGACGGGGTTTGGGCGTACCGGCAAGCTCTTTGCCTGCCAGCACCACGATCTGCGCCCCGACCTCCTCTGTCTTGCCAAGGGGATGGCGGGTGGTGTGCCCATGGGAGCGGTGCTCATCGGTTCACGCGTCGGCGAGCTTGCATCGGGCGTCCATGGGTCGACGTTCGGCGGCAATCCCCTGGCGTGTGCGGCGGCGTTGGCAGCCATCGACTATATGCTCGCGCACGACCTGCCTGGCGAGGCGGCGGAGAAGGGGGCGCGGTTTATGCAACGCCTGGCGGGGATCGAGACGCGCCTCATCCGCGAGGTGCGCGGCCTGGGACTGATGGTCGGCATCGATCTGCGTAAGCGGGTGACGCCCTACCTGCGGGCACTGATGGATGAAGGCGTCTTGGCCCTGCCCGCGGGGAGCACGGTGCTGCGACTGTTGCCGCCACTGGTGATTTCGGATGACGAGTTGGATACCGTGTACCGGGCCGTGGAAAAGGTGCTAACGGCATGAGGGGTGAGGCCAAGACGGTGCTGGTCCCTTGGGAGGGCCCAGGACCTCGTGATGACGAGGCGGAAGCCTTGCTCACCGAGATGGTGGCCATTCCCAGCGTGTCGGGCACCGAGGGTGCGCTGGCCGAGTTCCTAGCGACCTCGATGAAGGCGTTGGGGTATCGCACCGAGGTGGATGCGGCGGGCAACGCGGTGGGCCATATCGGTGCCGGCAAGCAGCACATCGTACTGCTGGGCCACATGGACACCGTGGCGGGCGATATTCCTGTGCGTCGCGAGGGCCGGCTCCTCTATGGGCGCGGTACCGTCGACGCCAAGGGCCCGCTGGCAGCGTTCATCGCCGCGGCAGCGCGGGCGGCGGACGGCCTCAGGGCGCGGGTGACGGTGATCGGTGCCGTGGAGGAGGAGGCGGCCACGTCCAAGGGCGCCTACTTTGCTGTGGGGCGGTACAGTCCCGATTACTGCGTCATCGGCGAGCCGAGTGGCTGGGACCGGATCACCATCGGGTACAAGGGGCGCCTGCTCATCGACTATGTGCTCGAGCGCGCCGTGTCGCACACCGCCGGCAGGGAGCGTGCACCGGCGGAGGAAGCCGTCGACGTTTGGCGACACGTGGCCGAGTGGGCCGAGGCGTATAATCGCGACAAAGAGGGGACCTTTGCGACGCTGGACCCCTCGTTGCGGCGCATCTGCTCGGGAGGTGATGGGCTGCGCGAGCGCGTCGAGATGACCATCGCTCTGCGACTCCCCTTGGGACTGCACCTACCCGACCTGCTCAATCCCCTCATGGATACGTGGGCACGACACCCGGATGGGGCCGCGCGCGTGGTGACTCGAGGCCACGAAGCGCCGTTTCGCGCCGAAAAGCGCACCCCGTTGGCGAGCGCCTTCTTGGCGGGGATCCGCGCTGAGGGCGGCAGACCCGCCTATGTCACCAAGACGGGCACCTCAGACATGAATGTCGTTGGCCCGCGCTGGCGTTGCCCCATCGTGGCCTATGGCCCGGGGGATTCGGCTTACGACCACACGCCAGACGAGCACATCGACCTGGGCGAATACCTGCAAAGCGTGCGCGTGCTCACGCGGGTGCTCAACCGCCTTGGAGGCGCGTAACGGGCCATACGTTGTGTGTAGCAATTACAGGTCACGGGCCTGAGGGCGACATGCCGCGTTGCTTCTCTAGCCCGTAACCTGCAATTTGTTATCTACCATTTGCGATGCGCGATCTCTTAGCGTGCCACCCACGCCGCGCGCTACTACTGCCGCGCACTCGCCGGCGTGCACGCTTGTTCGGGGACGAGGGCCAGCAGGCGCTCGGCGATGTCCTCAAACTCCTCTGCCGGGTATTCCTCAAGGCGGCCGCTATCGCCCAGGCGGGCAATGTCGGGGCGGATGGGCAGCCTTCCGAGGAGGGGGACGCCCATGGCCGTGGCTACCTCCGCAGCGTTGCTCGGGCCAAAGACCTCCACATGCTCGCCGCACTTGGGGCACTCGGCGTAGCTCATGTTCTCGATCAACCCGATGAGGGGGATATTGAGCTGCGAGGCCATGGAGGCGGCCTTGCGCACCACCATGCCTGCCAGCGATTGAGGCGTCGTCACCATGACGATGCCGTTCAGCGGGATGGTCTGCAGCACAGTGAGCGAAGCGTCAGAGGTTCCGGGGGGCAGGTCCACGATCAGATAGTCGAGGTCGCCCCATACGACGTCTCCCCAGAACTGCTTGATAGCGCCGCTGATGAGCGGGCCGCGCCAGATGACCGCCTGGTTCGGATCGGCCAGGAGCAGGTTGATAGACATCAGCTTGATGCCCCCTTCGGTCTGCACCGGTAGGATGCCCAAGGGGCTGCCGATGGGCCGCTCATCGCGGTGCAACAGCATCTTGGGGATGCTCGGGCCGGTGATGTCGGCATCGAGCAGGCCGACGCGATGCCCCCTGCGGCGCAGGGCCACGGCCAACAGCGACGAGACGGACGACTTGCCGACGCCGCCCTTGCCGCTCAGCACGGCAACGACGTGCCGGACGTTGTTGTAGCCCAGGGCCGAACCCTCTTGCTGGGCGCTGGCGCCGCCGGTGAGCTTGGCCTTTTCCTCGGCCGTCATCTCGCGCATGTTGATGACCACATCGCTCACACCCTCCAGCGCCATGAGGCGCTCTCGGGCGTCGTTGGCCATCTGCCCGCGCAACGGACAGGCGATGGTGGTGAGCGCCAGCGTGAACGACACGGTGCCGTCGTCAATGGCAATATCGTGCACCATGCCGAGGTCAACGATGCTGCGGTTGAGTTCGGGATCCATCACCTGGCTGAGCGCCTGGCGAACGGCCTCTATCGATGCCATAGTACCTCCATATGTCAGGTATACTTTGATCGCATCCTTGCTAGTATACATGAATGACGCCGCGCCGCCCAAGATGGCGCGCGGGGGGCGCGCGTTACGCGTGACTGCCCCGTCTCGACACGAACGTCGCATCGTCAATCTGCTCGCCCGCGGCACGCCACGATACCAGCTTGACCCTGCGGAGCGGCTTGCACACCGGAGGGGAGATTGTACAATACCCACGGCACGGCCGGGAGGGCGACGCCCTCCCGGCCC
>DUUT01000109.1 GCA_012841405.1 Chloroflexota bacterium
CCTCGCCCGCTACCGCTCGGGGCGATGTCTTTTTGGCGCAGGGTGGTTCACCCACGTACGCCAGGGATGCCATCAACGGCGTTGGGCGCGCCTACCCTTCGGCGATGATGCGATCCACCACGAGCTGGCGGAACTCGGGGGAGAGGCTGGCAAAGTAGGCGCTGAAACCCGTCACGCGCACGATGAGGTCGGGGTACTTGCTGGGGTCCTCGTGCGCCGCGAGCACCTTGGCCGCATCCATGACGTTCAGGTTGATCTGCGTGCCGCCCAAGTCCATGTGCGTGCGGATGAGGTCGGCCACCGTGTCCACGCCGCCCTCGTCCTTGCCCAGCCCGGGGTCGAGCTCGAGCTGCATGGGGGATGAGTTTCCGTACCCGCACTGCACCCCGGCGATGGCCGCCGCCATGGCGCTGGGGGCCCCATCCTGGCGGAACCCGGGATCGGGGTTGGCGCCGTGGGAGATCGGCGCGCCGGCGTGACGGCCATTGGGCGTGGCGCCCAGGTTCTTGCCCATGGGGATGGTGTTGGCCCAGGAAAAGTGCCCCGGGATCATATTGTAGCCATCGGGCGTCGGCTTTTCCTTGACGAGGTCGACGAACGTCTCCGTGAGCCGCACCGCCCACGCGTCCGCCCGCGAGCCGCCGGAGCCGTAGCGGGGGATGTTGCGCATCATGAGGCGGGCGCGTTCACCCTCCGCCCCCGCCCAGTCGGCCTGCAGGTGGGCGTGGAGCTCCTCCCAGCTCAGCCGTCCCTCCCGCTCGACGCGCTGCTCGATGGCGGCAAAGGAATCGGCGGTGGTAGCCAGGGCGGCGGCGTCGATGCCAAAGTTATAGTACTCCACCCCGCCGGCCGAGGCGTCCAGCCCCTTCTCAATGGGCCCGTAGCAGCACAGGTCGAGCGCCAGCTCGGGGAACACCTCGTGTTTGTGCTGGACGTGAAAGTCGAACACCTCCGCCATGGTGGCCACGGCGGAGCGCAGGTGCGCCACGTAGTGCTCCCATAGATCGGCCACGGAGCGCGCGGCCCGCGGCGCGGCCATGTAGTCGTTAAAGGCCACCTCGAACACCTTGGCGAGGTTGATCTTGGCGCAGTCGTTGAGGCAGTACTCGCGCCCCGGCAGGGCGAACCAGTGGCAGCCCGCGTAGGCGCGTAGCCGCGCCGTCTCCAGAGGGATGTCGTTGCGGGCGAACCCCTCGACGATGTTGTGGATCCCCAGGAATTTCGGCGTGCCCGCCTTGTCCTCGAACTGGATCTCGACGCCGCGGCGCAGGAGCCCGGGGTCGACGCCGGGGCCCACGGACACCCCCACGTTGGTGGCGATGCACATCTTGTGGGCCGCCTCGAGGATGAGGTAGGAGACGCGGTTGGTGACGTCCTGGCCGGAGGCGTCGGGGCCGCCGAGCTGCAGGTAGGTGGTGTCGCGCAGCAAGAGGTTGGCCACGTGGAACGCAGCCTCCTCATCGGTGAGGATACCGGCGGCGACGTCGCGCTCGTAGAAGGGCGTCAGCAGCACATCGAGGCGCCCGCAGGAGCCGGAGCCGTTGTACATACGCGCCATGATGAGGTACCAGAGGATCCACTGGCAGGCCTCGCGGAAGGTGCGCGGCGGGTGGTCCACCAGCCAGGCGTTCATCTCGGCCATTTCCTCGAGGTTCCGGCGCAGTTGCGGGTGCTCCTCCTTCGCGGCCATGGCGCGCGCCGCCTCCGCCGTGCGCCCGATCCAGTTCTGCAGCCCCAGCACCACCGCCTCGAGCCCGTCGTAGAAATCCTGCTTGTCGGCGCCGTGCTGGCGGCGATAGGTGCGGATCTTGAGCAGGAGCCCGCCGTAGCCCAGCTCGAGCCCGATGGCCATGTCCTGGCAAAAGTGCTGCTGGCCAAAGAAGGGCGCCACGAGGTCGTACTGCCTAACGCGCGCCGGCAGGTCGCCAAAGCCGAGCTCCGGGGGCTGGTGGACCTCGATGTAGGAGGAAAAGTTCACCATGTAGGCCCCGGCCAGCGAGCCGAGGGGGTCGACGTAGACGGGATGGGCCTCCATGAGCCCGCGAAAGTTCTCGCCCACCGCCTTGGGGCCAAAGAACCCGCCCGAGGGGTGGTTGGGCGTGATCGCAAAGTCCTTGAGCAGCACGTCGGTGATGGGCATGCCCGAGCCGCTGATGGACTGGACGATCTGGCGCTGATCTTCGGGGGGCAGAATCTGGCCCCAGTCGTCGTGATCCATGGCCCCGATGACGCGCTGCTTCTCGAGGGTCTGGGCGAGCTTGGTCTCCCGCAGCGCGTCGTAGCGCTCCTCGTAGGTGAGGACGCGCTCGGTATCTCGCACGCGATTCCGCTCCACAGTGGCCATAGCGAACAACCTCCCGCTGGATGCTCAGGGTCTGCGTCGGGCGCTCCCGCACGGTCCGCACCGCGCGGGGCTGTCGCCGGTCAGCGATGCTGCACGGTGATCCCTGCCGTCCGCGCCGCCGCCGCGAGCGCCTCCATGCGCTCCTTGGGGGGCGTCTTGAGGTCGCGCGCCCGATAGTCCATCCCCAAGGAATCGTACTTGCTGGCGGCCATCGGGTGAAAGGGCAGCAGCTCGTAGTATAGCAGAGAGGGCAACTCGGCGGCGAACGCGGCAATGGCGGTCACGTCCTCGGCGGTGTCGTTGACGCCCGGGACGATGGGCGTGCGCACGATGAGGGGCACGCCCGCCGCCCCGAGGCGTCGCGCGTTCGCCAGGATGCGGGCGTTGTCCGCGCCGGTGGCCGCCTGGTGGCGTTCCGGGTCGAGGAGCTTGACGTCCATCATCACCAGGTCGGTGACGGGCAGCACCGCAGCGATGCGCTCCCAGGGGAGCTGGGCGGCCGTCTCGATGGCCGTGTGCAGCCCCTCCTCCCGGCAGGCCGTCAGCAGGGCGACGGCAAACTCGGGCTGCAGCAGGGGCTCCCCTCCGGAGAGGGTCACGCCGCCGCCGGAGGTCTCGTAGAAGGCGCGGTCGCGCAGCACCTCGGTGAGGACCTCGTCCACCGTCTTCCACTCGCCCACCAGCACGAGGGCCTGGGCGAAGCACGTCTCGGCGCAGGCGCCGCACCCCTGGCAGCGCTCGCAGAGGAAGCGGTGCACGCCGTCCTCGAGGACGTGGGCGCCGTGGGGGCAGGCCTGGAAGCAGGCCCCACAGCCGATGCAGCGGTCGAGGTAGAGCTGCAGCTCGGGTCGCAGCGCCAGGGTCTCGGGGTTGTGGCACCAGAAACAGCGCAGGTTGCAGCCCTTGAAAAAGACGGTGGTGCGAATGCCGGGGCCGTCGTGGATAGAGAAACGTTGGATGTCGCTGATGAGGCCGCGCGGTGCGGCGGTGTCTTGGGTGTGCGTATCGTGTGTCATGACTCTGCCAGGATGCGATCGACGATGGGCTGCCGGTATTCGCGCGACAGCGACTTGAAGTAGGCGCTGTACCCGGTCACGCGGATCATCAGATCAGGATGGGTGGACGGGTCCTCGTGGGCCTCCAGGATCTGCTCCTTGGAGATGACGTTCATGTTGATCAAGGTACCCCCCTGACGGTTGTGCGCCAGGATGAGCGCCTCGACGGCCTCGATGCCGCCCATGTCGGACAGGATCTTGCGGTCGAACTCGATCTGCAGGGGCGTGGTGTTGCCCCAGCCCGGCTGGACGGAGGCCACGGCGTTCGCCTTGGCGGTGACGGCCACGCTGCCGCCCGGCAAAAAGCCCGGGTCGGGGTCGGCGCTGTGGGCGATGGGCGCGTTGGCATGGCGGCCGTTGGGCGTCGCGGGGATACCCTGGCCCAGCTCGGCGGTGATGCCGTGGGAGAACAGCCCGGGAATGCAGATGAACCCCTTGGGCGTGGGCGTGCCGCGCACGAGGTCAGTCCACAGTTGCGCCACGCGCTGCGCCCACTCATCGGCGCGGCTGCCCCCCGTGCCGTAGCGCGGGACGCCGTTCAGCATCAGGCGCACGGGCTCGGCGTCGGCGAAATCGTTGTCCAGGTGCATCTTGAGCTCGTCCCACGTCAGGCGCTTTTCCTCGACGACGCGCTGCTCGATGGCGGCAAAGGAATCGGCCACCGTCGCCAGCCCCACGCCGTCGATGGCGAGGTTATAGATATCGACCCCGCCGGCGCAGGCGTCCAGCCCGCGCTCGATGGTGCCATGGCAGAAGAGGTTCAGGACGATCTCGGGCCAGTTCTCGGCCTGGCGCTCCATGTGATAGTCCTTGCCCTCCTTGAGCGCGGCCACGCTGATCCCGAGGTGCTGCGTGTACCTGTCCCACAGGGCGTCGAGGTTGCGCTCCTCCTCCGGCAGGGCCATCACCTCGTCCAGGGCAAAGACGAACGGCGTGACGAGGCACAGCCGGGTGACGTCCTGCAGGCAGTACTCGATGCCGGGGAGCGCCGTCCAGTTGCAGCCCACCTTGGCGCGCATGCGTGCCAGCTGGATGGGAAAGCCGTTGCGGGCAAACCCCTCATCGAGCCCCTTGGCGCAGGCAAAGCTCACGCCGGTGCCGTCCTCGATGATGTACTCGATCGCCTTACGCAGCAAGCGGCGGTCCATGCCGTCCCACACGCGCAGGGCGATGTTGGCGGGGATGCGCAGGCGGTGCATGGCCTCCAGCACGAGGAAGGAGAGGCGGCTGGTGCGGTCGCGGCCGTCGGGGGCCTGCCCGCCGATCTGGGAGTAGTGGGTGTCGTTGTAAAAGAGGCTGGCCAGCTGCCAGACGATCGACTCGTCCGTCTCGCGGCCGGCGGCGATATCGGCCTCATAGTAGGGGCGCAGGAGCTCGTCGATCTGGTCCAGGGCGCCGCCGAGCGCCCACATGCGGTCCACCGACTGGAACCAGGCGAGGAACTGGCAGGCCTCACGGAAGGTGCGCGGCGCGCCGTCGATCAGCCACTCGTTGATCTCGGCGATCTCGAGCAGGTTCCGCCGGAGGACGGGGTTTTCCTCGGCGGCGGCCATCTGGCGCGCCTTTTCCACGTGGCGCCGGATCCAGGTCTGGATGCCCAGCACCAGGTCCTCCTCACCATCGTAGAAGGAGGTATCCTCCGGGCAGTTGCGGGCGCGATAGTGGCGGATCTTGTTCAGGATGCCGCCCCAGCCCAGCTCCAGGCCGATGGTCATGTCCGGGCCGAGGTGGTTCTGGCCGCCCACGCCGGGCATGATGTGGTAGGTGATAAAGGTCTGCCATAGCTCGGGGAGGCGATGCTCGGGGCGCCAGTGCCGCGGGCGATCCGTGGGGTCGCCGCCCCACCGACGGCGGCCACGGCGGCGCTCCTTGGGCATGCCGGCCACGCCGGGAATGCCCGACTGGACCCAGGCCCCGGCGAGGGCGCTGCAGGGGTGGATGTAGACGGGGTGCACCTCCAACCAGCGGCGAAAGTTGCGCCCAATGGCCCGGATGCCATAGATGCCGCCATCCGGTCGGTCCGACACCGGCTCAAAGGGAATGGGCTCGTCCCACGGGATGTAGCCGTGGTCATCGATGTCAAAGTAGCCGTTGCGTGCGATCTTGAGGTCCGTGTGCTGCTGCTTGGTCTCGCGGAGTGCCGCGATGCGCTGATCGTAGGTGGGCTCACCGTTCTGCCATAGAGTGGTCATCAGAATCCCTCATCCTCGAGTTCGCCCGGCCCATCAGGGGCGGGGTGCGGGTCCATAGTAGTACAGATGCGTGGCGCCGGCCGCCATGGGGTCGGTAAAGGTGGTGCAATCACGGCCCACGAGGCGGTCGGTGAACACCTCCCACACATCGGCGCGATGGGGGAGATGGATCCTCTTGGTCTCGGTGCGTAGGGTGTGGAGCGCCACATAGTTGCGATCGGCGTAGAGCACGTCCTCCGTATCACAGTATACGTGTACTCGGGCATAGCGCGCCACTTCGCGCAACACTCCGGCGGGCAGGTTGGGGGCGGCGCTGTAAAGGCTGGCCCACGCCTCCTCCTCGCGGAGGGCAAACCCCGGTTCGCAGCGCCCCTGGTTGATGACCACCGTCCCGAGGATGCGGGCGGTGGCGTCATCCACTGTAAAGAGGGGGCCGAGGCGCATGTCGGTGCCCCAGAAGGTCGAGGTCGGCAGGCGCTCGGTGATGGCGTGGGTGAAATCGCTGAGGTACACGTGGGCGCCCCACTGGCGTGGCGTCATGCGCAGTCGGATGCCCGTCAGGTCGTGGCAGTGCTCCACCGACAGGTCCTCATCGACGAATCCCGGGGCATAGACCCATAGCGCCACCTTGCCGTCGCGTCGGAGGAGCGCTTTGAGGCGCTGGCGCTCGTCGGCCGCAAAGTGGGGCGTATTGAGAAACAGGTAGAGCTTGTACTCGCGGGCTCTGCCCTCGAGGAGGTCGCTGAGCAGGATGGTATCTACCGGTGCCCCCATGCGTGCGATGCCCCAGTGGCGGTTGCGCCAGGTGGGGATATCGAGGTTGTTCACCGTGGAGCGGTAGAACCAATTCTCGGCGTCGATAACCACGGCCACCTCTGCCGCCGAGGAGCGATCGGGGAGGGTGAGGTGGTGGCGCCCGATCTCCAGGCAGCGGCGGAACGTCGCCATGATCTCTGGCTCGGCCCAGGTGCCCCCTTCCGGGCGCCCCCAATCGTTCCACCAGGCGCCGGCGGCATGGCAGAGGATGGTGGCGAACTGGCGCTTGAGGACCTGAATCGTCTCCTCGGTGTTGCGCGTCTGGCCGTAGAACGCATCCGGCGGCCAGAGGTGGGTGCGCATGTCCTCCTCACTGATCCACAGCTTGCCCGCAGCGCGTACGCTCGCCTCAGGCGACATAAAGCCGCCCGCCCCACCGACGCCGCGAAAGCCGTAGGAGTAGGGACTGGAGAGGAAATCCACATGGGGTGAGGCCAACACCTCCCGCAGGGCGGAATGGCCGGAGCGCGCCGCCGCGGCATGGGCGACGTCGGCGTCGGCCAGGCGCTGCCCAAAGAAGCCGTTATTCCAGACGATCTCTTGCAGGTAGCCGTAGAACACGCCGACGAGGTGCTCACCGCGGCAGGCCTCCTTGGCCACGCCGCACAGGTGGTCGATGTCGTGCGCTACCTGGTGGGCGTTGTAGCGGAAATAGTCGATGGCCTTGCGCCGGCGGCGGGGATCCTTAAAGAGGAACAGATCGGCGTCCCCCTGCTCCTCGGGGGACGGGACGAGGTCCTGGTCAAAGTCGATCTTCGGGTCGCCCCAGGCCTCGCGGAGTGCCTCGACGGTGCCATAGGACTCACGCAGCCAGCGCGCAAAGGCGCGCTGGGAGGGCGGCGAATAGTCGCCGGCCCAGTCCTCCATCGGTCCGACCTTGACCCACTCGGCGCTGTCACCGCCACAGATGAGGTAGCCCAAGACATGGCGGTCCAAGCCCTGCGCGTAGAGGTAGCCGATGAGCGCCCGCAGAAAGCGGGAGGCGTCGTTGAGCCACACCTCGGAAGCGTAGGAGGGGGTGGCATAGATGCCCTTGGCGCGCGATTCGAGCACCTCGCACTCGTCAGGGTGGCGCCGTGTCCAGGCCGAGTTCGCCCCTCGTGGCTCGGTGGACACGCGCAGCAAAAAGCGCGCCTGGGGGTCGAGCGCAGCGTAATGCCGCAGGATCTCTAGGGGGGCGAAACGCTCGGCGGGGAAATCGTCCCTCTCGGCGTCGTAGGCGTCGTCAAAGGAGACAGGGCAGGGGGCCGAGTACAGGTGAAACCCCGCGTCGCGGAACTGCTCAAAGTAGGGGTCATCGCGTGACGCGGATTGCTCGGCAGTCGCCGAGCGATCCGCGCGACGCCGAAAGTTGCGCACGGTGAGATAGATACCGGCGAACGCCGGCGCGCCATCCACGAAGAGGGTCGGCGCGCCGTTGTGGGGCTTGACGGAAAGGACGGGCATATGCTGATTACTCCCGAGATCGATGGTTATCCCTTGAGGGCGAACCCCTGGACGCCTTCAACGAAGTAGCTTTGCAGGCGCAGGAAGAGTAACACCAGCGGGACGGTGGCAACGACGGCCATGGCAAAGGAGAAGGGATAGTCGACGATGGAGGTTCCCGCAGGGTACCCCTTGGCTTGGGTGCCGACGAGCAGCATGCGCTGGAAGCCCAGGGCTACCGTCCAGATGTCGCGATTTCCCGAGCTGACGATGAGGGGCCACTGGTAGTCATTCCAAAGAGCGACGAACTGAAAGATGACGAGCACCGTCAGGGTGGGCTTGAGCATGGGCAGATAGACATCCTTGAGACAGCGCAGTGTCGTCGCCCCGTCGACGCGGGCCGCCTCCTCAAAGTCATCGGGGATGCTGCGAAACGTCTGGCGCAGCAAAAAGATGTAGTAGACGTTCACCCACCCCGTCACGAGCAGCGAGGGCCAGGAGTCGATCAATCCATGACCGCCCACACCGCGCATGTCGTTGCCCCCCGCCCCTGGGAAGCGCGCCAGCATGATGTAGGTCGGTATCCAGTAGACGATGCCGGGGATCATCATCGATGTGAGCAGGTACATAAAGGCCGTTTCCCGCCCCCGGAAGCGCAGCTTGGCGAACACGTATCCCGCCAACACGGCGACGGTGCCAGTGATCAGGATGTACCACACGATGCGGACAAGCGTGTTGGCAATCCAGCGCCCGATGTCCAGGTTGACACTGGCAGCGGGGAAGAAGAGGGCCTGATAGTTCTCCAGCGTCGGTGTTTTGGGGAGGGGAAACCACGGGCGCGCGTAAAAGTCGGGGAGTTTGCAGAACGAGCCGACGATGGCAAACGCCATGGGGAAGGCCATCGCGAGGCTGCCCCCGATGAGGATGACATAGATGGCGAGTCGGCCGATGGTCAAGCGCTTCTTCATGGTGTCTTCCCCCTACCTCTCGACCTGGCCACGACTCATGATGCGCATGTTGGTGATCGAGAACCAGAGCAGGATGAGCCCCATAATGACGGAACCCGCCGCTGCGCGGCCCAGGTTCAGGTTGACGAAAGCATCCTTATAGATCTGGAGGAGCATCACGTTGGTCATGTTCTGCGGCCCGCCCGATGAGGCCACGTTCGCCTGGCCACCGGCGGTGATGAGCATCACCGTCTCAAAGATCTGAAAGCCGGCGATGGTGCCCGTGATAAGCACAAATATCACCATCGGGCGGAGCAGTGGCACCGTGATGTGCCGCAGAATGCGCCAGTAGTCGGCGCCATCCACCATCGCCGCCTCATGGATCTCGGGATGGATGCCCTGCAGGGCCGCCAAAAAGAGCACCACGGGCGTCCCCACGCCCCGCCAGACAGAGTAGGCGATCACAAAGAGGCGCATCCACCCGGGTTTCATCGTCCAAATGACGATGGGCTGCCCCAAGGCTTTGAGCACCGAGTTGAACACACCATCATAGGGCGAAATAAAGGCAAAGAACACCTGCGCCGTGATGGCTGCCGAAGTCAGCGTGGGAATGTACCACAGGGAGCGGTAGACTCCGCGGCCAATCACCTTCTCATTCAGCAAGACGGCGATGAGAAAGGCGATGGACGTTTGGAGGATGAGAATACTGAAGGTAAAGAGGATGGTGTTAAAGAGCGTGATGGGGTACGGGGGGGTAAGAAAGGTACGGAAATTGTCCAGCCCCACCCATACGGGGCTTCCCTCGACCCCTGTCCAGCGCGTAAAGCTGATGACGATGTCTGCCCCCACCGGAAAGAGAAAGAAGATGGAGTGGTAGATGAGGATCGGAAGCAGGATCAGCCATGCCTCGATGGGCTCGCGATGTTTTCTGCGCCAGCGTGCGAAACGTTCCGCGAGAGGGAGCTGTTCCGCCAGGTCCTTGGGTGCGGTCACTACGGCCATACGCTTCAATCTCCTCTCGCCCACTGACTAGAGAGGCGGGTCGATCACGTCGTGTTCG
>DUUT01000110.1 GCA_012841405.1 Chloroflexota bacterium
GCCCCCCCGCCCGACACCACCAGCAGGGCACTCCAGTGGTGGATGGGCAACCCGCCCACCACCGACTCGGGCACCACCTCCACGAGCTCTGGTGGGACGTAGGGCCACAACCACCCCTGGGACACGATGGCGTGGGTGCGCACCGGATCAGCCATGAGGAACACATCGGCTGCGCTGCCCCCTCCGCCGGCATCCTCGCTCAACCGCAGGGCAATGTCCCCCGCGCTCCAGGTATAGCCCTCCACCGCCATGCCCGGGTGTGCCTCGACCATCGCCTCCAGCGACGTCAGCCCGCGCGACGAATCGCTGTAGAGCATCACCAGTCCCTCGTCGAGCGCCTGCCGGCGGACGGCCTCGGCATCCTCATCGAGGCGCTGATGGGGGCCCAGGCGGGCGCGCTCCAGCCAATCATCGTCCGGGGGGATGGCGGTGGGCGTCGCCACCGGCGTGCTGACCAGTGGCGTGACGCGCACCGGCGTGGGGCGGGTGGGTTCGGCCGTAGCCGTCGGCGGGACAGCGGTGGGGCGTGGCTGGCTCAGGGGGAAGGGGGGTGCCCCCTTTTCCGGGAATGGCTCGCAGGCCGCCAGCAGCGAAGCACAGAGCACGAGTACGATAATGGGCACGTGGGCACGATGCGAGAGCATTGTTCCTCCGCGCGGCATTATGGCACAGGTCACCACATCCGGCAACGCGGGGCCGCCGGAGTGGTGTGTCCACGCTTCTCGGCGTTGCACCCGTGCAGCGAACAGAGGGGCACAGCGCCGATCGCCGGGCATGCTCAGCCCCTCCCACCTCCCCCTGTGGGAGGCGAGAGGGTCTTGGCTGAAGGAACAGGGAGAAACGGGCACAGCCGACAGCGCGAGAGCCGCGCGACGATCAGACCGTAAGGCAGACTGTGGGACGGGTCGGGTGGGTCGACGCTCCCGGTACCGTACCCTCCCAGCCCGGGTGCCTCACGCCTCCGGCACGTGGATGGCGGCCATCACACCGTGGTTGTACAGCGCCCGCACAAAGCACTCCAGAGTGATATCCGCCCCGAACGAGGCGTGTGTCATGACCGCCCGGGCACCAACGGCAGCGGTGCGTCCAGGGAACCGCCGGCCGATGGCGTCCTCTGGCAACGCGCAAAAGATCCCGGAGAAGGGGTATGGCTTGTTCTCATCGTCGTACAGCTCGTAGCGGTACCCCGGCGGATAGGGGAACTCGACGAAATGCCGACCCGTTGCGATCGCCAGGTACTGCGCGTCGCCCACGGCATAGTGATACCACCCCCACGTGTTGTCTACCGGCTCGAAGGACAGGGGGAACGTCTGACACCCCACCGCCTCCACGAGAATCAGCGCGACTCGGCGCTCCTGCGCCATCGCGAGGACGCTCGCGGCAATGTCGGTAAGCCTCGCGGCCGGACGGCGTAGACCATGCACTGGAATAGTGGCGTCATGCGCGGGCAGCGCGTAAATCTTGCGCGCACCCGTGTTCACCCCGCGAAAGATCCATCCCTCCCGGGCCGCTACGATGTACTCTGGGGCGGCGTCGTAAAAGGCAGTGCAGCCTCCAAGTTCCCGGCGGACGTCGTCAATCGGTAGGATGTGCTCCACGCCCGGGTGCCCCGCCAGCCGCTGCAGGTCGCGTTCCGAGGGGCGGTTCAGGCCGCAATAGCGCACCGACATCCCCCCGGCGATCGGTACGCCGTCCAGGTCACTGGTGTCGATCTGTCCTACGAGGGGGGTCAATCCCCCAAGCCCCACGATCACCGGCTCAAAACCCGTTTCGGTGATGAATCGGTCGATCTCGCCAAAGGTAGCGCGCAGGCTCGCCGCGCGCTCGTCGAGCCGCTGCCGCCCGAACATGGGCGGGAAGTAGAGGCCGGCATAGTCGAGACAGATGAGCCCCGGGCGGTACGCCTGGTCCAGGGCGATGGCGACGTCCGTCACCCAGCGGTCGCCCCCGCCCGCCAAGTCGCCGGGGTAGGGATGCGCGCGGGCGAGGCGTCGACCCAGGTCGAGGAGCGGGTGCTGCGCCTCGATAGTACGCCCGGTGCGCAGGTCCACCGTCGTCTGCCATTCCACAACATCGATCAGGCCAATGTCCATACGGATTCGTCCTTTGAGTGCCAGGTGACGGCCGGGCCGGCGATCCCCAGGTTGGCACCGCACCGGCCACAGCACTGCGCCGCGTCGAGATTGTACGACAGCGCCTTCGAGCTGCAGCCGCTGAGATTGATGCGCTCAATGGCCAGGGCGCCACACGTCGGGCAAATCGTGCTGACCCATTGCGAGCCCACGAAATTCCCAAAGTAGATATAGACGAGCGAGCAGCGGGCCTCCTCCAGAGCGGCCACGACAGCATCGATGGAGGGCCGCTCATAGTCAGCCATCTTGTACTCGGGGAGCAGACGAAAGACGTGCCAGGGGATGCGGCGATCGATGGCGCCCAGGGCAGCGGCGATCGCCGGGATTTCGTGGTCGTTCACCCCCTGCACGATGGGAGTGCTGACCTCCACGTGCGTCAGGGCGTGCATGGTGGCGATGTTGCGCAGCACGACGGCAAACGGCGAGGCGCCATCCGCAGTAGCGGGCAAGCCGACGTGCTCGGCAAAGAAGGAAGTCTCCAGCCCCTTGATGCTCACATTCACAAAGTCAAAGGCCCGCCCCATCCGCTCTGTCATCTCGGGCTGGGTATACCCGTTCGTGAGCGCCCCAACGGCAAGGCCCGCGGCGCGCGCCACGTCGGACAGCTCCAAGAGTGTCGGTAGGGCTACCGTCGGCTCGTTGACGGCAAAAGCAATGTTGTGGCAGCCATAGTCATTGGCGAACTTGACCACGCGCTCCGGCGTGAGGGCATAGATCAGCAGGTCTTCGGGCGCCGAACGCGCAACGTGGGCGTTCGAGCAATAGTGGCAGTCAAAGTTGCATCCAGCGCCGCCCAAGATGAGGGTGCGGCTGCCAGGTTGAAAGTGAAAGAAGGGTACGGTCTCGATGTGGGCAATCTGGATCGAGCTGTAGCGGTGGGGCCAGCGCTCCACCACAGCTCCGTCTCGCAGCGTATACATGCCACAGAAACCACCCCCGCCCAGCGTGAGGGTGCAGCGCCTCTCGCAGTAGGGGCACATGTGCGTCGTCATGAATCCTCCTCTCGTCTCTGCCGCCCATCAGCAAAGGGCTGCAGCATGGGCACGACGACCTGCCGCTCCCCATCCATGGCCATGTCCATGGCCATGACCGCTACCTCGATACCATAGAGGGCGCGCAGATGCTCTGCGGTCACGACGTCGCGGGGCGCGCCCTGTGCCAGGATGCTTCCCTCCTTCATCAGGTAGACGTGGTGGGCGACGAGCAGGGCGTGATCCGGATGGTGGGTCGACATGAGAACCGCCAACCCTTGTTCTCGCGCCAGGCGCTCTACGACCATGAGCAACAACATCTGGTTACCGAAATCGAGGTGCGACGTCGGCTCGTCCAGGAGCAGGATGCTAGGCTCTTGCGCGAGCGCGCGGGCGATGAGCACGAGCTGCCGCTCACCACCACTGATCTCGGTGTAGCGCGCCGAGCGCAGGTGGCTGCACCCCACGGTCTCGAGCGCCCGCTCCGCGATGGCGGTATCGCGTGGGCCCGGCGACGCGAGAAATCCCAGGTGCGGCGTGCGCCCCATGCGCACCGCCTCGAGCACCGAGTAGGGAAAGACGGTGTGATGCTCCTGAAAGACATAGGCGATGCGCCGGGCGCGCTCCGTCTCGCCGTACTCGTTCAGGGCGCGGCCCTCCAGGGTGACCCTCCCCTCCCGCAGCGCCAGAGCGCCCCCGAGGCAGCGCAACAGCGTCGTCTTGCCACACCCGTTGGGCCCCAACAGGGCATCGACACGCCCGCATTCGAGGGATAGGCTCAAATCGGTAAAGATGGGCCGATCATAGGAGAAGGAGCCGTGCTCCAGTGTCAAAATAGCCGTCATCGCTAGTGCCACCCCCCGCGCGTTCGACGTAGCATGAGCGCGAAAAAGGGCGCCCCGATGAGCGCGGTGAGGATCCCCAACGGCACCTCAGCCGCCGTGAGCGTGCGCGACAGATCATCGATCAGGGTGAGGTAGCCGGCCCCAAGAAGCAGCGAGGCTGGCAACAACCAGCGGTGGTTGGGGCCCACGAGCAATCGCCCCACGTGGGGGATGACCAGCCCGACCCAGCCGATAATGCCGCAGACGCTCACCGCCGTCGCCGTGACCAGCGTGCACGCCACGATGATCACCGCCTTGAGCAGCTCGACCTTGACGCCCAGCGCTCGCGCCTCCTCATCGCCGAGGGAGAGGATGTTGATGCGCCAGCGCACCGCCAGAAGCGTCGCGATCCCCACCGCCATGGGGGGGACGGCGGCCACCGTTTCGCCCCGCGATACCGTGGACAGGCTGCCCATCAGCCAGAAGACGATGGCGGGCAGCTTTTCGTTCGGGTCGGCAACGTACTTGATCAGCGACAGCAGCGCCGAAAAGATCGACCCCACCACGATCCCGGCGAGGACGAGCATCAGCGTAGGGGTCGTACGATAGATGCGCCCGATGAGATAGGTGAGCGCCACGGCGGCGATGCCAAAGCAGAGCGCCGAGAGCTGGATGGCGAGGGTGTTGCCGCCCAGAAGGATCGCGAGCGCCGCACCAAAGCCACCCCCGGCGGTGACGCCAAGGATGTCGGGGCTCACCAGAGGGTTGCGGAACATGCCCTGGAAGGCAGCCCCGCTGATAGCGAGGCTGCCCCCCACGAACATCGCGAGGACCACCCGTGGTAGACGGATATTCCAGACGACGGTATCGACGTTGTCGACCCAGGTGCGCTCCACGGGGACAAGAGGCGAGGCCAACACGCGCACCAGCGTGCCCGGGTCGATGGGGTAGCGCCCCAAGAACAGGGACACCACCGCGATGGCCAGCACCGACGCTGCCAGCGCCGCCACGATGGCGTGTTGGCGCGCCTCCTCCGCACCCCGGGATGCTGCTCGTGCCGCCATGGCGCTACTCACCGAGGATTGCTTGCAGTTCGGCATCGTCAAAGGCGCGGCCATAGACGCGCTCGTAGAACGTCGCCGCCTCGGCGACAATGTCCAAGTCCAGCGTCTCCGGGTAGAGCTTGTCGGCCAGCCAGACACGCGCCATGGCCGATTCCAGGTGGGGCCGACCCCACGGGCCGACGTACCCCGGCGAGGCTCGGAACACGCGCCCTTCCTTCACGGCGCTGATGCCTGCCCAGCGCGGATCGTTCAGCACATCGTCCACCCCATCCTGGCAGGCGTTATCCAGCACCACTACCTGCGGGTCCCACAGCATGATCTGCTCCATCGACACGCTGTGCGAGCCGCCCCCCGTGAGCGCAGCGGCGACGTTCACGCCGCCGGCGTCGAGGATCTCATAGTGCCAGGTGGATTCGGCCCCATAGGTGGACATCATGTCGTTGCCCGCCACATAGACGCGGGCGCGTTCATCCGGCGACAGGTCTCGCAGCGTCGCGCGGATAGTGGCCATGCGCTCCTGGTAGTAGCCGACGATCTCGCCCGCCCGATCCTCAACGCCCATGAGCTCGGACAGGAAGCGCAGCGTCGGGGCGTAGAGGTTGAGATCGATGCAGACCACGGGGATGCCCATCATCTCCTGGAGTTTGTCGGGGTCACGCTGCCACGAGACGGTGAGCACCACGTCGGGATTCACCGCCAGGATGCTCTCCGCGTTCGCGTCAAAGAAGGCGCAGGGAGCAGACTTGTCGGCCAACTCGGGGAAGGCCGCCATGAGGTTGGCGTTCGCCGGCGTCATGCTGTCGACGGCCGCCAGCCGATCGCCCACCCCGAGCGCCATGAGGCTCGCGGTGATGTCCGACGAGAGGGGCATTGCTCGAGCGATGTGCCGTGGCACCTCGACCTTGCGGCCAATCATATCGGTGACGATACGCGTCTCAGAGGTCGCGGTGAGGCCACTGCCGAGTTTCGGCCCGGTGTAATCCACACCGAACACGGCTCGGTAAAAGGCATCGGCCTCGGCATCGATGTCAATGTCGGCAAAGCGCTCGGGGTAGAGGATCTGGGCCAGCCACTCGATGCAGAACAGGGCGCGAGGAGAGGAAAAGTCCCAGCTCGCCTCGGGCAGACTGTACACGCGGCGGTTCTTGATGGCCGACACGCCCTGCACCTTGGGATCGGCCAGGATGGCGTCGACGTCCACACCGTTCAGGACGATGATCACCTCTGGGTCCCACACGAGGAGCTGCTCCGCCGAGACCTCCGGATGCCATCCCTCCAGATCTGCGGCGACGTTGATGCCCCCCGCCATGACGATCTGGGCATGCTCAAAGGTCGTGCCGGTGTATGCCTTGTAGATATCGTGCCCGCCATAGAAGACGCGCACCTTCTCCGACTCGGGGATATCCTTCACGCGCTCGGTGACGAAATCCAGGGTACCCTGCAGGGTGGCGATGAGGCGTTCCGCCGCCTCCTCGGCATTGACGCACTGCGCCACGATGCGGATGTCGTTCATATAGTCTTCGATCGTCTCAAAGTGCGCGATGACGATCGGCATGTCGGGGACCTGCTTCTGCAGCGCCTCGGCCTGGGCGATGCGCCCATAGCCGCCATGCAGCACCACGTCGGGGTTGAGGCGCAGCATCTCTTCCGCGCTGATATCGCGGTTGCGGAAGGGAGCGGCGCGCTCCATCAGTTCGGGGTGGATGGAGGCGATGAACTCGCCATAGCTCTCCCCCGCCTTGACCATCTCGTCCACGGCAATGATCTTGTCCACCTGCCCCAGAGCACAGATGATCTCGGTGGTGCCCGACCGCATCGAGGCGACGGCGGACACGTGCGCCGGGATGGTCACTTCCTTGCCCAACGAGTCGACCACCACGCGCGTCTCGCCGGTGGTGGGCTTCACGCGCGTCGGCAGGGGCTCCGCTGAGGAAGGGGCTCCCTCGTCGATGGTGATGGTGGCCAGCATCTTGACCCAGCTGCCGCGGCTGATCCCCGGCAGCACAGAGCCCACCGAGCCGCCCGACTCGTAGGCCAGGAGGCATTCGGGGCTCAGCGCGTCGATGCTCACACCGGCGGCATAGCCATCACTGGCGGTCATGAGGATCGAGCCCTCAGTGATGCCTGCGGCCTCGAGCACCTCTAACAGCGACACGCCCTGGTAGGTCTTGCCGTCGATCTCTTGCTCTACCTGGGGGAACGCCTGGAGGTCCGCCAGGGTAAAGGGCTTGCCGTTGACAACGAGGATGGCATCGGCGGGAATCTCGGGCTCGGAGGCGGTACCGCCGCTCGCCGTAGCGCCCTCTACCGAGATCTCGGCGAGCATTTTGACCCACAGGCCCTTGTCCATGCCGGGGAACACGGCTCCCACGGTGCCATCGTCGGCATAGGCCAGGAGACACGCTGGCGTGAGCGTGGCCACGTCGACGTTGGCCGAGTACCCATCGCTGGCCGTCATGGTGATCGTGCCCGAGGTCACACCGGCGGCCTCGAGGGCGTCGAGAATGCGCACGCCCTGGTACGTTCTGCCGTCAATATCTTGGCTCAGCTGTTCGAGGGCCTCGAGATCGTCCTGGGTGAACGCCTGGCCGTTGATGGAAATCACCGGCTCGGCCTCGGCCTCTGTCTCTGCCTCTGCCTCAGCCGTCGCCCCACCCACGGTAATCTCGACGACATCCTTCACCCAGGCGCCGCCACCGAGCCCAGGCATGACGGCATCCAAACCGCCGTCATCGTTGTAGGCCAACAAGCAGTCGTCGTTGACATCAGCGACGGCGACCTCAGAGGCATAGCCGTCGGACGCTACAAGGGTGATGGCACCATCAGCGATGTTGACCTTGTGCAGCAATGCGCGTAGGCCGATGCCGGTGTAGGTGGCCTCCTCCCCCTTGGGCGTCTCGACGGTCTTGGTGACCTCGAGGTCACGCAGGGCGGCGCCATCGAAGGGCTGGCCATCTACCGTGAGGCGTATGTCGGTCGCTGCCTCCCGAGGCGGGGGCGTCGACTCGGCGGCGGGCGCAGCAGTCGGCGATGGAGGCGTCGTGGGCTTGGCGGCGCAAGCGCACAAACCCACCATGAGGAACAGGGATACCACGATGACGACAATGGGGATTCTGGGACGCATGTGTGGCTCCTCCGGTGCGTGATGACGCGTCTCGCGAAGGTGCGGTGGCACACGGACTCCCGCCCGGGGCCACCGCCCCACACAAAAGGACGGTGCCCCCGCGCGACAAGGAGGCACCGTCCGAGATGGCCGGCGCTGAGGGTCTCCTTTCCTAACGCGGGAGGCGTGGCCGTTTCCAGCCGCACCCTATCGCCCAGCGCTCATGGGCAAGCCGTGCGCTTGCCGGTAGAGCGGCTGGGTCGGAGACGAACTATGGATTATGCAGGCTCAGTGTAGCCAACGAGCCGGAGGTGTCAAGCGGCTCCGAGGGGATGGGGTCGGTACAGGATACTGGCTGAATGGCGCACCACCGAGCGTCCGCCGCGGGTTGAAACCCAGCGCTAAAGGGGCCAAGTCCACCTGCGTGGACTCGATCCAGCCCGCGAAGGCCGGCCTGGCAAGCTTAGGGACTGTACCCCTGAGCCGCTAGCGCACGATTAGGGCAACGATCCAGGGTGTAGATCGCGATATCGGCAGCATCGCGGTGAACCCGAGTTCTACCGCGAGTGAAAACCGCTGCACTCGGCCCACCTCTCGGATCGTGCTATAATCCCCCCATCATTGCGCTTACGTCACTGTATCATGGAGGATCAGACATGCAGCGAAAGCCCGCGAGTTTGCGCGCGGTGGGTATTGGTATTTTCGTGGTTGCTGTGTTAGTCATCGTTTTCTCTAGCTACACGATCGTTGGCCCGGGGCACAGGGGCGTGGTGGTCATGTTGGGGCGCGTGGAGGATACCACTCTCGGGGAGGGTTTTCACCTGGTCGTGCCGCCCGTGCTACGCCAGGTCGTCGAGGTCGATGTGCGCACGAAAAAGCTCGACGTCGAGACCGAGGCCGCATCGTCGGACATGCAGCTCATCCAGGTCACCGGTGTCCTCAACTATCACCTGGACCCCCAGCAGGTCAGCAGTCTCTACCGCGACGTGGGGCTCGACTTTGAGAACATTATCATTGCTCCCGCCATGCACGAGGCGATCAAGGCGGCCACGGCGCAGTATCGCGTGGAGCGCATCCTGGTAGAGCGCGCCAGCATCAAGGAGAGCATCCAGTCCATGCTCACCGAGCGGCTGGCCCAGAACCATATCGTCGTCGACCAGTTCTCCCTGGCCAACGTCGACTTTTCTGCCGAGTTCAACGCCGCCATCGAGCGCAAGCAAGTGGCCGAGCAAGCCGCCCTCCAGAAGCAGTACGAGCTGCAGGCCGCGCAGAAGGACGTCGAGATCGCCCTCGCCACAGCTGAGGGCGAGAAACGGGCCGCGGTAATCGCTGCCGAGGGGCGGGCCGAGGCGCGTCGCGTCGAGGCGCAGGCCGAGGCGGAGGCCTTGCAGCTCATCGCCGGCCAGCTTCGCGGGAACCCCGACCTCATCCGCTACGAGTGGGCCACCAGGCTCGCGCCCGGCGTCTCGACGGTGCTGCTCCCTTCGGATCAGGATCTCATTCTCGGCGCCGATGCGTTGGTACAGCCCTAAGGCTCTCGGGGGTGTGAGCGATCACGGCGGGGCCGCCGCGTGCTGCGGCGGCCCCGTGCGCGCTCTCGTAGCCACGCGCTAGGATGCGACGCCGCATGCGGCGGGGCCGTGTTTCGCAAACGCACCCGACGTAGAGACGCTGTCGCCCCTCGCTTACGCTCAGGGCCTTGACACCCATCGACAAGGTTTCTCGCCACGCTCGGAACCACGCTGTGGCCCCTTTCTAAACACGACCTAGCGGCCCCTTGCAAACACGTGGCGCCATCGAAAGGCGCCGGTCAATGCCGTCCCCCCTCCCCCTTCGTTTGACAAGGTCTTGCCGCGTCAAGACAATGAACGCACATGGCACACCATCGCAATGCGGGAGAGACACGTGATCGATTATTGGACAGTGGGGCGTGGCGCCCAGCCACCGGAGCGCCACGAGGGCGCAGCCCTCGACTTGCGCGCACGCCTTCCGGAGCGCGGCTGGCGCCTCGTGTGGGGATTCGCCCGCATACCCACCGGCGTCGCCCTGCGCATGCCGCCCTACGCCGTGGTGCGCGTCACCGGGCGGAGCAGTAGCTTTCTGCGGGGCATCATCGTTCACGATGGGCTCGTCGAGTCTGAGTTCAACGGCCGCGAGCTCTGTGCCCTCATCTACTGCCCATGGCCGCGCATCATCCGCCACGGCGAGCGCATCTGCCAGATGTGGGCGCTCGATATCCAACGCGATGCCTTCCGCGCCTTGGAAGGCCCACCGACCGATGTACAGCCCGGCAAGGCGGGGTTCGGTTCCACTGGCCGCTGAGCCATCGTCGTGCAGCGTGAGAAAGGGTCTGTGCCCATGAGCGTTCGTCCACTCGCCCCACACGTCCGCAAGGCGCTGGACTGGGCCGGCCGCCACCGAATCGCGCTCGGCCTGGCACTGCTGGCGCTGGCCTGCCTTGTGACCCTGAGCTGGTTCATGAGCCTCGCCGCGTCACCCGCACGACACGCCAGTGATCCCGCCCGCCTCGATGCCTACGGCCTCGACAATGTTGAGCTACGCATTATCCATCCCACCCGCCTGACCGTCGATGACACGGGCGATCGGGCGGCCCGCGTGACCCTCTCAGCCCGGGCCCTGGCGCCATCGGCCACCGGACCCATCGAGATGGTGCTGCCCCTGCCCGACGAGGCCGTGGCCTTTGTGGATGCCAATGGCGACCACGTTCCGGGGCGGATACGCATCACTCCGGGATACCCCGACGCCCTGCCCCACGATCTGCGCCTCGCCCACGGCAACACCCAGCTCCAGGGCGGGCTCCTCCTTCCCTACCGTGTGTCCGTTGTGCCGCTACTCGTCACCGAAAACGGCACCACCCCGGTGGGCGAGCTGGCCTTTGAGGTGCGCCTCGAGAGCGCGTGGGGGCAATCAATGCGCACCTTTGCTGACGGCGTGGCCCGCCACGGCACGCCGTACGTGTTGCTGCTCATTCTGGTGGCCGCCGTGATGCTCGCCGGCCGCCGGGTGTGGCGGCGCCACGATCTGGCCCGCGAGAAGCGCCTTGCGGCCGCCTACGGGCAGCTGTCCGAACACGTCAAGCTCGAGCGCTGGACGGAGGCGCGCCAGCTCATCGAGAGCATCCGCGCCCTCAGGCCCCACTATCGCGACATTGATCGCCTCGATACCATGGTAACCTCTGCCGAGATGGCGGCGTGGCGTCGCGAACAGCTCTACCAGATCGGTGTCGAGGCGTATCGCGCCCGCAACTGGCCCTCCGCCGTGCAGGCGTTCGGCGCCATCGAGGAGGAGACACCGTACTACCGTGAGGTGCGCTTTCTCCGGCGGACCGCCGCGCTGTACGCCGATCTTGCCAGCAGAGATCGCTCGCGTCGTGCCCAAGCGGCTCAAGAGCTGGGAGATATTGCCGATCTACTTGATATGATGCCGTTGTTGCACGCCCTTGGTGACCGCAGTGACGAGGTTGCCGAGGCGGCAACGGATGCGCTCCGGCGGATCGGCGCCGACGCCCTTGATGTCCTGTTGTCGGGTCTGGTGGCTGACAACCCATCCGTTCGCGAGCGCTGCTATCGTCTGATCCAGGGGTTGGGGCAGACGGTCCGACCGCAGTTGCTGGGGGCGCTGCGGTCGAGCGATCCCCGTCTGACGGCGCCCGTCGCCCAACTCCTCGCCTCGCTGGGGGCCCGCGAGGAGCTGGCGCGTGCGCTGCTCGATGCGCCCGAGCCGCATCAGGCGGGCATCGTGGAGGCGCTGCTGTCGGAGGGGGCTGCCGCAGGGAGCGTCCTGATCGGGGCCCTGCTCCACGCTCCCCCAGAACGCCAGCAAACGATCATCAATGCCCTGGCCGCGCTCAAGCTGCGCGTCGACCTGGATCGCCGCCTCGATGAAGCCATCCGCGCGACACGCGATCCCGCTCAGCGCGAGCTGTTGCAGCGAGCGCAGCGGGCGCCGGCCACGCCCTTTGGGGTGGCGGCCGACGCTCCTGCCGTCGACGCCCAGCATGAGGCTGAGCCACCACGCGAGGAGCGGGAGGCGTCAGCCGGCAGCCGCGTGTTGCGCCTATTCGAGCGCCGCGCATCGCTGCCCTCCGCGTTGCGATCATCGCGATCTACAGGCCCGGACGAATAGCGGGGCATCGTGGTGCATGCCCCGCCCACAGCGCTACACAGTACTGGCGGGGTAGGCATGGCACGAATCCTGGTCGCCGACGACGATCGTCATATCGTTACGTTGGTGGAACGCACCCTCACGCGGGCGGATCACCAGGTGGTCTCGGCGCATACCGGCGCTGAAGCCCTCGAGCGGCTCCGCAATGCCGTTGCCGACCTGGTGATCCTCGACATCGTCATGCCGGCCCTCACCGGCATCGATGTGTGCCGCCACATGCGCATGCACCCGTCGCTTTGCTCGGTGCCCATCCTGTTCCTCACCGCCAAGCAGGACATCGAGAGCAAGATCATGGGCTTCGAGGCGGGTGGCGACGACTATCTCACGAAACCCTTTGACGTCAGCGAGCTCGAGGCGCGCGTCAAGGCGTTGCTCCGCCACACCATCAAGGCTCCGCCCTCGGGCGTGTTGGCCGTGGGCCCCGTCCGTGTGGATCCCGATTCGGGCGCTGCCAGCATCCATGGGCACCCTGTGGATCTGACGCCGGTCGAGTTTGAGCTGTTGTACTACCTCACCATGCACGCAGGCGAAGTCTTGCCCACCGAGCGTCTGCTGCAGGAGGTATGGGGGTATCCTCCCGGCACGGGCAACCCGAGCCTCGTACGCATGCACGTGCTGAACCTCCGACGCAAGATTGAGGAGAACCCGGCACGCCCCGCCCTCCTCTGTACCGTGCCCCGGCACGGCTACACGCTCAAGGCGCGCGCCGATGGCCCCAGGCTGGACTAGTCCGAGAAATGCTGTCGCCCCGAGTGGAAACGAGGGGCCTTGACGCCCATGGACACAGTCTCTCGTCACGCTCAGAACGACGCTGTGGGCCTTTGTCCAAACACTACCGAGGCGGCCCATGCGACCAGTCAACCAGCGCCCGTCTCTCGCGCCGTGCCGACTTTACGCAGTCTTTACGGCGGCGACGAGCGCAACCTGCTATAGTAAGGGGAGCGGGGCACAGGGCCGACGCCTGGGGCACGCCATCGGCACGAAAGCTGCGGCGCAGGGAACGCGCCCCTGATGCCTCCCCACGCGCTCGGCACGTTTGGCTCCCGATACCCGGTTCAGTCTCACCGGGGTGCCATGACACTGGAAAGGATGGGGCGAACCGGTTGACGGTACAGGCTGAGAAGGGACGGGCAGTGGACGGCGGCCGCGTGTTGGTCGTCGATGATGAGGCCCCGGTGCGCCGGCTCATCAGCGCCATCGTTCGGCAGACGGGTTGCACCGTCGCCGAGGCCGCTGATGGTCGCGCCGCTATGGACACCCTTGCCCGGGAGCCGTTCGACCTCGTCATCACCGACCTGCGCATGCCGCGTATGGGGGGGATGGCGCTCCTCGAGGAGTGCCGCTCGCTCTACCCCGAGACCGACGTGATGGTGCTCACCGCCTATGGCACCATCCCTAGTGCCGTCGAGGCCGTGCGCCTCGGTGCGTTGGACTATATCAGCAAGCCCTTTGTCGGCGACGACCTGGCCCAGCGCGTGCGTCGCTGCCTCGAGGCGCGCCGAGCTCGGTCTCGCCCCCCATCACCCGTCGGGCCGCTCGTTGAGCTTGGCCGCATCCTGACCCAGGCCTACGACGGCCCCGCGATGCTGGAGCGCGTCGTCGACCTCGTGCAGTCCACCTTTGCGCCCGCCAGCATCTGCCTGGCACTCTTTGGCGCCCCATCGGCCGACCGCATTGCCCTTTCCGTCGATATCCTCGCCGCGGCGGGGGCCCAGAGCCCCGCGGACCTCGGATTCCCGGGCCCCACCATCGCGCTTGCCCGCCTGATCGCCTCTCGGCGCACCCCCTGGGTGTTGCGCGAGCCGGGGCCACTGGACGAGACGGACCTAGACCGCACGGAGGGGCAGGCGATCACTGTGCCCTTGGTGAACGGGAGCGATGTCCTCGGGTGGATGACGCTGGTGCGCCCGGGCGATGCTCCCCGCTACACCGCGTCCGATGCCCAGCTGCTGTATGTTTTTGCCTTCCAGATCGGGAGCGTCATGCTCCCGTCCCGCGCGCGGCAGCAGCTCGCCGAGGCCCTCCGCACCGTGCGACGGGCCACCCTCGCCACGGTGCGCACCCTCTTTGCCGCCATCAAAGCGTTCGACCAGTATACCCATGACCACTGTGAGCGCGTCTCGCGCTATGCCTACCTGCTGGGCAAGCGTCTGGGCCTCGCACCCGGGGAGCTCGAGCACCTCCGTATCGGCGCGCTCCTCCATGACGTGGGCAAGATCGGCATCGGTGATGGCACCGTGCGGAAGCGGGGGCGCCTCACCACAGACGAGATCGACCGCGTGCGCCTGCACCCCATCATGGGCGCCAGCATCCTGAGCGATATGGATGCCTTTGCCGACATCGTCCCCATGGTCAAGTATCACCACGAATGCTTCGACGGCAGCGGCTACCCGTCCGGCCTGGCCGGCGACGCCATCCCCCTAGGGGGACGCATCATCGCCGTTGTCGACGCCTTTGATTCGATGACGACCGACCGCCCCTACCGCAGGGCCCTACCCATCGACGACGCGCTGGAGCGCCTGCACGCCTGCGCCGGCTCGCAGTTGGACCCGCAACACGTCGCGGCGTGGGCCGCCATCGTGGGCGAGGGTGGTCACGTTCTGCCCGACGCTCGGGGCCTTGACGCCCACCGACAAGGTTTCTCGCCACGCTCAGAACGACGCTGTGGCCCTTTTTCCCAACACGACTAGGCACCCGCTACCGCGTCGGGGGAGGCCCCCGGTGCGCCTTGTCACGCCCGAAAGCGAGTCATCGGCCATGTCGCATCGCATCCTCATCGTAGATGACGAGCCGAGCATCACCGGGTTCTGCCACCGCCTCGTGGAGCGCCTGGGGTTCGAGACGCGCCTGGCCGACTCGGGCGAGGCCGCGCTGGAGATCCTCGAACAGGAATCGATCGACCTCTTGCTGGCGGATATCGTCATGCCGGGGATCTCGGGGGTAGAGCTCCTCGTCGCGGCGCGGGCACGCGTGCCCGATATGGCCGCCATCCTCATGACAGGGCATGGCGACATCGCTCTGGTCATTGAGGCGCTACGGGCCGGCGCCGATGACTTTTTGCTCAAGCCCTTTGGCGCCGGCGACCTCGCAGGCGCCATCGACCGTGCCCTCGCCCGCGTGCGGGCCGCGCAGGGACGCTTGCTGCGCCAGGAGCGCCTGGCCGTGATCCGCGAGCTCGGTGCCAGTATCGCGCACGAGCTGCGTAACCCGTTGGGCGTGATCGGCAACTCGACCTACTACCTGCAGGCTCGCCTCGGCGCGTCTGACCCCAGAATCGCGCGACACCTCGATCTCATCGCACGCGAGGTGCAGGTCGCCAATGGCATCATCGCTGACTTGATGCGCTCCGTGGATGCCCGCGAGCTGCGGGCCGTGCCGACGGATCCCAACGCCCTGGTGCGCGCAGCCACCGAGGACGCCGCCCTCCCCACATCGGTGGTCGTGCATCTTGACCTGGCTCCGGATCTCCCCCGGGTGAACCTTGATCCCGATGGCATGCACCAGGTGTTTCAGAACCTGATCGACAACGCGGCTCAGGCCATGCCCGACGGTGGACGCCTCACCATCACCTCGCGTGTCGAGCACGGCCAGGTGCACATTACCTTCTCGGATACCGGCACCGGCATCGCCCCCGAGGCCACGCAGAGCGTCTTTGACCCGCTGTACACGACCAAGGCCAAAGGCTTCGGGCTCGGGCTGTCCATCGTGCAGCTCCTGGTGGAAGCGCACGGAGGTGAGGTCACCGTCTCGAGCCAGCTCGGCGCCGGTAGCTGCTTCTCCGTCATCCTCCCCGCCAACGAACCCCCGCCCGCCTGAGACCGTCGGCGCCGTACAACGCGCCACATGCACGGCGCCTTTACGCCCGCTTAACGCCAACATGGCGCCAAATTAACAGAGTCTTAACCCTCAGGCCACCCTCCACGACGTATGATGCTGGCAGGGGATCGTGCGCAACGCCCCATGTTTGGCTGATGCGTGGATGATGCTTCGGTAGGGCAAGGAGTATGGTGACGATGGCAGTGCAGGCGCTCGTGCCAGCGGAAACAGAGCTCTCGATCCTCATCGTCGATGACGATGAGGCCGCGAACCGGTCCCTGTCCCTTGGACTGGGCGCTCACGGGTACCATGTAGCCACCGTCGCCGATGGCGCCTCGGTCCTGCAACGGCTGGCGCAAGAACCCTTTGACCTCCTGCTCATCGATACGATGATGCCCGGCATGAACGGCGTCGAGACGCTGCGCCAGATCAAGCGCGTCAGCCCCCGCCTGCTGACCGCCATCATGGTCGGCCCATCCAGGCTGGAGGGCCTCGTCTCCGATACCCTCTGGTCCGGCGTCGACGGCGTTCTGCGCAAGCCAGTGCAGATCGACGACGTGCTCGCGCTGATCGAGCGTCAGGTCGAGGTGGCGAACGGCGAGCAGCGGCTCGCTGCCGAGAGCCTGACGCCCAGCCCCGACGCCCTACGCCTCGTGCCCGAAGAGATGGCGCGCAAGTACTGCCTGCTGCCCTTGGAGGTCGAACAGGATCAGCTGCGCGTGGCCATGGCCGACCCTGCAAACCTCTATGCCATCGAGGACCTGCGCATCCGTACCTCTCTGCGCATCCAGCCGGTGCGCGTTGCGCGGGCCGATATCGAGAGCGCCCTGGCGACGTGCTACCAATCCGCCGCCGAGATCGAGCGTCAGATCGAACGCATCACCCCCCTGAGCGCCGAGATCGAGGATGAGACGGCGCAGCGCCTGTCAGAAGAGCTCGTCTCGCAGGCTCCGGTGGTGCGGGCCGTCGACCTGATGCTGCGCCAGGCCGTGAAGGACCAAGCCTCGGATATCCACCTCGAGCCTCAGGAGGACCACCTGCGCGTGCGCTTTCGCATTGACGGCGTCCTCCATGACGGGATGCGGCTGCCCCTGCGCGTCCACGCGCCCATCATCTCGCGCATCAAGGTGCTGTCAAACCTGAACATCGCCGAGCGCCGCCGCCCCCAGGACGGCCAGTTCTCCTTCGCGGTGGACGGCAGCCCAGTGGACTTTCGTGTGGCCACGGTGAACACAATCTATGGCGAAATGGCCGTGCTCCGCGTGCTGGATAAATCCATCTCGGTGCGCGAGCTCGGGCAGATCGGCTTCCTGCCCGACATGCAGAGCGCCTACGAGCGGCTCATCCGCTCCCCCTGGGGCATCATCCTCATCTCGGGGCCTACCGGGTCGGGCAAGACGAGCACCCTCTACGCCAGCATCAATCAGCTCGACCAGAGCGAAAACAAGATCATCACCATCGAGGACCCCGTCGAGTATCGCTTTGCCGGCATCAGCCAGGTCCAGGTCAACCGCCAGGCGGGCGTCACCTTTGCCAGCGGCCTCCGTTCGGCCATGCGGCTGGACCCGGACATCATCCTAGTGGGTGAGATTCGCGACCAGGAGACCGCCAGCACCGCTGTGCAAGCCTCCCTCACGGGCCACCTGGTGCTCTCGTCCATTCACGCGAACGACTCGGTGGGCGCCATCTACCGCCTCATCGACCTCGGCGTCGAGCCGTTCCTCATTACCTCGGCGCTCTCTGGGGTGCTGTCGCAGCGCCTCGTACGCCGCGTGTGCGAGCACTGCCGCGAGACGCACGAGGTGCCCCTCCGCGAACGCATGGCCTACCAGCAGCAGATGGGTGAGGATCTCCCCGAGGCCGTCTACGGCGCCGGATGCAGCCACTGCGCCGAGACGGGCTATCGCGGCCGGGTCGCCGTGTTCGAGCTGCTCACCATGAATGACACCTTGCGACGCATGGTATTGCAGAACGCCACCTCCGATGAGCTACGCGTCGCCGCTGCCGAAGCCGGGATGCGATCGATGCTGTATGACGGCATGACCAAGGTCAAGATGGGCATCACCACGCCCACCGAGGTCCTCAAAAAGGTCTTTGCACTCAGCTAGGGTGAGGCCCCATGTCTACCACGACCACGTACCAGTACATCGCCTATACACCCCAGGGCGAACGCGTCCAAGGGCGCGTCGAGGCGCCCTCTGAGCAGCAGGCGGAAGAGTCGCTGTGGAAGCTGAGCTACACCGTCATCTCGCTCAAAGAGGCGCAGGGGCACGGAGCGAGCCTCTTTGGGGGGAGCCGCGTCAAGACGCGCGACCTCATCGTCTTTTCACGACAGCTGGCCACCCTCATCGAGTCGGGCATTCCCATCGTGCGCGCGCTGCAGCTCCTCCAGGAGCAGGTCTCTAGCAAGAAGCTCAGCCACATCGTCGGCGAGATGGTCGTCGACCTGCAGCAGGGCCGGTACCTCTCGGAGGCCATCGCCAAGCGCGAGAATGCCTTCCCCAGCATCTATGCGCGGCTGATCGAGGTCGGGGAGCGCACTGGTAACCTCGAACTGGTGCTGCGGCAGCTTGCCGTCTATCTGGAGAAGGAAGAGGCGCTGGTGCGCAAGATCCGTGGCGCCATGGCCTATCCGGGCTTTGTCCTCGTCCTGGCCGTCGGCGTGGTGTTCCTCATGCTCACCGTGGCCCTGCCTCCCCTGATGGGGCTGTTCGAGTCGTTCGGCGCTGACCTACCGCTGCCGACCCGCGTGCTCCTGGCGCTCACGAACTTTTTCTCGGCGTGCAAGTTCTACATTCTCGGCGCCATGGTGGTGCTCGCCGGCGGCATCGCCGCCTTTGTGCGCACAGAACCGGGACGTCGCCTGCTCGATACCGCGCTCCTGCGGCTCCCGCTCATCGGCCGGGTAACGATCCAAGGTGCCGTGGCGCGCATGTGCCGCTCCATGTCCACGCTCCTCCAGGCAGGGCTCTCCATGCCGGAGATCATTGCCTTGTGCGTCCGCACGCAGAGCAACACCATCATCGCGGCGGCGCTGGACGCGGTGCGTACCGAGCTGCTCCAGGGCCACGGCCTCTCGGAGCCGCTAGCCCAGCGCAAGCTGTTCCCGGGAATGCTCATCCAGATGGTGCGCGTCGGCGAGGAGACGGGGTCGCTGGACTCGAACATGGAGACCCTGGCCATCTTTTATGAGGAAGAGGTCGACCGTGCCGTCGCCGCCATGGCCGGCGCCATGGAGCCGGCGCTGACGGTGTTCATCGGCGGTATGGTTGGCTTTGTGGCCCTGGCAGTCATTATGCCCATGTACACGCTCATGGGCTCCATCCAGTAAGGGCGGCCCTACCAGGCCCGCCGGCGCCCCCGCGTCGACACGTGCGCGGGGTTGAGGACAAGGTGGTGACGCATGATACGAGACGACCGCGGCAGTACACTCGTCGGCGAGCTAATCGCCCTGGCCATCGTCGGTACGGCCCTGGTGGCGCTCCTCAGCGGCCTGTCGACGAGCAGCTTCGGCGTGCGACTCGTCGAGCATCACGTCTCAGCCGAGACCGTCGCCCGCAACCAGATGGAGGCCATCAAGGCGGCGCCCTACCAGCCCAACCCCACTGCGGTCCCCTACCCTACCGTGGCGGTGCCGCCCGGCTATCACCTCGACATCGAGGTCTCGTACTGGGTGACCGCCACACACACCTTTGCACCAGCCCTCCCCGATACCGATGGTGGCCTGCAGCGTATCCGGGTGGCGGTGCACTCTCTGAGCGACCCGGATAGCACCGCATTTTCCCTCGAAGGGTACAAGGGGAATCGACCATGAGAACGGATAGCACACTCGCCCGCGGCCAAGAGGGGTTCACGCTGATCGAGACCGTCATGGCCACCGCCATCGCGGCGTTGCTGCTGAGCGCCCTTGCCATGGCCATCCACCAGTTCGGCGCCGTCACGCGCCTCCACTCGGGGGCACTGACGGTCAACCAGCAGGTACAGACTGCCGCCACCCTGCTCAACCGTGATATCGTCGGCGCCGCCGATGGCGTCATCACGGAGGACGACACACTGACCCTCTATGTGCCTGCCTACGCCTTTGGGGTCGCCACCGAGCCCATCACCCGCGCGATCTCGTACGCCGTCCAGGGGCAAGATCTCGTGCGTAGGGATGGCGAGGGTGCCATGGTGGTTGCGCGCCATGTAAGCGCCATCCACTTTGGTGATCCCGGTCCCGTCGGGCCGACGATCGAGATGACGATGACGGTGAACGCCGAGGGACGCCAGCGTCACGCGACGCTCCAGTTCCATCGCCGCCCTGCGTGAGGCGGCGGCTGCGCGCCCTGGCTCTCGTGAGCCCTCTGGATAGCGAAAGGAGCCTGGCATGACACGCATGCATCGCGGGTGGCGCCATGACCAACGCGGCGAGGCACTCCCGTTTGCGCTCATCGCCCTCGCCGTAGGCACGCTCCTGCTGAGCCCGCTGTTGGCGCGCCTCTCCACCGGCCTGAGCACCACGGCCAAGGTAGAGGAATCGGCGCACGATCAATATACGAGTGATGCCGGCATCGAATACGCGCTGTGGACCATCAGCCACGACGCGTCGCTCCGCTCGTCGCTCATGGACAGCCCCGGCACACCGGTCGATCTCGCCACGCCGGGGACAGTGAATGACAAAGAGGCGACGGTGCGGGCCGTGTGCACCGCGGTGAAGGAGCGGGACACCGGCGAATACCCGCGCATGCCCTGGGCGCTCTGGGCCCAAAGCGCTACCCGTCCCAGCACAATCGCCATCGGTGGCAATGGCCACCGCGTGAACGGTGACGTACATAGCAACAACACCCTAAACATCGCCGGAAACGGCATCAGCGTGCACGGTCGCGCCGAGCACGTTGGCGGGCTCTCCGTCGTCGGGCCAGGCAACTATTTCGTCCCTGGCCCCCCCGAGAACCCCACAGTGGGCACCGTGGAGGACCCGCCCATCGTGTGGGACATTGACGAGTTCAGCGATCCCACCGTTGCCGGCACCCTCGCCGCCGAGGCCCACGCCCGGGGCAAGTACCATGTGCACACCACCCCCTGGAATGTGACCATTGCCGACACGGTGCCTGAGGGCATCCACTACTGCACCAGTAGCGTGAGCTTTTCGGGCTCTGGCCTCAGTTGGCACAACGTGACCATCGTCTCCACCGACGTCATCGTCATCAGTGGATCGGGGCTGACCTTTACCCCCTACGTGGACGGGTTGAGCTTTTTCTCGAGCAAGGCTTCGGCCGATGACGTGATCGCCATCAGCGGATCGAGCAATACCGGCGGCGCCACCTACGCGCCGAACGGCCGCATCACACTCACCGGATCCGGCGGCACCATACGCGGCGCCTTTGTGGGCGACCGCATCGAGATAGGCGGAGGTGGCGCCACCATCGAGGTGGCCGATGTGCCCATGCGCAACCCCGCCACTGAGCGCTGCGGTGTCTTTGATATCGAATCCATCGCCGGGACGACCCGCACCAGCGCACGCGTCAGCGACTGCTCCGCTGAGGGGCTACGCATCCTGGCATGGCACATCGGTTGATCTGTGGCCGGTATAGCCCTGGGAAGGAATCACTGCTGTGAGCAAGAACCCGACATCCCTCGCCCAAGAGCGCGGTGAATCGCTTCCGTTGGCGCTCATCGCGCTGGCCATCGGCACGCTCCTGATCGCCCCGCTGCTGGCGCGCGTGTCCGCCAGCCTACAGGTGACCACCAAGGTCGAGCGGACGACCCACACCCAGTACGCTAGCGACGCCGGCGTCGAGTACGCCCTCTGGGCGTTGGCCCATGATGGCAGCCTGCGGAGCGCCCTGCTCGATACCCTGGGGACCGAGCAGGCCCTGGCCCTGCCGCAGGAAGTGAACGCCACCGCGGCCGCCGTGCGCGTGGTGGCCGTCGAGGCGTCCGAGCGCACACACGCCGGGGCGCCGTCCAAGCTGCCGTATGCCATCTTTGGCAACAACACGAGCCGCACCAACACCGTGGTAATGTCCGGCTCGGGGCACCGCGTGATCGGCGCCGTCCACAGCAACAATCAGATACGCATGACGGGTACGGGGCACAGCGTCCACGGGCTGGCGACCTACGCCGGTGACCTCTCGGTGGTGGGCACAGGCCACTACTTTGTGCCCGGACGGCCCGGCAACCCACAGCCCGACAGCGTGCGCACCTTTCCGCTCGCCTGGAGCATCGATGACATGGCTCCCGGCGGGGCCCTCGCCCAGCAAGCAGGCGACCTGTACACGGTGCACGAGGGCAAGTGGAGTGTCTCTGGGGCCGGCGTAGTGGTGCCGCCGGGGCTGCACTACTGCCTGGGCGATGTGCACATCAGTGGAGCAGGCGTCACGGGGCACAACGTCACCATCGTCGCGCGGGGCTCTATCGATATCAGTGGCTCGGGAATGCACTTTACCCCCTTCATCTCGGGGTTGACGTTCTTCTCCGACAAGGCCTCCCACACGAACGTCATCAGTATCAGCGGATCGGGGAGTACGGGGGGCACCTCCTACGCGCCCAACGGCAAGATATCGCTGACCGGCTCCGGTGGCACCATCGTAGGTGCCTTTATGGGCGACGTCGTGGCCATTGGGGGCTCGGGCGCCACCATCCAGCTCGCCGACATCGACGTCCCCTCCCCTCGGGATACGTGCGGCATGTATGACATCGAGTCCACGGCCGATACGACGCGCACCCTCGTCCGCGCCACTGACTGCGATGCAGAGGGCCTGCAGGTGATCTCCTGGAGCGTCGACAGTGCCCCTGCGGGCGAGTAACGCCCTGCAGCGGCCAGAAGGCGCGTGCACCGCTCTCGGCGCGCTGCGAGCTTAAGCTCGGCGCTACCGGCTCAGGGATACTGCCCCTGAGCTTGCCAAGCCCGCCTGCGGGGGCTCTGGCCTCGGCATGTGGACGCAACGCCTTCGCACTGGTCTCATCCCCGCTACGAGACGGTGTGCCACACGACGCGCTCCCTCGCCCCTCGTGCAGCGGGGAGAGGGGGGAGGGGTGAGGTGCCGCCGCGGCATGACGCGTGCCAGGTGTCAACGCCCCTCGCTTCGCTTGGGACGACGACAGCCCCCGGTGCGCTCACCCGGATGAACGCCACAATCCTGGACACATCCGCAGCACGCCACAGAGATGACATGTGCACGAGGACATGGTACAATGTCCCACGAAAGAGGGTCCAGGCGCTTGGAACGCAGCCGAACACCCGATGCTCTCGCACGCCAGAGAGCACGCATGGCGTCCTCCGGCGTAGCGCTCGAGTCGACCACCCTACCACCCGCCGCCTCTGCTAGAGGGGAGCATGCCACCCAAGACGCCGACGATCGAGCCCATCGATCTCAATATCCTGCCCGAGCAGTATCGTCCACGCGTCCTATCCCCCGCCATCGTCGTGGTCTGGGTGATTGCGGCGGTCCTTGGCGTGCTGCTCGTGCCCGGCGCTCTCGTCACGCGGCACCATCGCGCGCAAGCGCGCTCCCTGGAGGCCGAGCTGTGGGCCGCCGAGGAAACCCTGGCCGCCATCCGCACCCCGGCGCCAGAAGTTGTCGCCCTGACGGACGAGCTCTCCCACACGGTACGCGCCCTCCACACGGCGCAGACGGCCGTGCCGACGATCCTCGCCTCCCAGCGCAACTGGGACCCCATCATGCAGGCGCTGCTCGACCGCGATCCCGGCCGCATCCGTCTCACCGCCCTGTCCCAAGAGCTCGATGACGTCACGCTCCACGGATACGCCCTCGCCCAGGAGGACGTCCTGGCCTATGCCAGCGCACTTGACGCATCGGGACGCTTTGAGCAAGTCATCGTACAATCCATGGAGCACGTGACCCTGCCGGCGCCCGCGCCGCCCCCCACCACCACTGCATCGCCCACCGAGGAGGGATCCGGCACCCCCGGGGCGGGGCACGCCACATCGACCGTTGCGCTGTATGACGTCTACGAGCCCGATGACTATGAGCCCAAAACCATTCCCATCGGTGAGGTGCAGCGGCGCTCCTTCAGCCCCCTCTATGACGTCGACCAAGCGACTTTTATCGGCAAGGCGGGGCGGCGGTACTGCATCCAGGCCGTGCCCGAGGCCATCGGGGTGGACACGATCATCGAGGCGGCCGTCGGCGACGTCGGCTATATCAATGACGACTGCCACCCCAACGTGTCGCCGCTTCTGGCCTGCCAGTGCCCCACGACCACCGTACCGTCACTCCTCGCCTCGATGGTAGAGGTGCAAATCCCCGCCGGCAGCGACCAGCCGGTGCGCATCACGGTGCGCAATCGCGGCGAATATGGTCCCCAGCAATGGTACACACTGCTGGTCAGCGAGCTGACCGGCGATCCGTGGGAGACGGACGACCAGACGCCCAAGCTCATCGCCGTCGGCGAGGCGCAGACGCGCACCTTTTTCCCTGACGGCGATGTGGATCGCGTCTACTGGCCCGTCAAAGCGGGTTACGCGTACGAGCTGGCCACCTCTGACCTGGCCATCGGCGTCGATACCGCCCTCACGGTGCAGGCCAACGGTCTCACCTACCACAGCGATGACGTTGCCCCGGGAGACGCCTCGTCGCGGGTGCGCTTTGATGCCACGGTGGACGGCATCGCCAGCGCGACAGTCACCAACAAGGGCCTCTACGGCTACGATCGCACCTACACGCTCCAGCTCTTGACCCTGGGTGGTGACACCTACGAGCCCGACGACTATACGCCGAGCACCATTTCCCCTGGCGAGCAACAGCGGCGCAGCTTTTTCCCCGCGGGCGACATCGATCGCGTCGAGTTCAACGTCAAAGCGGGGCGCATCTATGAGATGCGCACCTACAGCCTGACGGTGGGCGTCGATACCGTGCTCTCGGTGCTCGTCGCCGGGACCCACTACGCAAACGACGACGCGGCTCCGGGCGATCCCTCGTCGCGCGTTACCTTTGTCGCACCGGCCGACGGCCGCGCCCTGGCGACCATCACCAACCGCGACCAGTTCGGGCCCAACCGCGAGTACGGGCTGTGGCTCTACGAGCTCGCCGGTACTCCAACCCCCGACCTGACGCGCACGCCGGCGACGCCGGGGCCATCCCCGACGCCCGGCCCCACCGCTACCCCGGACTGTGGCGACGCCTACGAACCGGACGACCTCGTCGCCCGCTATATGGCGGTGGGCGAAGAGTGGGTCCGCAACCTCTGCCCATCGGGCGACGTGGACCGGGCCGTCTTTACCGCCAAGGCGGGCTACGCCTACCAGATCGAGACGGTGAACCTCGCCGTTGGTGTTGATACCGTGCTCTCGGTACAGATCGGCGGAGCGGTCACGAGCAACGATGATCGCGCCCCCCAGGACCTCAGCTCGCTCGTTCAGGTGCAAAACCAGGGGAGCACCGACCTGCCGGCATTCGTCACCATCACCAACAAGGGCAGTTACGGCCCGGCGATGACCTATACCCTCCGTGTCTCGAGCCTCGGCGGCGGCGATGCTTTTGAGGTCGACGACGCGCAGCCGGTGGCCATCGCCCTGGGGCACGCCCAGCAACGCACGTTTTACCCGGCGGGAGACGTGGACCAGGTGTTCTTTACCGCCAAAGCCGGCCATCGCTACCGCATCTATACCGCCAACCTGGCGCCCCATGTCGACACCGTGCTGCACGTCACCATGGGCGCAACGCAGCTGGGCAACGACGACCGCTCGCCCGGCGACCTCTCCTCCTACGTCGAGATCCAGAACGACACCGGTCAGGATAATCGGGTAACGGTCCAGGTGACGAACAACGGCCAGTACGGCCCCGACCACAGCTATGACCTCCAGGTGGACGATCTCGGCACCATTAGCGGCGATGCGTACGAGCCGGATCTCGAGGTCGTCCGCTACATCTCGGTGGGAGACGTGCAGCGCCACACCTTTCATCCGGAGAACGACATCGACCGGGTGACGCTGCAGGTCAAGGCGGGGCGGCGCTACGTGGTCTATACGTGCGGCAACCCCTATGCTGAAGGGACCCCGATACCCACGACGACGCCCTTTACCGACACCCTGCCGAGCTGCCTGCCGCTCATCCCCGGGGTCGACACCGTCCTGGTGGCCCTGGGGCCGATCCACAATTGCACCCCGGCAAGCTGCCAGAGCGACGATAGCGAGCCCGGCTCGGGCCGGCTCAACTCGCGGGTCGAGTTCGGGGCCCTCGTCGATGGCGAGGTCACCATCACGGTATACAACAAGGGGCTGTTCGGACCCACCCAGGAGTACTTCCTCCTGGCCACCGAGCTGGCGGCAGCGCCCAACACGCCCAGCCCGCTGACGCCAACGCCGTACTTTTCGCCGACACCCACGGCCACCTTTACGCCGGAGCCGCCATCTGCGATGGGGACCGGCTCACACGCCGCCGCACGGGGGCTGCCGCGCCCCATGGTCGGCGCACCTCCGCCGCCCCGGGCGCGCCGGGGCCTGGCGGCACCACTGCTGCAAACGACGCCCACCGCCGCTTTCGGTGCCAGGCCGGGGGATAGCGTCATCCAGTTCACCCTCCTACTCAAGCTCGGGAACACGGCACCATGAACACCGACATCCGCGATCTCGTCAAGCTGGTCAAGGTCAAGGACCCGCGAAACGTGTGGGCCGTGGCCAGCCTGATCGTCGCCATCGTCGCCTTTGCCCTTGTGTCGCGCCTGCTCGTCATGAGCATCATCGAGCGCGACATCCTGCAGGAGGATCTCAACGCCACCAATGCGCGCATTGCGCAGCTCCAGGGCATGCAGGGCGCCAATCCCGAGGTCCTACAGCAGCGCCTCGTGGAACACCGCACCGAGCTCAGCGAGGTGTTGGCGGGCTTTCCCACCCTGCAGCAGGTGGATGAAGAGATCGGCCGCTACTACCAGTACGCCGGAGAGCTCGGCACGCAGCTCGTTCGCATGGAGGCGATGCTGAACGCACCGGAAGAGACCGTGTCGTCGGGATACCGCGTGCAGCGCTTCCTGCTCGGCGTCCGCGGTGAGGTGCCCCAGCTGCTGCGCTTTCTGGGGCGCATCAGCAATGTCCCATACCGGGGAATCGTGGTGGACAACATCACCATCAGGCCTGACGACGACGCCTCGACCGGAGCCGCCCTCGCCAATGCCGACCTGGCCGTGTACCCCGTGGATGTCGCCACAGATGCCGTGCCGATTCCTGAACAGGCAGCCCTTGCCCCTACTGACCCGATGCAACCGACCGATAACATTGACGAGATCGAGGCATTGATGCGACGCGCCATCGCCGATCAGGACTGGGCGGCTGCCGTCGCCCATGGACGCCACATCCTGCATCTCGCCCCCGACAGGGAAGACATCGCGCAGGCCCTCTACCAGGCACACGTCGATTGGGCACGGGTGCTGGCCAGTGCCGGCCAGGTGGCAGAGGCACAACAGCACTACAGCGAAGCGCTGGCCCTGATGCCAGATGGACAGGAGGCTCAGGAGGGGTTGCGCGCCCTCTCAACGCCCTCCGCGTCGGGTGGCAGCTGATCATACCGGGCCGATGACCGTACGGTGGGACAAAGGAGATGGATGCCCCATGAGCCAGCGGAATGACAGCGGACAACAACAGCGACCGGTACGATACGGTGGCGTTGTGCCGATGCTCGCGCTCGTGTTGGGTGTCGTCGGCGCGTGCCTGGCTCCCGCCGTCCATGGTGCGGCGCTGCGGACGCCATCGAGCGATCCAAGGGCGGCGATGCTCGCCCAGACGACGCTTACCCCCCCGGTGTCGGCGTCCGATGCGCTGCAGGACCTCCTCGTGCAGCTCGATACAGCGTGGAACGCGCAGAACTGGGGAGAGGCGCTCTCCCTGATCGACCAGATCATGGCCATCGACCCGCACTATCCGGGGATCCAGGATCGGCTCTACTTTGCCCATGTGAACTATGGATACCAGTTGATGACAGCCGGTAGCTGCACGGGGTCGCTGGAGCAGTTCCGCAAGGCCATGGAAGTACGGCCCGAGGGGGAGGAGGCGCGCATGGGCCTCGAGCTCCTCGAGCGGTACTGCGCCACCCCCGTACCGCCCACACCGACGCCCACCATCAGCATCGCGCCCGACATCACCGCGACGCCCGATACGTCGCCCAGCGCGACCTCGACGCCAGCGCCCCAGACGCTCACCGAGCCGATCACCTACACGGTACAGCCCGGTGACACGCTGTTCAGCCTGGCGCGGCGCTACAACACGACTGTGCAGGCCATCATGCAGGCGAACGGCATGATGAACACCTTTTTACGCGCCGGAGCGGTGATCTGGATCCCCGCCAGCGGCTCGCCTCCCGCCGGCCCCATCGTGCACATCGTACAGCCCGGTGAGACGCTCTACTCCATCGCACGGCAGTACAACACCACCGTGTGGGCCATCATGGCGGCGAACGGACTCAAGAGCTCGACGATCTATGCCTATCGGGCGCTATACATCCCGACGGTGATGCAGCCCGGGCCGATCATCCACATCGTGATGCCCGGCGAGACGCTCTTTACCATCGCCAATCACTATGGCACGACGGTGCCCTTGATCATGCTGGCGAACGGCCTGCAGGACTATACCATCCATGTCTACCAGCGCCTGCTCATCCCCCCAGAGGGGTGGACGGGCGGCTGGGCGGGCTGGCCCAACGTGCCCCCCGGCGGCCCGACGGACGTTTGGAACACGTACGTGGTGCAGCGCGGGGATACGCTCTATAGCATCGCCCGGCGCTTTGGCGTCACGGTGGCGCAGCTCATGGCAGCGAACGGCCTCTCGGATTCGAACATTCGCGCGGGGATGACGCTGCGCATCCCCTAGTGAGGCGGCGTCAGGGATGCCCGCAGCAGCAGATCGTGGTGTAGGACGGTAGATGCATGGCACTCTTTGGCAAACGCGGCGTGAGTGACGCCACGACGGTGGTGGTGGAGTCCACGGATATACGCTTTCTCGTCACCCGCCGTGGCGCGGTTCAGCGCTGGGGGAGCCGTCCCCTCCCCGAGGGCCTCATCGTCGACGGGGCCGTCTCGGATCCTGCCGAGCTCGGCCGCCTGCTCGATGCCCTGTTTCAGGAGGAGGATCTCGATCGCAAGCGGGCGATCACCAGCCTCAGTGGCATGCGGTCCATCCCGCGCTTGCTCACCCTGCCCAAGCTGCAGGCGTCACTGATGGAGGAGGCCATCTCACGCGAAGCGCGCAAGGAGATGCCCATCTCGCCAGAGAGCCTCTACCTGTCGTGGCAATCGATGCCCGCCGACGATACGCTGCAGCGCATCTATGTGCTGGGGGTGCCGCGGGACCTGATGGATACGCACATCGAGGCGCTGCAGGCGGCGCAGATTACACCCTACGTCATGGACCTCAAGCCCCTGGCGCTGATCCGCGCCGTGCGCCAGCCCGAGGCGATCATCGCCAACCTGGAGCAGGATACGCTCGATATCGTCCTGGTGGTGGGCTTTATCCCGGCCATCATGCGCACCTTTGCCCTGGGCCGTGAGGGGCTCGACACCGCCGGCAAGATCGACCGCCTCCTGGGCGAGCTGACGCAGACGATCCACTTTTACAACGACAGTCACCACGACGCGCCCATCCACGCGGCCACCCCCGTCTACCTGACGGGCCGGCTCCTCGGCACGCCCGAGGTCGCCGATCTGGTGCGCACGGCGCTCGACCGCACCGTCGAGCGGCCAGCGTCTCCGCTGCCGGCCCCCGAGTCGTTGCCGGTGGCCGAATACATGACCAACCTCGGGCTCGCCCTGAAAAAGGCACCCTGATGGCGGTCATCATGGCGCTCGTGGGCGCGATCGTGGGGAGCTTTGTTAACGTGGTTATTGACCGCGTGCCCGCGAGGCAGTCGCTGCTGCGGCCGGGCTCACACTGCCCGTCGTGCCAGCGGGCTCTGCGCCCCGTGGAGCTCGTACCGGTGTTCAGTTATGTCGCCTTGCGGGGCAGGTGCCGAACCTGCGATGCACCCATCCCCCGCCGGGTGCTCCTCGTCGAGGTCGCCACGGCGGTGCTCTTTGCCGCGCTGTGGATTGGCAACGATCGCGTCGCGCCGGCCGTGCCCGGCGGCACCCTCTGGACGGCCGCCATTGCCGTGTACGGCTGCGTCATGATCGCCCTGTTCGTCATCGATCTGGAGCACCGCCGCGTGCCGAACGCCATCGTGTTGCCCGCCATGGGGCTGGCCCTGGTGATGACGCCGGTTCTCGCCTGGCTGGCGCCGCGCTACGCTCACTATGGCGTGGTAGCGTGGGTGGCGCCGGCGCTACCGCTCCCACTGGCCGCGCTCATCGGACAGCTCGTCGGAGGTGTCGCGGCGTTCGGCATCTTTTGGCTCATCTGGCGCATCGCCCCTCAGGGCATGGGCGCCGGCGATGTGAAACTCGCCGGATTCGTGGGGCTCCTCACGGGGTTCCCCTGTGCCCTAGCGGCGGTGTTTGGGTCGTTCATTCTCGGAGGCGTCGTCGCGGCGGTGTTGCTCCTCAGCGGCCGCGTCGGTCGCAAGACGGCCATTCCCTTCGCACCTTTCCTCATCGTCGCGGCGTTCGCCGTGATGGTGTTTGGCGATGTGTTGCTTGCCTGGTACCTGCGGCGCTAGCGCCGTAGCGGTAGCACCGCACGGCGCGCAACCCACGGGCCCTGCCGCCAGCCGCGCATAATCCTGCGATGCATTCGGCTCGGCCGGATGCCCGATCTCGGCCAGAGCACGAAGGAGACGAAACCATGGGCTTGACTTCCGATAGTGCCCTGAGCAGGGGCGGTCCAGCGGCCCCCCCAACGGTGACATCCATCCTTCCCGCGGGAAGAGCCACGCCTAGCAGCCAGGTGCACATCGATGAGCTGCTGCGCCTCACCGCGCGGATGGCGGCCTCTGATATCCACCTCAAGGCGGGCAGCCCGCCCGTGCTGCGCATCCGTGGTGAGCTCGTGCCACAGACCCAGTACGCCCCGTGTTCGGCCGATGACATGCAGCGCCTCTACGAGCAGGTGACGAATCCCGTACAGCGCGAGCGCTTTGAGCGCGAGCCAGAGCTCGACCTCTCCTACGAGCTGGAGAGTACCGCCCGCTACCGCGTGAACATCGCTCGCCAGCGCGGCACGATCACCATCGTGGCCCGGCGCCTCAGCGTCGTGATCCCCAACATCGATGACCTGCGCCTGCCGTCCGTATGCAAGGAGCTGGTGATGAAACCCCGCGGATTGGTGCTCGTCACCGGGCCCACGGGCAGTGGCAAGTCCACCACCCTGGCATCGATGATCGATTACCTCAACGAGCGCTCGAGCCGGCGCATCATCACCTGCGAGGACCCCATCGAGTACGTGTTTACTGACAAGCGCTGCTTCGTGACGCAGCGCGAGCTGGGGGAGGATACACCCACCTTTGCCTCCGCGCTGAAACACGCCCTCCGCCAGGACCCAGACGTGATCCTCGTCGGCGAGATGCGTGACACTGAGACCATTGCAGCCGCGCTGACCGCCGCGGAAACGGGGCACCTCGTCCTCTCGACGCTGCACACCAACAGCGCCGCCCTGACCGTCGATCGCATCATCGACGTCTTTCCGCCGCACCAGCAGCAGCAGGTACGCATCGTGCTCTCCAACATCCTGGAGGGCGTGCTCTCCCAAACCCTGCTGCCGACGGTCGATGGCCAGGGGCGCGTGGCTGCCGTGGAGGTCCTGACCGCATCGCCGGGCATCCGCAACCTCATCCGCGAGGCCAAGACGCACCAGATCCCCGGCATCATCGAGACGAGCCAACGCCTGGGCATGAAGACGCTAGACCAGGCCCTCATCGAGCTCTATCGCAATGGTCTCGTGGCCCTCGATGAGGTGCTCGCCCGCGCCGCAAACCCCGACCACATGCGCTCTCTGCTGCAGGTCGCCTGACCCTCGAGCCCACCGCCTGCTAAACCCACACCGCGGGGTGCCGATACTACTAGTGTCGGCACCCCGTCGCGCTTTTTCCCACGCCACGCACGCGCACACTTTGACGCTACCTTAACGCCGACCTAACGCCATCTTAACGCTCGGCGCAAGATGCGCTGCTATCATGGGGCCATGCTGAGATGCCGAGGGGGTGCCCCCAGAGGCCCGACGAGGCCGTCGTGCACATCCAAGGCGAGTAACGAGGCGTTCGATTCACAGCTGGTCGAGAATATCAGTGTACAGCAGCTAAGACAGGAGAACACCCATGCGCAAAGAACACGGTTTCACGCTGATCGAGTTGCTCATCGTCCTGGCCATCCTCGGTATCTTGGTGGGGGTGGTGGCCATGAGCGTCGGCGGCCTGACGGATTCGGCCAAGAGTCGGGCGGTCACGGCCGAGTACCAGGTCGTACAGACGGCCATCGATACCTACAACACCCAGGATGTGGCCGTCGACCTGAGCAACCCCATCCCCGAGCGGGCGACCGCAGCGCCGGTTGAGGCCGGCGACGGTTCCACCGAGCCCTACTTTAACAAGTACCTCAAGCGCGATACCAAGTACTCCTACGGCTGGAAGGCTGATGGCGTCGAGCTCTGCACCGACGACCACCCCGACAGTGCGTACCACTGCACCGCTACACCGTAGGGCGCGTGCCATCGAGCATCCCCCCACAACTGCGAACGGCCCGCCGCATTGGCGGGCCGTTCGTTTGTCTCTGCAAGGAGCGCTGCGACGCTCAGGCGGGCACGGGGAACGCCTGGCAGAGAGCCAGGGCCTCCTGGCGCGCCTCGCGCAGCACCAGCTCGTCGTCCGCGTTCGAGAGCACCCGCACGATGAGGCGCGCGATGGTGCGCATCTCCTCGGGCCCCATGCCGCGCGTCGTGACCGCCGGCGTTCCCAGGCGCAGACCGCTCGTCACCCGCGGCGGTTTGGGGTCAAAGGGAATCATGTTCTTGTTGGTGGCGATACCGGCGTCCTCCAAGACGACCTCAGCGCGGCGGCCCGAGATACCCAGGGGACGCAGGTCCACGAGGAGCAGGTGGTTGTCGGTGCCTCCCGAGACGAGGCGCACCCCCAGGCGCTGCAGCTCGCCCGCCAGCGCCTGCGCGTTGTCGAGGATGGCCTGCTGGTAGCGCCCAAATGCGGGTTGCTGCGCCTCCCCGAGGGCCACCGCCTTGGCGGCGATCACGTGCATGAGGGGGCCGCCCTGGATCCCGGGAAAGACGGCTCGATCGATGGCCGCGGCCAGCTCGGCTGTGCACAGGATGAGCCCGCCACGCGGGCCCCGCAGCGTCTTGTGGGTGGTCGTCGTCACCACGTCTGCATAGGGTACCGGGCTGGGATGCAACCCCGCCGCCACCAGGCCCGCGATATGGGCCATGTCCACCATCAAGCGAGCGCCGGCACGATCAGCAATGGCGCGCAAGCGCTCGAAATCGATCACCCGCGGATAGGCGCTCGCCCCGGCCACCAGCAGCTTGGGCCGCAGCGCGACGGCCTGCGCCTCGAGGGCGTCATAGTCGATGCACTCGCTCTCCGGCGACACGCCATAGTGCTCAAAGTGGTACTGCTGCCCGGAAAAGCTCAAGCGGTGGCCGTGGGTGAGGTGGCCGCCGTGGGCGAGGTTCATCGCCAGCGCGACATCGCCCACCTGCATCAGCGCCATATAGGCGGCGGCATTGGCTTGGGAGCCCGAGTGCGGCTGCACGTTGGCGTGATCGGCGGCGAACAGCTCCTTGGCGCGCTGGATGGCCAGCTCTTCGACCACGTCCACGTAGCGGCAGCCACCATAGTAGCGCCGGCCCGGGTACCCCTCCGCGTACTTGTTCGTGAGCACCGAGCCCTGGGCCTCGAGCACCGCCCTGCTCACATAGTTCTCCGAGGCGATGAGCTCGATCGTATCGGCCTGGCGGGCGGCCTCGTCGGCCAGCGCGCGGGCCACCTCCGCGTCACGCTCGGCCAGGGTGGGTTTGACGTGAGGAGCATAGCTTGCCGCGTGATCCTCCGCCTCGAGAGGGTCCAAGGCTGCGACGTGCGAGTTCGGCATGACGACCTCCCCGGATTTCGTTCCAGTCCGAGATATAAAAGAGGCTCGGATCCGCGCCGCCAACCAACTCGGCGCGATCGAGCCTAACGTTGCCGACGTATCGTCCACACGGAGAGCCGGATGGACCCCTATCGGCCTCTGCTCCACGATGAGAAAACCTTGGTGAAGCCGATGCGCTACACCGAATCTGCCGCTCGGACGCTACGGAACACCAGGCGCGGCCGTCTTTGGTCGCGGTGATCGCTTTGATTATACGCGACGATGGCGCCATGGCAAACCCGCCGGATGTCCTCATGATTCGATCTCATAGATCGTCTCCTCACCGGCGTCACCGGCGTCTTGGCGACGTGCCTTGGGCGGCTTGCCCCGCGCCTTGCGCTGGTACCGCTTGGTCGCGCTCAGCACGTGGTAGCGTGTGTCCTGGGCTAGCGTCTCTACGGAGCCGAACACGCGCTCCATGGAGCGGTTGTAGGGCAGAAAGCGGTTGGCCACCAGGACGAGCCTCCCGCGCGGCCGCAGCGCCGCGAACGCCTCGGCGATCAGCGCCTGTACCATCTTGGCCTCCTGGGCATGGCCGCTGTGAAAGGGCGGGTTGCTGACGATCAGGCTGAACTCGCGCTCGCCCGCCGCCGCCACGCCATCACCCAGTACGACCTCGACGCCCTCCATGTGGTTGGCGCGCAAGGTCTCCTTGGCGCTCTCGACGGCCAGCAGGTCCACGTCCACCAGCGTCACCTGCTCGGCGCCAATGCGCTGTGCGACGTGCAGGCCGATGATGCCATACCCCGTGCCCACATCGAGCACCTCATCCGAGGGGTGCACCTCCAGGTCATCCAACAGCATGGCCGTGCCGGGGTCGAGGTCATGCCATGAGAACACGCCGGGCCGCGAGCGGATCGCGTACGTGCTCCCCTGCACGGTGATGTCATAGTGCGCATACGTGCCCGCTTCCATCCCAGGGACGCGGTACATCTCGGGCAGGGGCTCCTCGCGGGCCTCTTTGATGAACTGCACCACGCGATTGCTGCGCCGGTAGGCGAGCAGCATCGACGGACCAAAGAGGGCCTCCGCGTCCTTGATGGTGCTCTTGATGCCCTCCTTGTTGGCGCCGGCCAGGTAGAGCCTGCCGCCCTCGCGCAGCGCGCGATACGCGGCGAGAAAATGCAGGCGCGCCAGCTCACGCCCCTTGGGGAGCGTCATCAGCACGACATCAAAGGGGCCCGGGACATCACCTGGGAGACCAGCCCGTGCCGAGACGCGCGTCGCCCGCGTCGCCTCCAGGTTACGCTGCGCCACCTGTACAGCCACGATGTTGGTATCGAGCAGGATCCCCTCATCGGCCCGCGTTTCGCTGGCGAGCCACACGCCCAACGCCCCGTGCCCGCACGGCAAGATCAACACCCGCTCACCGGCGCCGATCTCGGCCTCTGCGGCCAAGAGCTGTTGTGCGGGGGTGATCGCCTCCCAGCCGGCAAACCCGGGCCGCGTCTCCAGAGTCAGCAGAGCATCCCCGAGCTCACCCTCAAGCACCTGCGACTGACGGTAGAGTGCCACCGATTGACTGCTCAATGATTCCTCCTCGACTGGGATCGGTTTCATTATACCATACCTCGGCCCCCATTCCGCCGTCACGCTGGACTCTGCGCGCCGACTGGCGCATAATGGGAGCCCGTGCGCGCAACCCGAGATTATTCGGCTAGAGGAGACAGCTACCATGACGACACTAGGTGTCATCGTCGGCAACCGCGCCTTTTTCCCGGCACACCTGGCGAGGAGTGGCCGCGAGACCATCCTCAGGGTCCTCGAGGAGGAGGGGCTAGGCGCCATTGCCCTCAGCCTCGAGGATACCCAGTATGGGTCCGTCGTAACCTATGAGGACTCGAAAAAGTGCGCCGAGCTGTTCAAGGCGCACCGCGACGAGATCGACGGCATCCTCGTGACGCTGCCCAACTTTGGTGAGGAGCGCGGCATCGCCGACGCCATTCGGCTCGCCGGGCTCGACGTGCCCGTCCTCGTGCACGCCTTCCCCGACGAGCCGGACAAGATGTCCATCCAGGATCGCCGCGACAGCTTTTGCGGCAAGATGTCGGCGTGCAACAACCTGACCCAATACGGCATCCCCTACACCCTCACCAAACTGCACACCGTCGATCCCGAGTCGGCCGCATTTCGCGAGGATCTGCAGCGCTTTGCCGCCATCTGCCGTGTGGTGAATGGGCTGCGGCGAGCGCGCTTTGGCCAGGTGGGTGCCCGCCCAGCGGCGTTCATCACCGTGCGCTACAGCGAAAAGCTCCTGGAAGAGGCGGGGATCTCGGTGGAGAGCGTCGACCTCTCCGAGATCCTCGGCCAGGCCATGGCCCTGGCGGACGACGACCCGCAGGTGGTGGAGCAGCTCGGCGCCATCCGCGACTATGTGCAGGCAGACGGCATCCCCCAGGACGCCCTCGTCAAGATGGCCAAGTTTGCCGTCGTGATGGAGCGCTTTGTCAACGACCACGAGCTCGATGGCACGGCCGTACAGTGCTGGACGGCGATGGAAGAGTTCTATGGCGTGGTGCCCTGCACCGTGATGAGCATGATGAGCGATCGCCTCAAGCCCAGCGCCTGCGAGACGGACATCACCGGGCTCATCGGCATGTACGCCATGGCGCTCGCCTCCGGCATGCCCAGCGCCCTGATGGACTGGAACAACAACTTTGGCAGTGATCCCGACAAGGCCGTCGTGTTCCACTGCAGCAACCTGCCCCAGACCTTCTTTGGGCACGAGGCACGCATGGACTATCAAGAGATCATTGCCGGAACCGTGGGCAAGGAGAACACGTACGGCACGCTCGTGGGCCGCATCAAGCCGACGCCCATCACCTACTGCCGCGTGTCGACCGACGACTATGCGGGCACCATTCGCGCGTACATCGGCGAGGCCGAGATCACGGACGACAGCGTCGAGACCTTTGGCGGCTATGGCGTCATCCGCGTGCCCGAGTTTCAGGATCTGCTGGCCTACATCTGCGAGATGGGATTCGAGCATCACGTGGCCGTGAACCCGTCCCGGGTGGCCGATGCCCTGGATGAGGCCTTTCGCAAATACCTTGGCTGGGACGTCTACTACCACGGCGCCTAGGGCGTGTTTCAATGGCGCGCCCGACGTAGAGACGATGCCGCCCCGAGCGTACGCGAGGGGCCTTGACGACCGTCGCCAAGGTTTCTCGTCACGCTCAGAGCGACGCTACGGCCCTTTTCCACACACCGCCTAGCCCACCATTCGCCCGCACGCAAAAGGAGCCACCCTTTCGGGGTGGCTCCTTGCCTATCAGAAACGGGACGTGCGCTGCGCCTACAGGGCGAACAGGGCAAAGCGCGCGATCAGCGGTGCGAACACCGTTGCCACCAGGGACATGACGGTGATCAGCGTGTTCAGCGAGGGGCCAGCCGTATCCTTAAAGGGATCGCCGACGGTGTCACCCACCACGGCCGCCTTGTGCGCCTCCGAGCCCGGGCCACCATGGGCACCGTCCTCGATGAACTTTTTGGCGTTATCCCACAGCCCGCCGGCATTGGCCATGAACAGGGCAAAGATGATGCCCGTAACGATCGACCCCGCCAAGAAGCCGCCCAGCGCATGCGTGCCCAGGACAAGCCCGACGGCGATGGGGACGACGAGGGCCAGCACGCCGGGCCCCACCAGCTCGCGCAGCGCGCCCTGTGTAGCGATGTCGACACACAGCGTGCTATCGGGGGGAACGGTCCCCTCGAGGATCCCGGGGATCTCGCGGAACTGGCGTCGAATCTCTTCGACCATCTTGAAGGCGTTACGGCTCACCGAGAGCATGGTCATTGCCGAGAAGAGAGGCGGCATCATGGAGCCGAGGAACAGGCCCACGATGATCCCCGGATTCAGCAGGTCCAACGCCGTCAGACCCACCGTCTCGGCATACGCGGAAAAGAGTGCCAACACGGTCAGCGCAGCCGCGCCGATGGCAAAGCCCTTGGTGATCGCCTTGGCCGTGTTGCCAGCGGCGTCCAGCCGGTCGCAGACGCGGATCGTCTCTTCGTCCTCATGGCCCGCCTCGGCACAGCCCTTGGCGTTATCCACGATCGGGCCGTAGGCATCGGACGAGACGATCATGCCCGTGATAGCGAGCATTCCCACGGCGGCCACCGAGACGCCGTACGTACCTGCCAGGCCGTTCTGCTCCGCCAGGAACCAGGCGGCGACCATGGCGATGACGATGCCCACGATGGATGGGACGATGCTCACCAGACCGTAGGAAAAGCCATCTAGAATGAGGATCGCGGGGCCCGTGTTGGCCGCGTTCGCCGTTGACTGCACCGCGTTCTGGTCAATGTCCGTAAAGCGGTCGGAGGTAAAGCCGATCACGATACCGGCCAGGAGCCCGGCGATCGTCGGCCAGTAGATGCCCATGGGCTGGTCGACGCCAACAGCGTACACGACACCCAGCGCCAGGATGGCAAAGATGCCCGTCGTCGCTAGCGTTCCCGTGTTCAGGGCACGCCCGGGATCGTTGCTCCCCCCCGTACGCACGAACAGCATGCCGATCATGGAAGCCAAGATACCCGCCGCGCTCAGCAGGAGCGGATAGAGCACGTAGGCCGGGTTGTCGCGATAGAGGGCATACCCGAGGATCATCACGGCGACCACGCTGGCCACGTACGAGTCAAAGATGTCGGCACCCATACCGGCCACGTCACCCACGTTGTCACCGACATTATCGGCGATCACCGCCGGGTTCCGCGGGTCATCCTCTGCCAGGTCAAACTCGACCTTGCCCACCAAGTCCGCGCCGATATCGGCCGTCTTGGTATAGATGCCGCCCCCCGCCTTGGCCAGAAGGGCCATGAGGCTGGCACCAAAGCTAAAGCCAAGCACCACCTCGGGATCACCAAAGATCATGAGGAGCACGGTCATACCGATGAGAGCCAAGCCCACCACCGACATGCCCATCACAGCGCCGGCAAAGAACCCGACGGGGAAGGCCTTCTCCAGCCCAGTGCGGGCTGCCCACGCAACCCGAGCGTTCGCACGCGTGGCCACGTACATGCCGAAATAGCCGGCGATACCCGAGCAGAGCGCCCCAGCGAGAAAAGCCACGGCGCTCTGCCACCCGATGACGATCAGGACGATGATAAAGAGCACCGCGGCCAGCCCAGCGAGAGCCTGGTATAGGCGCCGCAGATACGCCGCTGCCCCGACCTGAATGGCCTCCGAGAACTCTTTCATCTGGGGGTTGTCGTTCGGCTGCGCCATGACCCACCGATAGAGGTAGGCTGCCAAGCCGATCGAGATGGCACCGGCGAGTAACGCTACTAGCTCCCAAACCATATCCGCCTCCTAGAACGAGATGAGGTATATCGCACGGCGGCACGAGGCATGGACACGCGCCCACGCGCCCCCAAGGTCCACCAGAGCGAGAGCGGGCCTTCGTTGCTACGATGCTCGCAAAGGGGGGGTCCTCACCTCTTCCAGGTGACTCCAACCCCACATTCGGGGAACATCACGGCAGGCCGGTCGCGCCGTATGCAGGGCGAGAAGGCGCCCCACGTAAAAAAGGCCAATCAGCTCAGCATGATACACGTGTGTTGCCACTCTGTCAAAAGGGCTGCGCCCAGCGTCTCTCCCCCCGTTCAGGCCGCAGGGATTACGGTTTGCTTCCTCCGTCCAGCGCGGCTATGATGAGTGTACGTATCCCTAGTGCAGTTCTCGGCAGCCGGAGCATGCCGTCATGGTGCACCGCCCATTCCGCTGGTATCGCCACCTCACGCTCAACGCCTACTGGTTTGGCGTGTCGCTCATGTGGAATGCGCTGCACCCTATCGTCCTGCCCGTGCTGGTGCTCGCCTTTGCTCCCGAGAGCGCCAAGAACACGAGCTATGGCTTGCTGACCTTTGCGGGGCTGGTGGTGGCGGCGCTGGTGCAGCCCATCAGCGGCTCTCTCAGCGATGGCACGCAGCATCACCTGGGACGTCGGCGACCGTGGATCCTCGCGGGAACGGCGGCCAGCCTCCTGTGCCTCACCGGCTTGGCAGTCGCTCGCAGCTTTTGGGCGATCGCGGGAGCGTATGTCCTCCTGCAGTGCTGCTCGAATATCGCCCATGGCCCTGCGCAGGGCTTGATGCGCGATGCCGTTCCGAGTGGGCACCGCGGCCCCGCTGCCGGCGCCAAGCAGCTCTTTGATATGCTCGCCGTCATCATCGCCGCCACCTTTGCCGGGCGCCTCATGGACGATGGCGTGCGGGATGCGGCGTCCATGATGGCCCTGATTGCGGGCGTCCTGGTCGTGTTCACCGCCGTCACAACGCTGACGGTGCACGAACCGACCGCTACCGCCCACGCCGGGCCGATCCGTTCACTGCGCGAACATCTGGCTGCCTTGGCCCAGATCGACTATGGCCAGCATCGCGACTATCTGCGGCTCCTCGCCGCTCGTTTCTGCGTCCTGCTCGGTACCTATGCCGTACAGTCCTTCGGCTTGTTCTACTTTCGCGACGTGCTCCAGGTCGCCAGCGCATCGCGCGCCACGAGCGGGCTGATGGCCGCCGTCGCCGTGAGTATCATGGTCACCGCCTTGCCAGCGGGCAGTCTCTCGGAGCGCTGGGGCCGCAAGCGGCCGCTCGTCATCGCCTGTGCCCTGACGGGCGTGGGGCTGGCCCTCCTGTTGGCGGTGCGCGACCTCGTTGCGCTGTGGGGCGTCGGCTGCCTCGTCGGGGCGGGGATGGGCATCTTTTCGGCTGTCTCTTTCGCCTGGGCCACCGACATGGTTCCCGCCGACGAGGCGGGCAAGTACCTGGGGCTGTCGAATCTGTCCACGGCTGGTGCCGCCGCCGGTGCGCGCCTTCTGGGGCCGGTCATGGATCTCATGAACGCCCGCTGGAGCCATGCCGGCTATGGATTTCTCATTGTGTTCGCCGCGGCGGCGGCGTTCGTTGGGCTGGTGATCGCCATGGGCATACCCGATACCCCTGCACCCGGCCTCCGCCGGACGGCACGAGCGCGGCGCCGCGCTGGGGCCGTCCCCGCCGACTAGGGCGTGTCTCAAAAACGCACCCTTCGCAGAAACGATGCCGCCCGAGCGTAAGCGAGGGGCCTTGACGCCCATCGACAACGTTTCTCGCTCGCTACGCGCAGAACGACGCTCTGGCCCTTTTTCCAAACACCACCTCGTATCGCACTACGACGCCACGCCGCCACGACCCTTCTCTCGAGGAGCACAGCACATGGGCATTCGCGGAGTCTTTCCACCGATCGCCACGCCATTCGACGCCGATGGTCGCATCGACGCCGACGCTCTGGCGCACAACATCCGCCTGTGGGACGAGACGGGGCTCACGGGCTATGTCGTCGCCGGCTCGAACGGCGAGAGCGCCCTGCTCACGCCCGATGAGGTCGTCACCCTGACGCGCATCGCTCGCCAAGCGACCGCACCTGGGAGGCTCATCATCACGGGGACGGGACTGCAATCCACCGCGGCCACCATCGCGCTCACGCGCAGCGCGGCTGAAGCAGGCGCCGACGCCGTCTTGGTGATGACCCCCTCCTTTTTTGGTGCGCAGGTGCACGATGCGGCCATGGTCCGCCACTATGAGGCCGTCGCCGACGCCTCCCCTGTACCGGTGCTGGCCTACAACGTCCCCAAGTTCACCCACCTGAACCTCTCGCCCGAGACGGTGGCCCGCATGGCGCCACATCCCAACATCGTCGGTGTGAAGGACAGCGCCGGGGATATCGGGCAGCTCATCAACCTGCGGCGCCTCTGCCCGGACGGCTTTTCGATCCTCATCGGCAACGCCGGCGCCTACGTGAGCGGGCTGCAGATCGGCGCCGACGGGGGCATCCTGGCGCTGGCGAACGTGGCGCCCCGCGAGTGCGTGGCCATCCGCGACCTCGTGGCGGCAGGACAGGCGGCCGAAGCGGCGCGCATCCAGTTCCGCATGATGCCCGTGGCGCGCGCCGTGACGACGGCCTATGGCATCGCCGGCCTCAAGGCCGCCCTCGATCTATTGGGCTATCGGGGGGGCGCCCCCCGGCCGCCGCTTCGCGCCGCCGACGAGCCCACCCGAGACGCCATCCGGCGCATCCTCCAGGAAGCCGAGCTGCTCCGGTAAGGCCGAGTATCGACCGGCATAGAGACCGCCCCCGACGGCCGGCTATGCAGCCGTCGGGGGCGTGGCACGTCCGCCTATCGGTTTACCCGCCCGGCGTTCACCGGGCGGCTACGGCCTACCGACCCGCCGGCCGGAACCGCCGGCCAGGGACAAAGGCGCGGTCGACCAACCCCTCCACCTTCCAGTACGCCCTGCCGATAAAGGCGATGGCGCGCGCCCGCTCCGGATCGACCTGGCCGTTGGCGTCCAGGATCGCTTCCTCCACATGGGTGGCCACCGCATCGGCCACGAACACGTGGTGCGAGCCCAGCGGCAGGATGTCGCGCACGCGACACTCGATGTTGAGCGGGCACTCGGCGATGAGCGGCGCCTGCACCTCGGCAGCGGGCTCGGGGGTGAGCCCGGTCGCCGCAAACTTGTCGACGTCGCGCCCAGACACCATCCCGCAATAATCCGTCTGCGCCGCTAGCTCCTCGGTGACATAGTTCACCACGAACTCGCGCGTCTCGGCGATGACGCCGTAGGAATAGCGCTGCGGACGGATGCTGATGCCCATGACCAGCGGCTCGAGCGAGAGCATATAGACCTCGCCCAGGGTGATGATGTTGGGCCGCCCGTCGGGCGTCGCGCAGGTGATCATTGCCGCAGGCGTCGGGTAGGATGGGCGAAAAACGTCTCTACGCACCTTCATCACATGGCTCCTATGAGAGAACATGGCAGAGGCGGCGTGTCGCCGCCTCTGTGCTTGCCGAACGATCCCTTTTTGCAGGGGCCGGCGCGCCTCACACCGTGGCGCCATCCCCCTTCCAGACCACGTCCTGCGCCAGGCCGCGCATGAAGCGCAGGTACTCCTCCTTGGTCATGGCTGGCGTCGTCTCGGCCTTGATCGCCTGTGCCCGGGCAGCGCCATCAACCAGCAGATCGATGAGCGTCATCGCCGCCACCTTGGCGGGCATCAGGTAGGCCATCTCGGGATCGCTCACCATAAAGTCGGCCCCGTGCCCTGTACCGATGCAGCCCTTGGCGTTCGCTTCGATGGCGGGCATGATGTGGCTGACGTCACCCATATCGGTCGAACCGGCGCCAAAGGATGGCTCCCACCACTGGTCCGCGCCCACCAACGCCGCCGCGTTCTCGTGGTAGACATCCACCAGCCCGGGATGCACGAGCCGGGGGAGGTAACCGGGCAGCGTCGTCAGCTCGAGGGTAGCGCCAACGGCCAAGGCGCCGGCCTTGAGGCTGCGATCCACCTTGTGCGCGGCGGCGACGATGGCCTCCACATTCGCGCCGCGCACGTACGTCTCGAGGCGCACATCGGCGGGGATCACGTTCACCAGCTCGCCCCCCTTGGTGATGATGGGGTGTACGCGGATGTGGTCGTCATCCTTGAACGTCTCGCGGTTCGCATCGATCGCCTGCAGCGCCAGCATGGCCGCCTTGAGGGCGTTCACCCCCTGATGCGGCGAACCGCCGGCGTGGGACGCCTTGCCCACGTAGCGAATCAGCTTGACGAGACAGCCGTTGCTGGGCCCACCGACGCTCAGCAGGCCGGGCTCGGTGCGGCTCGTCTGGTGCGTCATCATGGCCATGTCCACGTCATCGAAGGCACCGAGGCGGATCATCTCGGGCTTGCCACCGAGGAACTCGATGGTGCCTTGCCGCTTGAGGCCGAGCCGATACTCTACCTCGACGTACTCCTCGGCGGGCACCGCCATAAGGCTGATGTTCCCATCCAGCGCGTCCATCACCCCGCTCTCCACCAGCCCATAGGCCAGGGCGATGAGGTTGGCGATCTGTGCGTTGTGGCCGCAGGCGTGCGCCGCTCCTGTCGTCGGGTCGGCATCCGGGTGGCCGCGCACCAACACCGAGTCCAGTTCGCCCAGATAAGCCACCGTCGCACCCGAACGACGCCCCGTCAGCATCCCCTTGACGCCCGTCACGGCGATACCCGTCTCGTGGGGGATTCCTAGGCGGCTGAAATGGTTGGCGACGATCTCTGCCGTGCGGAACTCTTTAAAGCCCAACTCGGGATGAACGCGGATATCTTCTCCCAGAGCAATGATCTCGTCGCGGTGCGCATCGATGCGCCGGCATACCTGATCCTTCAGGGCCTGAACGTCCCCCACCGTCTCCCTCCTATCCTCGCTAGACCTCGACCGCATTCTGGGCTATCACCGCAGCAAAGAACCGGGCACTATCCTTGAGCGTACGCCGCTGTGTGCCAAAGTCGACATGCGCGATACCAAAGCGACGGCTGTAGCCGAACGCCCACTCAAAGTTGTCCACCAAGCTCCACGCAAAGTACCCTTTGAGCGGGACGCCCTGTTCGATGGCGTCCAGGCATGCCGCCAGGTGCTGGCGCAGGTACGCCACCCGCTGTGGATCGTGCACCTGCCCATCCTCCGAGACCACATCCTCGTAGGCGCTCCCGTTCTCGGTGATGTACAGCGGTGGCGCGCCATAGTCGCGCGTCAATCGCACCAGCAGGTCGGTGAGCCCCTGGGGGAACACCTCCCAATCCATGGCCGTGTACTCGCCCTCTGGCTTGAGGGTACGATAGCCCAGCCACCCCCGCGGATCATGCTGCACCACCGCCCGCGTATAATAGTTCACACCGAGGAAATCGATGGGCTGGCTACCGAGCTCCATGTCTCCCGGTGCCACGCGCGGTACCTGGTAGCCATAGGCATCCCAGAGATCCTGGGGGTAGCGCCCCTCAAACACGGGGTCGAGGAACCACCGGTTGGAGTAGCCGTCGTGCATCCGCGCGGCGGCCACGTCCTCCGCGCGATCGCTGGCAGGGTAGGCTGGGCTAAAGTTGAGGGTAATGCCCACCCGCGTATCGGCTCCGCCGCGCGCCCGGAGCGCCTGCACCGCCAGGCCATGGGACACGATGGTGTGGTGCCCCACCTGCAGCGCCAAGCCGAGATCCTCCCACCCCGGCGCATGTTGCCCATGGAGGTTACCCAAAAAGGCCACCACCCACGGCTCGTTGTGCGTGATCCAGTTCTTTACGCGGTCGCCGAGCCGATCGGCGACGACCGCCGCATAGTCCTGAAAGCGATAGATCGTGTCGCGCGCCGCCCAGCCCCCCATGCGCTGGAGAGCCGAGGGTAGATCCCAGTGGTAGAGGGTGACGTAGGGGTCGATCCCCCGGGCCAACAGCTCGTCGACCAAGCGGGAGTAGAAATCGAGCCCCTTTTCGTTGACCTCCCCCGCGCCCTCGGGCAACACCCGCGGCCACGAGATGGAAAAGCGATAGGCGTTCTGGCCAAGCTCGGCCATCAGCGCTACGTCGTCGCAAAAGCGGTGGTAGTGGTCGTCCGCAACATCGCCGGTGTCGCCGGCGTGCACCTTGCCCGGCCACCGGCAAAAGTCGTCCCAGATGCAGTCACCGCGTTCGTTGCGCCCTCCCTCAATCTGGAACGAGGCGGTGGCCGTACCCCACACGAAACCCTCAGGGAACTGCCGCAGCTGAGCCATGCTTCCCACCTCCCGCGCGTATGGTGCCTACACTGGCGCCATCTTAGGAGCAACAACGAGGCGCGTCAAGCGATAATATCGACAAATTCACGCTAGTATTATAAGATAGGGCATCTGACAGTGGAAAGGAGCCTTCACCGTGCTACACGAGAACGCCATTGCACCGGATTTCGTTCTAACATCGGATCGAGGAGAAGAGGTACGTCTCAGTAGCTTTCGTGGCCAAAAGGTGGTCGTCTACTTCTATCCCAAGGACGACACCCCAGGATGCACCACGGAAGCGTGCAGTTTCCGCGACGCCTATGACTTGTTCCTCGAAAAGGGTGCGGTGGTCATCGGCATCAGCCCCGATCCGCCCACCTCGCACGAGCGCTTTCGCGCCAAGTACGGCCTGCCCTTCTACCTGCTGAGCGATCCCGACCACGCCGTGGCCGAGCAGTATGGGGCCTGGGGCGAAAAGACGATCTTTGGCAAAAAGACGGAGGGCATCCTACGCTCGACGTTTATCGTGGGGGAGGATGGGCGGGTTCTCAAGGCCTTTCCCAAGGTTACCCCTGAGGGCCACGCCCAACAAGTCCTGGAACACCTGTAGACGAGCGCCCGATGGCGTCTGCGCCATCGGGCTTGGCCACGTTCGCCGCGGGTTAAAACCCGCGGTGAGCGTTCGGGGGCGCGACGAGGCGCCCCCTCCGCAACCAAATGGCTCTTGACACCCCAGGCAGCTGCCCTCCCCGCTTAGGCGAGGAAGGGCTGGAGGACATCGGTCAGCGTGGGGCGACCGATCTCCTGCAGGTCATAGCGCACGCGCTGGGCCGGCCGCTTGATAGAGATCACATGGCCGAGGTCGATGGGCGTGGCGATAAGCACCAAGTCGCACGGCACCGCATCGATCGTCTCCTGCAACTCGCGACGCTGCTCCGCGCCATAGCCCATCGCCGGCAGCACTGGCCCGGTGGTGGGGTACTGCCGGTACGTCTCTGCCAGCGATCCCACCGCGTAGGGGCGCGGATCGACAATCTCGCCGGCGCCAAAGCGCCGCGCGGCCACCACCCCCGCGCCATAGGGCATTTCGCCATGCGTCAGCGTCGGCCCGTCCTCCACGACGAGCACCCGCTTGCCCGCGATGGCCATCGGGTCCTCGACGTCAATCGGTGACGCCGCCTCGACGATCAGCGCCTTGGGGTTCACGGCGTGCACGTTGCTACGCACCCGCTGCACCGCCTCGGGCTCGGCCGTCTCGACCTTGTTGATGATCACCGCGTCCGCCATGCGCAGGTTCGCCTCGCCGGGATGGTAGGCCAGCTCGTGCCCCGGGCGGTGCGGATCGGCGACAACGATGTGCACGTCCGGCCGGTAGAAGGGCAGGTCGTTGTTGCCACCATCCCACACGATGGCATCGGCCTCCTCCTGAGCGCGCTCGAGGATGGTGCCATAGTCAACGCCGGCGTACACAACGAGCCCCATACGGATGAGCGGCTCATACTCCTCCCGCTCCTCGATGGTGCAGTCATGGCGATCGAGGTCGGCATAGTCACCGAAACGCTGGCACACCTGCTGGCTCAGATCGCCGTAGGGCATGGGGTGGCGGATCGCCACGACGCGCCGCCCGGTGCTCTGCAGGAGCTTGGCCACGCGGCGGGTGGTCTGGCTCTTGCCCGCGCCCGTGCGCACGGCGCACACCGCTACCACAGGCACACGCGCCTGGAGCATCGTCGCATTGGGGCCCATCAGGCGCCAATCCGCCCCCGCCGCTAGCACGCGGGAGGCGGTATGCATGACCTGCCCATGCGAAATGTCGCTGTACGCCAGGATCGCCTGCTCGACGCCGCGCTCGCGGATGATGGTCTCCAGGTCCTCCTCGGGAAGGATGGGAATGCCCTGCGGATAGAGGCTGCCCGCCAGATCAGGGGGATAGATCCGCCCGCTGATGTTCGGTATCTGCGTGGCGGTAAAGGCGACCACCTCGTAGGCTGGATTGTTCCGGAAAAAAACGTTAAAGTTGTGAAAGTCCCGCCCCGCTGCTCCCAGTATTAGGGTTCGGATCTTGGCCACGCGAGTTACCCCCATTATAGAATATCAAGGGCGCGGACGATGCTGTCGTACATCGTCCGCGCCCAGCATCACACGTGACGTGCGCATCGAACGCCGCTACTCGCCTTACGGGCTTGACGCTCTCCGTGAGCGCTTGCGCAGCCCCTAGGCGTCCTCTTCGCCTGGCCTGCCGATCACAGCAATGCGTGACAGGATGATGCCCACCTCGTAGAGCAAATAGAGGGGGATCATGACGATCATCATATTGATCGGGTCAGGCGTCGGCGTCACGAGAGCGGCGATAATCGAAATCAGCAGAATCGCATACTTGCGAAAGCGCGACAGCTTGCGCGGGGTGATGAGGCCCAACTTGGACATGAAGAACATGATGAGTGGCGTCTGAAAGACCACTCCCATCCAAAAGAGCACCCGTGTCACAAAGCTGATATAGTTGTCCAGCGTCCAGCGGTTCTCCACGATTGTGGCCAAGAACTCCTGCATGAACTGGATGGCCGCAGGGAGCATGATGAGCGCCGCAAAGGCCACCCCACCGCCGAAGCAGATGGCCACCCCGGGCAGGAGGTAGTAGAGGTACTTTTTCTCCTCCGGCATCAGGCCCGGTACCATAAAGGCCACAATCTGGTAGACGATGACGGGCATCGCCAGCGTCACCCCGCCGATGAGGGCCACCTTGAAGTAGACGACAAACGGCTCGGTAGGGTGGATCGCCTGGGGCACCTGCTCACCCAACGGCAGGGTGAGAATGCTCAGAGCGCGGCTGGCAAAGACGACGCTAATCAGGGTGCCCACCACCAGAGCCAGCGAAGCCCGAATCATGCGCATGCGCAGCTCGGACAGGTGCTCAAAGATCGTCAGTTCCTTGTCGCCAGGGGCGCCCTCTTGCACCAGGGACTGTTCCGCCATCGCGCTACTCCTCGGCCTCGAGTGGCTGCTCCGCCGACACGTCCTCGTCGCTGACCACAACCACTTCGTTCACCGTCGTGGGCTCTACTTCCTCGTCCTCCGGGACGATAGTGGCCAGCGCGACCTCCACCGCTTCGATCTCCTCGTACAGCTCCTCCTCGGCCTCGGCTCCGTCATCAGCAACGCCCATCTCGGGCAGAGCCACTTCGAGCTCACCATCGACCAGGTCAGACGCCAATCGCTGCTCGAGTTGCACCGCCTCCAGAGCGGCAATCTCCTCGGGGCTGAGCGCTTGCTCCTCCGGCGCCGCCGTCTCGTCGACGTCGGTAGTGGCGGCATCCGCCTCCGCCGCAGGTGCGGCTGGCGCTGCGGCCGCTGACGCGGCGTTTACCGCCGCAGTCGTGGGGGCAGCGTCTGCCTCACCGTCCTCTAGTTCGAGGGTAAACGCCTCCTTGAACTCTCGCGTAATGCTGTCACTCTGCTCGCGGAACTTGGCCAGCATCCTTCCCATCTGCCCTGACAGCTCGACCATGCGTTCCGGGCCGACGACGAGCATTGCGATCACCAGGATGAGAAGAAGTTCGCCTACTCCTACGCCGAGAAAGTTCATGCCGTGTCATGGCCTCCCGACTCGGGATGCACCCCATTGGTCGAGGGTGCAGGCCCCGCCTCGCCGGCCGGCTCCAGGGTTGCCACCATCGGAAAGGCGGCGAGCAGTTTGCTCCGCTCCGACAGCAGGGTCCCTAGGACGCCGTTGACGAATCGGCCCGAGCTATCACTACCGAACGACTTGGCGAGTTCCACCGCTTCGTTGATGGCCACCTTGGGTGGCGCACTCCCGTCCACCAGGATCTCGTAGGCTGCCAGCCGCAGGATGTTGCGATCCACCGGCGCCATCTGCTCGATGGGCCATTCGGGCGCGATGTGGTGAATCACCGCATCGAGAGACTCTCTGTGCTGCAGCACACCGTAGACGAGCTTGCGGGCAAAGCTCTCCCCCGCGGCCGGCAGAGGCACCTCTTCCAGGCGCCACTCCAGCACGGTATCAGGGATATGTTGGGTGGTATCGACCTCGAACAACGCCTGCAACGCTACAATCCGAGCCCGTCGCCTGAGTTTCAAGCTTGCTCCCCACCCTGTCCCTCACCGGCGGCGGGACGACTGCCGACATTCTTTACATGCACGTTCACCGCCAGAACCGGCATACCCACCATATCCTTGATCGCGCGCGCCACACGGGACTGGATCTCTCTACCCAAATCGTACAGACTCACATCCGACGCCGCCACGATGTGGAGGTCTACCGTAACGGCATCATCGACGACCTCGATCCGAACCCCATCCCCCACGCCACGCGCCTTCAGCAGGCGATCGACGCTACTCGGGAGTTCCCGGTACATGCGCAGCACTCCGGGCACCGCCAGCGTCGTCAATCGGGCGATGGTCGATAGCACCTGGGGCGAGATGCGCACCGTTCCCTGACGTTCTTCCACCGGTGGGGCTTCCTTTCGCGATCTCGTACATCAAGACGAGCCGAGTGAACAAAAGGGCCGCCTCGAACATGCGCTGAGCGGCCCTCGTCGTGACGATGCTCCGTTAGCTCTGGCTCTCTACCCGAAGAACCGCCTGGCCACGGTAGTTGCCACAGTTCTGGCAGGCCCGGTGGGGCAACCGCATGGCGTGGCACGACGGGCACTCGACGAGCTTGGTCATCACCAGCGCATCGTGACTACGACGACGGCGCGTCTTTCCCTTGGACTGTTTCCTCTTTGGTAGCGGCGTCATATCCCTTCTATCCCTTTCGCTCTAGTTGCCGTCCGCATCGTGATCGAGGAGCTTGGCCAACGCCGCGAACCTCGGATCCACTCGCGATAGGTCACAGGTACACGTCTCAATGTTACGGTTCACGCCACACTCGGGGCAGAGCCCCTTGCAGCCCGGCCGACAGAGGTTGAGGTCGGCCGTCGCCGTCACGGCGTACTGTCGTAACACTTCGGTCAGGTCGAGGATATGGTGCTCATCGATGACCACCTCGGGCCCATAGTCTTCCCCGATGGGAAGCTTGACCCCCGTCTCGACGTCGATCGACGGCACATACTCCTCTTCGAACTCGTAAGCCATTTCTGCACTGGCGACCTCGAGACAGCGTCGGCACTCGAAGGCCAGCGTCATCTGCGCACTCCCTACGGCCAGTATCCCCTCGATGGTGCGCAGCAAGCGCACCTCTCCTTCAATGTGTACCGGCCCGGGGTTGTTCTCGTCGATATCGTACAGGTCACCAACGATATCATAGTGGCGAGAGGCGCCGATGCCCTCTTTGATCAACTGCGCCACATTATACTGCATGGTATCTCCACCCGTACCAACTTGACTCCCGCAGATTATAAGCTGGCAGTAGGGCGGTGTCAAAAGGGGAGGCTCTCGGCCTACCCTACCCACGGAGCGCCCGCTAGGCGCCAATGGCGACGCCGCTCGGCGGCGAACCTGCGTCCCCCGCCGTATCGCCATCCGCCGTCACCTCCGAGCCCTCGTCTCGGGCCGCGGCCTGGCGCGCGGCAGCCTCCTCTGCGGCCTCTCGTTCGGCACGGCGCGCGGCCAGGGTCTCGATGCCGCGCTGGATCACCCGTGCGAGCTCGCTCACCGTGCGCTCCAGCTCGCGGAGCTGCTCTTCGGCGTAGGCGTCCGCACCGACGGTCACCTGCGCCGCCTGCTCGTACGCCGCGCTCAGCATGGCCTCTGCCTCCGCTCGCGCCCACGATCGCACCGCGTCCTCGTCGAGCATGCGTTCGGCCTCATCCCGCGCCTGCAGAATGATGCGCCGCGCCTCCTCCTGCGCCCTGGCGAGCACGCGGTCGCGCTCCGCCTGCACCTCGGCGGCCTCCTGAATCTCCTTCGGGATAGAGATGCGCATCTGGTCGATGATGTTCAGCAGCATCTCCTCATCGACCAGCACCTTGCGCCCCACCGGCGACCGCCAACCGCGCTCGACGAGGTCCTCCAGCCGGTCCACGAGATGCAGGATGTCGATGGCGGCTACTCCTTTCCGCAGGGCGGCAAAGCCAACCGCCGGCGCAGCGCCTCCTCCACATGGGCCGGCACCAGTCGCGCCACCGACCCACCCGACGAAGCCACATCCTTCACGATGGAGGAGCTGATAAAGGTGTACTCCAGACTCGTCATCAGGCAGAGGGTCTCGATTTCAGGCGCCAGTCGGCTGTTCATCAGCGCCATCTGGTACTCGTACTCGAAATCCGTGATGGCGCGCAAGCCGCGTACCATGACCTGAGCGCCCACCTGCCGAACGAAATCCACCGTCAGCCCACTATAGCGTGCCACCTCCACATTGGGGAGGTGTTCCAGCGCATGGCGCATCAGCGCGACGCGCTCTTCCACAGAAAAGAGCACGTTCTTTGGAGGGCTGTCATAGACAGCCACCACGACGCTGCCAAAGAGCGCATGCGCCCGCTCAGCGATGTCGATATGACCGAAATGGACGGGATCAAATGTACCGGGATAGACGGCGATGGTCACAGGGACCTCCAGTTATGAGAGATCAGCGGGCGCCCAAAAGTAGTCCACGCTGGTGGCGAGGGCACGGTGCTCTGGCAAGGCGAGGTCCGGGTCGCGCTCAAAGAGGGCCATGGCGGCGGCACGTGCCCGCTCGAGGACGGCCCTGTCGCTGAGCCGCGCCACCTTGAGTGCCGGCAGCCCATGCTGCCGCACGCCGAAAAAGTCACCGGGGCCGCGCATCTCCAGATCCCGCTCCGCCAGGGCAAAGCCATCGCTGGTCTCTTCCATGATGCGCAGGCGCTGCAGCCCCTCATCCGAGGGGTCATCGGAGAGCAGGATGCAGTACGATCGGTGCGCACCGCGCCCCACGCGCCCCCGGAACTGGTGTAACTGCGCCAAGCCAAAGCGGTCGGCGCCCTCCACGAGGACGACGGTGGCGTTCGGCACATCGATCCCGACCTCGATGACCGAGGTCGAAACGAGCACGTGGTACGTGCCCCGGCGGAAATCGGCCATCACCTGCTCCTTCTCATCGGCACTCATGCGCCCATGGAGCAGGCCCAAGTTGAGCTGGGGAAAGACATCACGCTGCAGGCGCGCATGCTCCTCAACGGCAGCTTTGGCTTCCGTCTTGTCGCTCTCCTCGACCAGCGGGCAGATGATGAACGCCTGCCGGCCCTCGCGCACCTGGGTGCGGATAAATGTATAGATGCGCTCGCGACTCCGGGCGTCGCGCACCGCCGTGACGACGGGCTGGCGGTTCGGTGGCATCTCGTCTAGCACCGACACGTCGAGATCGCCATAGACGGTAAGCGCCAGGGTGCGCGGAATCGGCGTCGCACTCATGACCAGCGTGTGCGGCTGGCGTTCGCCGCCCTTGTCGCGCAGCGCCGCACGCTGCATCACGCCAAAGCGATGCTGCTCATCCACCACGGCCAAGCCCAGATCCGCCATCTCGACGGTCTCTTGGATCAGCGCGTGGGTGCCGATGAGCACCTGGGCCTCGCCGGTGCGCGCCATCTCGCGCACGCGCTCCTTTTCCGACTCGGGCATCCCCCCGAGGAGCAGCGCACAACGCACCGCGTGCGGCCCCACAAAGACCGAGGTCAGCGTCTCATAGTGCTGTTCCGCGAGGATGGCCGTGGGGGCCATGACGGCCGCCTGCCGCCCACTGCGCACCGCCGCGAGGATGGCGGCCGCCGCCACGATCGTCTTGCCCGAGCCCACGTCGCCCTGCAGCAGCCGGCTCATGGGGATCGGCGTGGCCATATCCGCAAGAATCTCGTCGATCGCGCGGCGCTGCGCGCCCGTCAATGGAAACGGGAGGCTGGCGATAAAGGCATCGCGCTCCTCCGCGGGCAGCACCATCGCTGCGGAGGTCTGCGAGCGCCACGCGCGACGCTGCCGCAGCACACCGAGTTGCAGCAACAGGAACTCGTCAAAGCAGAGCCGGTGCCGGGCGCGCTCTAGGGCTTTGTGGCTGTCGGGAAAGTGCATCTGCATGAGCGCTTCGCCGATGCCCAGCAGCCCCTCGGACGCGATGAGGTCCGCGGGCAGGGGGTCGATGACCCGGCTGGCAAAGCCATCGAGCGCCCCCTTGATGATGCGCCGCAACCAGCGCCCGCTCACGCCCTCCGTGAGCGGATAGACGGGCACGAGGCGCCCCGTGTGGAGCAGATCGCGCTGTAGCGGCTCCCACTCGGGGGAGGTAAAGAGGAGGCGTCCCAGGTACTCGTCCACCTTGCCGCTGACGACGATCTCCATGCCGGGGCGAAAGCGCTTTTCGAGGTAGGGTTGGTTGAACCACCGCGCCTCGATGGTGCCGGTACCATCCGACAGCGCCACCCGCACAATCGTCCGCCCGTTGCGAAGGCGCTGCAACTTGACCTTGGAGACGACACCGACGATGGTCACCTCGTCGCCATACGAGAGGCGGTTGATGGTACGTAGCGCCGAATAGTCGTCGTACCGCCGAGGGTAGTAGGTGATCAGATCGCGAATCTCGTGGAGACCGAGCCGGGCGAGCCGTTCCTGATTCACCGTGCTCACGCCGCGGAGGGTCGTTAGGGGTGAACCGAGATCGACAGCCTTGGCCGAGCGGGCGCCACGCCGGGGGGACCGCCGCGGCGCAGCCGGCTCGTCCGCTGTGGCGGACGCCTCGCCGTCGTCGGACGCGTCCGCCCGTGGCGGCGCATCGTCATCCTCCGGC